>CAMOUQ010000162.1 GCA_946626595.1 uncultured Prevotellaceae bacterium | reverse complement strand
GCATCATGGCGGGCATCACGTGACTGTTCTCCAGATGGAAGTTGTCGTTGGGGCCGTACAGGTTGGTGGGCATCACGGCGATGTAGTTGGTGCCGTACTGCAGGTTGTAGCTCTCGCACATCTTCAGGCCCGCAATCTTGGCGATGGCATACTCCTCGTTGGTGTACTCCAGGGGTGAGGTCAGCAGGCAGTCTTCCTTCATCGGCTGCGGGGCATTCTTGGGATAGATGCAAGTGGAGCCGAGGAAGAGCAGTTTCTTCACGCCGTGTGCGTAGGCCTCGCTTATCACGTTGCACTGAATCTTCATGTTCATCATGATGAAGTCGGCGCGATAGAGGCTGTTGGCCATGATGCCTCCCACGAAAGCTGCGGCCAGTACTACCGCATCGGGGCGCTCCGTGTCGAAGAACCTCCTGACGGCACACTGGTCCGTGAGGTCAAGTTCTTTATGGCTTCTCCCCACAAGGTTCTCGTAGCCACGAGACCTCAGATTGTTCCAAATAGCGCTTCCCACCAGGCCGTTGTGCCCGGCCACGTATATTTTACTATCTTTACTTAACATTTCACACAAATAAAATTATTATATTTCACACAGAAACCACGGAAATCACAGAAATTTAATTCGCAATGCGAGTTATTGCCTTTAATATATTATCCGTGTTAAAGTTTACCAGAATCCCAATCTTCTTATCTGTCAGCCGCAAATACGTAAGTAGTTGCTTTGCAAATACCTTCTTCATTTCTTCGACAGATTTCAACTCAACTATGACTGCATCTTCTACCAAAAGGTCTATTCTTAAGTTGGTCTTCAGAATATTTCCCTTATAATAAATTGGTACTTGCCGCTGCCGTTCAACGAATAAGCCTCGCTTCTGCAATTCAAAACACAGCACCTCTTCGTAAACCGACTCTAAGAGCCCAGGACCAAGTTCTTTATAAACGTCGTAGATGGCCCCACGAATCTCGTATGTGATGTCGTTGACTGTCATCACGTTTCAGTCTTTCACCAGAGCAGTGTTTCTGTGCTTTCTGTGCTTTCTGTGTGGTATTCATTTAACAATACCTTTTTCGAGATATTCTGCGAGATTCGTGCGCACCTTGGCGGCAGCGCCCTCGGCGGCCACCTTGGCAATGTCGTGCTCCACCATGAGCTTCACCAGTTCCTCGAAGCTGGTCTTGTTCGGATTCCAGCGGAGCTTGGCCTTGGCCTTGGTGGGGTCGCCCCAGAGGTTCACCACGTCCGTCGGACGATAGAAATCCTCGCTGACGGCCACCACGGTCTTGCCGATGAGGTGCTCGGGCCCCTTCACGCAGATGCCCTTTTCATTGATGCCCTTGCCCTCGAACTTCAGTTCGATGCCTGCATGGCGGAAGGCCAGGTCGGCAAACTCGCGGACACTGTGCTGCACGCCAGTGGCGATGACGAAGTCCTCGGGTTTGTCGTTCTGCAGGATGAGCCACATGCATTCTACGTAGTCCTTGGCATAGCCCCAGTCGCGCAGGCTGTCCAGGTTGCCCAGATAGAGGCAGTCCTGCAGGCCCTGACTGATGCGTGCTGCGGCCAGTGTTATCTTGCGGGTCACGAAGGTCTCGCCCCGGCGCTCCGACTCGTGGTTGAAGAGGATGCCCGAGCAGCAGAACATGTTGTAGGCCTCGCGGTACTCCTTCACTATCCAGAAGCCGTAGAGTTTGGCTACGGCATAGGGGCTGTAGGGGTGGAACGGGGTGTTCTCGTTCTGGGGAACCTCCTCCACCTTGCCGTAGAGTTCGCTGGTCGAGGCCTGATAGATGCGGCAGGTGTCTGCCATACCCAGTTGGCGCACGGCCTCCAGGATGCGCAGCACGCCCACGGCGTCGACGTCGGCCGTAAATTCAGGCGAGTCGAACGACACCTGTACGTGGCTCTGTGCGGCCAGGTTATAAATCTCATCCGGGCGCACCTTGCCGACGACGCCCAGCACGCTCATGGAGTCGCCCAGGTCGGCATAGTGCAGGTGGAAGTGGGGTTTACCTTCCAGGTGGGCGATGCGTTCGCGGAAGTCCACGCTGCTGCGTCGGATGGTTCCGTGCACTTCGTATCCCTTTTCCAGGAGGAACTCGGCCAGGAAACTGCCGTCCTGACCGGTGATTCCGGTTATCAATGCTGTCTTCATAAAATACGTTTTAGTTTCCTTAGCGGTTGGCATACATGTCGTTGTAATACTTCAGGTAGTCTCCGCTCGTCACGTTGTCCATCCACTCCTGGTTGTCCAGATACCAGCGGACGGTCTTCTCTATTCCCTCCTCAAACTGCAGGCTGGGTTCCCAGCCCAGTTCGCGCTGCAACTTGGTGCTGTCGATGGCATAGCGCAGGTCGTGGCCGGCACGGTCGGTGACGTAGGTGATGAGGTCCATGTCGGCGCCCTCGGGCCGTCCGAGCAGTCGGTCGACGGTGTTGATGAGCACCTTGATGATATCGATGTTCTTCCACTCGTTGAATCCGCCGATGTTATACGTCTCGGCCACCTTGC
>CAMOUQ010000161.1 GCA_946626595.1 uncultured Prevotellaceae bacterium | reverse complement strand
GAGAGAATGAGGAAATGAGAAATGTGGGAACTCTTTAGTACATTCTTCCGCATCGGACTGTTCACCATCGGTGGCGGCTACGCCATGATTCCGCTCATCGAGGCCAAGGTTGTCGACGAGAAGCGGTGGGTGGCACGTGAGGAATTGCTCGACCTGATAGCCGTAGCCCAGTCGTGCCCGGGCATCTTTGCCATCAACATCGGCATCTTCATCGGCTACAAGCTGAGAGGCAAGCGCGGCGCCGTCGTCACCACCCTGGGCACTGCCCTACCCTCGTTTCTCATCATCCTGGCCATCGCCCTCTGCTTCCAGCAGTTCCGCGACAACGTCTACGTCGAACGCATCTTCCGAGGCATACGTCCGGCCGTGGTGGCACTCATCGCCGCCCCCGTCTTCAAGATGGCGCAGATGGCCAAGATCAGTCGCTACAACATCTGGATTCCCATCCTGGCCACCGTGCTCATCTGGCTCCTTGGCGTCAGTCCCATCTACGTCATTCTGCTTGCCGGCATCGGAGGTTATCTCTACGGACAAATCAAGGACGACAAGTTATAAACAGTAAACAGTAAATAGAAAAGGTAATATCGTAATGCTCAGTCTTTACTTCCTTCTCTTTTGGACATTCTTCCAGATAGGCCTGTTCGGCTTCGGCGGTGGCTATGCCATGATATCGATGATACAGGGCGAAGTCGTCGGCCACTACCATTGGATGACCACCAGTCAGTTCACCGACATTGTAGCCGTCTCGCAGATGACCCCCGGCCCCATAGGCATCAACTCGGCCACCTACGTAGGCTACACGGCCCTCACCAATGCCGGGCACGCCTGGTACTGGGGCATCCTGGGCAGTGTCATATCTACGTTTGCCGTTGTCCTGCCCTCATTTATACTGATGATACTCATCAGCCGTTTCCTCATGTCATACAAGAATCACCCCGTCGTGGAACACGTCTTCTCGTGGCTCCGTCCGGCTGTCGTAGGTCTGTTGGCTGCCGCTTCGCTCTGCCTGATGACGCCCGAGAACTTCTCCACACCTGGCGACAATCCCTGGCAGTTCTGGATAAGCGTAGCGCTCTTCCTTTTTGCCTTTGTCAGTACAAAGGTCTATCGCATCAACCCCATCCGGGTCATCCTGCTCTGCGGACTGGCCGGCCTGCTGGTTATGTAACTCGGTCTGCCGCCTCACCCCCGCTTGCGACGTTTATTCAGCCGCCCGGCAATGGGGCCCATCAGAATGATGCCACCTGCTATGGCTATGGTCACCTTGAGGGCAGTGAACCCCGTGGTAGCCGCCAATCGCAACTGGTCGCCCACCAGATAATATGCCGTCCAGAAGATGCCGCCTCCGGGCACGAGCGGTATGATGCCGCAAATGAGGAATACCGTGGAGGGGCACCGGCACACGATGGCCAGCACGGCACTCATCGCAGCCACCGTCAGGGCTCCCATGAAGGCAGCAGCCACCACATGCTGCACACCCCACTGCAACACCCACAGATAGACCATCCACCCCATCATTCCGGTCAATCCGCAATACAGATAGCACCGGCGCGGAGCACCGAAAAGGGCCGAGAAGCCCACCGTGCCGATGAAGGCCGCTGGCAGCTGTACAAACCACGACGCTGCAAAGGCATCGGTCGTAGGCCGACCGAGTTGCATCAGTCCGTCGGACAGCAAGCCGTCGAGGATGAAGGCCAGCGCCACCCCGAGCGCTATGCACACAAAGGCCAGGAAGGCATCCATCAAGCGGGTAGCTCCGGCTATATAGTCTTCGTTGCCCAGGTCGCGCATACCATTGGTGAAGGGCACTCCGGGCACCAGGGCGATGATGGTGCCGATGATCATGTTCGGCAGATGCTCGCCGAAGCCCATTGTCACGGACAACACACAGAGCAGACCGCCCACCAGTCCGCCGAACAGATTATTGAAGATGCGGCTCATGTGGACAAAGTTCATGAACAGCCCCAACGGCAGACCGCAGACAAAGGTGGCCGCTGCATCCGTCAGACTGCCTCCGAAGAGGATGCAGAACGAGGCCACTCCCAGCGCTATGCCCAACACGACCTCCCACCAGGGCATTGCCTTCCCGGCACGGATGGAACGCAAGCGCGCTTCCAGCTCGTCGAGTGGCATCCGGGTGGCCACCACATCGCGGCTCAGTTGGTTCACCTCCACCACTCGGCTCAATTGGGTGCCACGTATCGGTATGAACTCCGCGCGTGCATATTGGTTTCCGGTAGTGATGATGCCGTTGCTCAGCACGAAGAAGCTCTCGCCCTGCACATCGTAGGTCGACGCGATGCGTTCCATCGTCTCCTCCACGCGGCTTATCTCCGCCCCGTTTTCAAGCAGTATGTGCCCTGCTTCCGTTGCCAGTCGCAGCGCCCGTTCCTGTTCTCCTTGTTCTATTGTTTCCATGACAGTTCGTCCGTTACATTTCAGGGCAAAGATACGTTTTTTTTTCTGGATTCCGCCATCTTTCCCCATAGTTTTTTGATATATCCCGCAAGGCCCGATTTTACGCCCCCGATAGGACGGGGTTCAATCGACGTATTGTCTGACCTCCAACCTTACTATTGTCTGA
>CAMOUQ010000160.1 GCA_946626595.1 uncultured Prevotellaceae bacterium | reverse complement strand
GTCCGTACATCCATCGTCGACGTCCGTCCGTTCATCGCCGATGGCGGAACTTTCTCTCGCGTCGTTGTCATTTTGTTTTTTCCGGCTTTGCAAAATCCTCTTTCTGTGTTACTTATTATTTTTCTTGATATTCCGCTTTTTTCGTTCCAAAGATTATTCATAATCAGAATATTTTTTGTAACTTTGTATTTGGAATATACCCTGTTGATGGGAACGAGAGCATAACGTTGTCTTATTATGTCGCTGCTAATCAGTACAAAACGGACAATACCATCGTCGGAATCATCCGTCCGCGCCATGCAAGGTTGCATGGTGACCCTAAGATTTTGTCTCAACTGAACTCGGCTATGCTCGACCGTAAGGCGCTATACTGGTACCCGCTCAGGGTGAGGAACTCGACCCCGCCGCGCCTGATGACGATGAAGGAACGCCTCGACAAGGAAGAAAAGGTGTGCGAGACGTACATTCCGATGGAGTATCGCACCGAGAACCGCCGCACGCGGCTGGTGCCAGCCATCAACAACATCATCTTTGTCCGCAGCACCTACAACGACCTGGTGGAGATACGCAGCAACCTGACACTCTACGAACCCCTGCGCTACATCATGCGCCCCGTGACCGAGAGCCGCACCACCCACTACGAGGCCCTCTATGTGCCCGACGGCATGATGCAGGACTTCATCCGGGTCACGGCCGAGCGGCGCGACAACGTCATCTTCCTCGACAACCTCGACTTCGCCTTCAAGCCCGGTGTGAAGGCCCAGATAACCGACGGCCCCTACACCGGTGTGACGGGCATCGTCAAGCATATCAAGAAGAGCCTCTGCGTCATCATCCCCATCGAGGGCGTTACGGCAGTTGCCGTCATGCATGTGCCCCGCCACCACCTGAGGTACATAGCAGAGGAGCAGACCACAGAATAAAACCATTCAGAGATGAACATATTAGTGACAGGAGCCAACGGGCAACTGGGCCGTGAGATGCGCCTCGTGAGCCGAGACTCGCAAGACCGTTACATCTTCACCGACGTGACAGAGCTCGAAGGCCATGCGACCACCCTGCTCGACATCACCGACCTCGATGCCGTGCGGGATGCCGTCGAGGCGAACGACGTGAGGGTCATCGTCAACTGTGCGGCATACACCAATGTCGACAAGGCAGAGACCGACCAGGAACTGTGCGAACGGCTCAATGCCAAGGCACCGGAGAACCTGGCCCTGGCCATGAAGGAGGTGGGCGGACTGCTCATACACATCAGCACCGACTACGTATTCGGCGGCGACCCCTACAATACGCCCTGCAAGGAAGACCAGCGGGGGACCCCGACCGGCGTCTACGGCATGACGAAGCTCCGCGGCGAACAAAACATCCAGGCCACGGGCGTCGACCACCTCATATTCCGCACCGCATGGCTCTATTCCGAGTTCGGAAAGAACTTCCTGAAGACGATGCTCAACCTCACCGCCACGAAGCCACAGCTCAAGGTGGTCTTCGACCAGGTGGGCACTCCCACGTATGCCCTCGACCTGGCCCTGGCCATCAAGGTCGCCATCGAGGACTACAAGCAGCAAGCCGACGCTGCCCCCTCGCAGCCTTACCCGAAGACCGGCATCTACCACTTCAGCAACGAGGGCGTCTGCTCGTGGTTCGACTTCACCAAGATGATAGCCCAGTACGCCGGCAACGGCGCCTGCGACATCCAGCCCTGCCACAGCAACGAGTTCCCCAGTCCCGTCAGGCGTCCGGCCTATTCCGTGCTGGACAAGACCAAGGTGAAGAACACCTTCGGCATTCGCATCCCCTATTGGACCGACTCGCTGCAAACCTGCATGAATAACTTAAAACAGACACAGATATGAAACGTTCAATCATTATCACCGGCGGTGCCGGTTTCATCGGTAGCCACGTCGTCAGACTATTCGTGAACAAATATCCGGATTACAAGATCATCAATCTGGACAAACTGACCTATGCCGGCAACCTGGCCAACCTGAAGGACATCGAAGACCAGCCCAATTATAAGTTCGTCAAGATGGACATCTGCGACTTCGAAGGCGTGCTGAAGCTGATGCAGGACGAAAAGGTGGACGGCATCATCCACCTGGCCGCCGAAAGCCACGTAGACCGCTCCATCAAGGACCCCTTCACCTTTGCCCAGACCAACGTGATGGGAACGCTGAGCCTGCTGCAGGCTGCCAAGGCCTACTGGGAGAGCCTGCCGGAGAAGTACGAGGGCAAGCGCTTCTACCACATCTCCACCGACGAGGTGTACGGCGCACTGCAGATGACCCACCCCGAGGGCATCGAACCGCCCTTCACCACGAAGGCCAGCAGCGGCAAGCACCATCTGGCCTATGGCGATAAGTTCTTCACCGAGGACCTGAAGTATCAGCCCCACAGCCCCTACAGCGCGGCAAAGGCCAGCAGTGACCACTTCGTACGGGCCTTCCACGACACGTTCGGCATGCCCACCATCGTCACCAACTGCTCCAACAACTATGGACCCTATCAGTTCCCCGAGAAGCTGATTCCGCTCTTCATCAACAACATCCGCCATCGCAAGCCCCTGCCCGTGTACGGCAAGGGAGAGAACGTGCGCGACTGGCTCTACGTGGTGGACCACGCCAGGGCCATCGACACCATCTTCCACCAGGGCAAGGTGGCCGAGACGTATAACATCGGCGGATTCAACGAGTGGAAGAACATCGA
>CAMOUQ010000159.1 GCA_946626595.1 uncultured Prevotellaceae bacterium | reverse complement strand
GTTTCTGAAGTGTTTAATCATACTATTTCAATTATTTATATGTCAAGAATTAGAGAATTAGAGAATTTTATTAAGGTGTCAGCAACTGAATTATCAAGAATTCGAGAAAAGTTTTTGCCTTGCAAAAACCTTCTTTCAAATCTTATTAATTCACTGTCAGGAGAATAAATTCTCTAATTCTCTAATTCTTGATATAAATTATTACATCCGAAACTTGAATAATTAGATTTTAGCATACATGCGAAATTGAGTAATCTTTATTAATTTTTATTAATCTTTATGTCCGTATCTACTCCCCTCCCTTCACGGGAGGGGCCGGGGGAGGGTCTTCCGGGGGAGGGTCTACTCCTCTTCCATAAACATCGGGTCCCAGGCAGGCAGTCGGGTAGGCTTCTGTCGGAGCAGGTCGAGCACCTGTTGCGGGCAATAGCGGCGGTTCACCACCACGCGGAACATGTATTCGCGGAACCATTCGTCGGTCATGATCATGTGTCCCTGGTAGCTGTTCTTCTCGCCCCACGAGTTCTCCACCTTCCACTTCGTCGGTTTGCCCTCCTGGTCCAGGTCTACGGCCACGAGGGTCATGGCGTGGCTCGAACCCGAGTCGCGTGTCTGTATGCGCTGGCGCTTGTTCATGCCGAAGGTGGTGCCGAAGAGACTGCCGTAGTCGAAGTTGTCCATCGAGAGGAAACCCGTCTGGCGGTCCAGCTGCTTGCCCACGTCGCACGAGAAGTACATGGGCACGCCGTCCTTGAGCGAAGCCACGGCGATGGGCGAGAGGTCGTCGATGTCGAGGTTCACGTAGAGCCAGTTGTGTCCGTCGTACATGTGGCGGTCCATGTCTATTTCATATACCTTATTATAGGGGCGACTGGGGTCGTTCATCAGCATGACGTAGTCCTGGTTGAGGTCTTCCTCTGGGGCACACACCTCGCGGTAGAACGAGAGCGGCGTGTAGCGTTTGGGCTCGCCCATCAGTTTGCCCTTCTTGTCCTTCGGAGCCCAGGTAAATTCCTTCACCGGTTCGCCGTAGGCCATCGTCAGCATGCGGTAGACGGTCTTCAGTTCGGCCACCTTGTAGGCCTCCAGTTGCTTCACCGTGGCTCCGGCCTCGCTCTTTTCGCGCAGGTTGATGGCTATCTCGCGCAGTTTGCGCTTCAGGTGACTGTTGAACTCGCTCGTGCTGTTGGCAATGGTGGTCTCGGGCATGACGTCCTTGGGCACCAGTCCGTATTTCGTCACCAGGTCGGCCACGCCCGTGTAGGTGCCGCCGTCGCTCAGCGGGTTCTGCATCAGCCACTGCACCTGCTGCGAGTCGATGGGCTGCCGGCGCGTGTCGATGATGCCCTGCAGGAAGAGGTTCGACTTCTCCAGCTGGTCGTAGAAGAAGGTGTAGACGTGGCTGAACATGAAGTTCTCTATCTTCAGGTTCTTCATGGCCCGCTGGCGCAGCACGTTGGTGCCCGTAAAGAGCCAGCATCGGCCCGAACTCTCCTGGTTGGTGATGCCGGAGTTCTTCACCTCCACGGCAAACCACGTGTCCCGGGCCTTGGGGTTGTTGGGCACGGCGGTCAGTTTGCTGATGCTGCCAGCCTGTATGGCATTTCTCAGTGCGCGTTCGGCCGGAGTGGCCTCGCCCTGGTTGCTCAGTTGGTTCAGCACCTCGGGCGTAAGTGCCTGTTGTGCATGCACTATGCCGCAGCACATGAGGCCCAGAAAGAATAGTTTTGCTTGCATATTGTCATTATTTGGGTGCAAAGATAATACAATTTGTTGAATTATCTAACAAAATGTTACATTTTTTGCAATTCGGGCCATCCGTCCTTCGTCCACGTTATGGGTCGCTGTATGAGCAGTGCCATGCCATTGCGCGTGGCGCTGTAGCCGTGGCAGACGAAGATGTCCTCGCCGTCGAAGTTGTAGGCAGCGCAGTGTCCGGCAGCCTCCCATTCCTTCTTGTCACCCTCCAGGAAGAGCGTGCCGCCCCCCTGAGCCATGTCCTTGCCCTTGCGGTCCAGGTAGGGGCCCTCGATGCGCTTGCTGCGTCCCACGGCCACGCGGTAGTTGCTGCGGGCGCCGCGGCAGCAGTAGTCCCAGGAGACGAAGAGGTAGTAGTAGTCGCCGTGGCGGAAGATGAACGGCGCCTCGATGGCGTTCGTGCCGGCAAAGCGCGAGGTGGGGTTCGGTTCCGTGGGCTTATAGTTGGGGTCGTAGCGCCGGGCTATGGTGCGTGGGCGTTCGCCCTTGGCCAGGTGCATGGTCGAGTCGAGGCGTGCCAACTGTATGCCGTCCCAGAACGAGCCCCACGCGAGCCAGGGCGTGTCGGTCTCCTGGTCGATGACGAAGTTCGGGTCGATGGCGTTCCAGTTGTCACCCGTCCACTGGCCCTCGGCATTGCGTCGGCGCTCGTGCGAGGTCACTATGCAGCCCTCGTCCTTCCACATGTTCATGCGCAGCGAACGGCTGCTGAGCAGACCGATGGCCGAACCGTTCTTGCCGAACGTGGAGCAACTGTAGGCCATCCACCAGCGGCCGTGCCACTGGATGACGTCGGGCGCCCAGACGTGGCTGCCGAAGCCCGGCACGGAGTCCGTGGTCCAGCCGGGGATGACGGTCATCACGGGCTGTCGACTGACGGTCCACGTCCGGCGGTCCTTCGAGGTCATCTGCTGTATGCCCATGCCGGTGGCATAGATGTAGTAGGTGTCGCCCTCCTTGGCCATTACGGGGTCGTGCACCATGGGAGAGTCTGTCTGGAACGGTTCCTGACGGAATTCGCGGCGCCGCTCCTGGGCACTGCTG
>CAMOUQ010000158.1 GCA_946626595.1 uncultured Prevotellaceae bacterium | reverse complement strand
CGATAACTTTCTTCACGAGCGAAGTCTTCCCCCACCGACGAGGTGAAATGATAATCGTGTTAATGCCATGCGTAAGATTGGCATGGAGACGCTTGGCGTCTTCTGTCCTATCAGTAAAATATGTTCCCTCAGCAGCCTTGCCAAAGACAAATGGATTCTCTATAGCCATATATTCAATGTTTTCTGAGTGCAAAGGTATGAAATAAAATAATTACTAACAAGTTTATTACTAATATATTTATTACTTTGACATTTCACGCTTTGAGGCCAGGGTGTCGCCCAGCTGAACCTGCATGGTCACAATCCTGCGGCTCAGGGACAAACCAATCCCCGAGCCGCAACGTTTTGTCGTGAAAAATGCAAAATGCAAAAATGCAAAAAATGGGCGGCCATCGTCATGATTAGACTCTTAAGTCTCTCAGCCCGCATTGTGGACGTTATACAGAAGTACATCGAAATGCAACAGCAAGAACATAAAATTCCCCCGGATTACATCGCTAATTGGGGAAAAAGATGTAACTTTGCACCTTAGAAACTCAACAAAAACAAATATAGAACACATGTACAAAACAAAACTTTGGATGTTTGCCGCCATCCTGGCAATCTGCGGCACCAGTGTTTTCGCATCATGCTCGAATAACGACGATGCCCCCATCGTCACTCCGACTACGAAGGAATATTTCACGCTGTGGACCCCCTGCGAGGCACTCACCGCACTGCAGGAATACGTGGAGGACGTCACGAATCCCCAATCGAAGAACTTCATCAAGGAGGAGGACCGCATCGCAACGTTTGACATGGACGGAACGTTCGTGGGCGAACTGTATCCGTCGTACTTCGAGTACAACCTGCTGGAATACCGTGCCCTCGACGACGACTCCTACGACGCTCCGCAGGACGTATTGGAGACGGCTCAGGAAATACGCGATTTCGTTCGGCGAGGCCAGAAACTGCCCGACCATTTCGACATGAAGCATGCCCAGGCTGCCGCCAAGGCCTATGCCGGCATGACGCTGGCCCAATTCGACGCTTACGTGAAGGCTTACGCCGAACTGCCTGCCAATGGTTTCACAGGCATGACTTTCGGCCAGGCCATTTATAAGCCCATGCTCCAGGTATTCGACTATCTGAAGGCCAAGGGCTTCACCTGCTACGTTGTCTCGGGCAGCGACCGCTTCATCTGCCGTGCACTGGTGGAGAGCATCGGCATACAGCCCAACCGCGTCATCGGCATGGACGTGAAGCTCCGTTCCACCAGTCAGGGCACCGAGGAAGGCGTCAATCACACCTATGGCCGCGAGGAGGACCTCGTGCGCACCGATGAACTCATCATCAAGAACCTGAAGACGAACAAGGTGCTGCAAATCTCGCAGGAGATAGGCAAGATGCCCGTGCTCTCGTTCGGCAACAGCGGCGGCGACGCTGCCATGCACAACTACACGCTGAGCAACCCACAGTACCGCTCGGCGGCCTTCATGCTCATAGCCGACGACGACGTGCGCGACCATGCCAACCGCGAGAAAGCCCTCAAACTGGGCCAACAGTGGCGCGAGGCAGGCTACCACGTCATCTCCATGCGCGACGACTTCCGTACCATCTATGGCGAAGGCGTAGCGAAGACCGACTTCACCTTTCCGGCCGACGTCAAGGCACTCACCAAGTGGCAGGCAGGACGCACGGTGACGGCCGAGGACGTGGAGGCCTTCGGAGGCATCGACAAGTGCTTTGCCGCCGAGCCCATTCCCGACAACGTATGGCAGCGCATGCAGGGCAAGACCTACAAGGAGAATCCCTACATCGGACGCGACGACCTGCGCCACATCCGCGCCCTGCACTGGGACTACGACGGTCAGATGCACGTCGGCGAAATGATTGTCAACCACGAGATTGCCGACCGTGTGGTCACCATCTTCCGCCAGCTCTTCGATGCCAAATACCCCATACAGCGGATGTTGCTGCCCGACGTCTATGGCGCCGACGACGAGACACAGATGCGCGACAACAATTCGTCGTGCTTCTGCTACCGCACCATTGCAGGCAGCACCAAACTGTCGAAACATGCCCGCGGACTGGCCATCGACATCAATACCCTTTACAATCCCTATTATATGGACCGCGCCGACGGTACTCGCTTCATCCAGCCTGCGACTGCAGCTGCCTACTGCGACCGCACATGGGACTTCCCCTACAAGATCGACCACCAGGACCTCTGTTTCCGCCTCTTCACCGAGGCCGGCTTCGAGTGGGGCGGCGACTGGACGTCGCGCAAGGACTTCCAGCATTTTGAACTAATTGAAGAATAAAATAAAAACCCTTTAATTATGACACTATTCGATCAAATCAGTGAAGACATCAAGGCTGCGATGAAGGCCCGCGACAAAGTGCGCCTGGATACGCTTCGCAACCTGAAGAAAGTATTTCTGGAAGCCAAGACGGCTCCCGGAGCCAACGACACATTGGCTGACGCCGATGCGCTGAAGATTGTGGCCAAACTGGCCAAGCAGGGCAAGGAAACGGCTGCCACCTACACACAGGCCGGACGCCAGGACCTGGCCGACGACGAACTGGCACAGGCAGAGGTGCTGGAGAGTTATCTGCCGAAGCAACTCTCGCTGGAGGAGATAGAGACGGAGGTAAAGAGAATCATCGCCGAAGTGGGAGCTACGAGCATGAAGGAGATGGGCAAGGTAATGGGCACAGCCAGCAAGCAGTTGGCCGGAAAAGCCGACGGCCGCGTTATCTCCGAAGTGGTGAAGAAACTTTTAGCATAAGTTCCATACCTCAGTTCCAAGAGGTCAACAAACAAGAGGCTGTGCCGTACCATCCGACACAGCCTCTTAACTTTTTACTTGAC
>CAMOUQ010000157.1 GCA_946626595.1 uncultured Prevotellaceae bacterium | reverse complement strand
CTACAGTATGGACGACGGCTGCGACTGGTATCTGGAGGCGGTGGAGAACTTCACCGTAGAGGAAATCAAGGAACGCATCCTGGGCATGTCGCCATACGCTCAGGAACTGAAAGATGGAGCATACTACCGCGTGGTGAGTATGTACGGACTGTGCCTGACGGAAGGCAGCGACCTGACAGCCAAGAATCTCGACGAGGACAATTTCGCACAGTATTGGCAACTGTTCAAGGGAGAAGAGGGATGGCTCATCCAGAGTGTGCTGACTGAGAACTATATCGGCCATCAGACCCAGACGAGCACACCTTATCACTCGGGCGCTTCCAAGACTTACTTCAACATCAACCGTGTGGCCGACGAATGGGACTGCCGATATACCATAGGTGTGGGCACCGAATGGGGCGGCCTGCACGATGCCAGTACGCAGGGGCACAACGTTGTCTACTGGAGCACCGACGCCGGGGCCAGCGAATGGCATTTCCAGGAGGTCACCCTGTCGCAGGAAGACATTGAAGCCGCACGGGCCGGCCAGAGCGAATACGAAGACCTGGTGAAGCAGAAGGCCAAGTTGCAGGTGAACCTGAACAACCTGTTCGAGGACAAGGCTTGCACCACGCTGAAGGAGGATATACAGGCCCTCTCCGATGAGGCCCTGGCCGAGAACGAGGACTTCAAGGCCCTGAATGCCGACATGCAAAAGATGGTGCTGAAGGTGAAGAACAACACCTGGCAGCAGTTCACCAACAAGTCGACAGGCTATACGGCCGACTTCGAACGCTTCTTCCGTGTGGCGGACTACGGCGTTTACAGCCACGACGAGGAAATGGCCAACGGCAACAACTTCACCATGAGCAATCCCTTCGGCCGCCTGTCCGGTCCCACGGGCATCGTGGCCAATCCGGGCGACATCATATATATATATGTAGACGCTAACCCGAAGAACTATTCCGAACTGTTCCTGGAGGCTGTCAGCACCGACGGTGTGGCAGGCAACCATCCTACGGGCGGACAGACGACCCTGAAGCAGGGACTGAACCTGTTCCGCTTCTCGGAGCAGAAGATGCTCTACGTATTGTACCGCATCAAGTCGGGCACCACGGGCAACAACCGCCTGCTGTCGCGCTATCCCGACATCACCATACACATCGAGGGCGGACAACTCAACGGATACTGGGACGCCACACGCAACATGACCAATGCCGACTGGAAACTCCTGCAGCAAGACCTGTTGAAGGCTCCCTTCATCAACCTCAAGACTAAACATCTGGTGTTCCAGATCGACCGCGACCTGCTGCTGCAGGCCGAGCCTAACGAAGTCGAGGGCATGACGCGCATCTGGGAACAGATAGCTGCCAACGAAGACCGATACATGGGCGTGGAGGACTTCGAGGGACGCTACAACAACATCTGGAACGTCTTCTCCGGTGCCAGCTCGTACATGCACTCCACCAATCGCGGCACATGGTACTCCGAAGGCACCATCTCCACCGTCATGAACTATGCCAAGATGCGCCGCGGCGGCAACATCTGGGGGCCCAGCCACGAGATAGGCCACAACCACCAGGGTAGCATCAACGTCATCGGTACGACAGAGAGTTCTAACAATATGTTCTCAAACATCAACGTCTTCGAGCAGGGCATTACGGCCAGCCGCCGCGACGGTCCGACGGAGAATTTCAACCAAATGGCCAAGCTCACTCCCTGGTCGCAGCGCGACATCTGGCTCACTACCTCGATGTTCTATCAGCTCTATCTCTACTTCCACGTGCAGCACCACGACGACCAGTTCCTGCCCAACCTGTTCCGCAAACTGCGTAAGTCTCCCATCAACAAGGGTACGGCCCAGAATCTCACCTATGTGAACAACAAGGGCGAAACCGTGACGGGAAGCGTACGGGTGGCAACCGGTGCCAAGGACTATCTGCATCTGGCCAAGATGGCCTGCGATGCGGCACAGGCCGACCTCTCGGAATTTTTCGAGGCCTACGGCATGTTCATCCCCATCTCTAAGGTACACGTGGGCGACTATGCCGACTATCTGGTGTCTACCAGTCAGGCCGAAATCAACTCGGCCAAGGCATACATGCAGAAGTACGAGAAGAAGTTGGGCAACATCATGTTCATCGACGACCGCGTCATCACGCATCCCGCCATCAAGGACAATCTCTTCGACGCTATCCCGGATGCCAGCGGCAACCGCGTGCCCATGAGCGACGAGGCCAAGAACCAGTTCCTCATGAAGAGCCCCTCGTCGACCTACGTGGGTGGCGATTACACCTTGTTCACCGATGATGCAACCCCATCGACCGACGACTACTATACCCTGTCGTCGAACAAGAAGACCATCACCTTCCGCGGCACCAACTATGCCGGCCACAAGTTCTACGACCAGGACGGCAATCTCCTCTATGCCACCAATGCCAAAGTCGTTTCGCTGCCCAAGCGCGTCACCGACCTGGGCATTGAGAACGTGACCGTCGTGACGGCCAACTACGACATGACCGACACCCCCTGTACCACCGAGAATCCCGATGCCGTCAGTGGCATCGCAGCAGCCAACAGTGGTAGCATTGCTACCTACGACCTCACGGGCCGTCGTATCGAGAAGGCTTCCAAGGGCCTCTACATCCGTAGTGGTAAAATTGTTGTGATTAAGTGAATTAATTAAATATTAACCCCAAAACGAAAAATTATGAAGAAGTATGTTTGCGACGTCTGCGGTTACGAGTACGACCCCGCAGTAGGTGATCCCGACAACGGCATCCAGCCCGGTACGGCCTTTGAAGACCTGCCCGAAGATTGGGTATGCCCCCTGTGCGGAGTAGGTAAGGGCGACTTCAGCGAAGCGTAATCCATCCGTACATAATCGATGTAAAAAAGAGAGGCTGTGTCGAATCAA
>CAMOUQ010000156.1 GCA_946626595.1 uncultured Prevotellaceae bacterium | reverse complement strand
ATGAGCACCCAGCAGATGGGGCCCCACGAGAACATGAACGAGGCGGAGTAGACCATGATGGAAATGGCCGTTATCATCTCCATGCCAGCGTGACCAAAGGTCAGGGCCACGCCAAAGGCACCGATGGCCATGCCTATCGACCCCCAGATGAGCAGGGGCTTGCGGCCCCATTTCTCTACGGTGAAGACGGCTACCAGGGTGAACAGGATATTGATGATGCCCATGAATACGGTGAACATCATTTCGTTGTCCATGCCCATGTCCTTGAAGATGCGCGGAGCGTAGTAGAGCACGGCATTGATGCCCACAGCCTGCTGGAACACCGAGAGCATGATGCCCACGAAGATGCACAGGTAGCCATAGGTGAACAGCCGTTCCGTACGCACCGTGATGGTCTCCTTGATGTCTTTCAGAATCTGTGCCGCACGGCTCTGTCCGTTGATGCGGGCCAGGATGCGCTCGGCCACGTCGTCGCGGCCGACCATTACCAGATAGCGCGGAGTCTCAGGCACGAAGCAGATGAGCAGGGCAAACAATCCGGCAGGCACCATCTCCGAACCGAACATGTAGCGCCAGCCCGTCTCGATAGTCCACTGTGCATCGGCCATGTTGGCGATGGCACCTGCGGCATCGTATACGGGATTGGCGTGCGAGCCCAGGATGACGAAGTTGACGAAATAGACCACCAACTGGCCGAAGATGATGGCAAACTGGTTCCAGCTTACCAACATACCTCTTATATTAGAAGGAGCCACCTCGCCGATGTACATGGGGCAGATGGCCGAAGCCAGGCCCACACCTATGCCGCCGATGACGCGATAGATGTTGAACATGATGAGCAGCGAGTAGGTGGGTACGCCATGCTCAAAGAGCAGGAACTCGGGTTCCATGCTGCCAAAGGCCGACACGAAGAACAGCACACCGGCCAGGATGAGCGAACGCTTGCGTCCCAGGTTTGATGCCAGCAGGCCAGACAGCGCAGAACCTATGATGCAGCCGATGAGGGCGCTCGATGAGGTGAAGCCGTGGATGTAGTCGGTATATTGGAAATCCTCTGCACCCATGAAGAAGGCTTGCAAACCCTTCTCGGCACCCGATATCACGGCCGTGTCATAGCCAAAGAGCAGACCTCCCAGCACCGCTACCATGACGATGCTTATGAGGTAACTTTTGCTTCCTTTGTCGTTCATATTACTTTACGCTGAATTTGTAAGCGCAGTGGCTGTAATACTTCTCGCCCGGCTTCAGGTTAGCCGTGGGCCATTCGGGATGGTGAGGTGTGTCGGGATACTTCTGGCTCTCCAGGCATACGCTCACGTGCTTCGGATACTTCAGTCCATGCTTGCGTACGATGTCCTTGTCGCGACCTACGCCCTGGAAGTTGCCCGTATAGACCTGAATGCCAGGTTCGTTGGTGTAGACCTCCAGGAAGATGCCCGTCTCGGGGCTGTAGAGGCTGGCACATACCTGTGTGTCGTCGCCCTTGCCGTCCTTATAGGTGTTCAGGCAGAAGTTGTGGTCCACGCCCGTGGCGTTCTTGATCTGGTCGAATGTCGTGTCGTTCACCACTTCGCTCAGCACGCGAGGCTGGCGGAAGTCGAAGGGAGTACCCTCGACGGGAACGATTTCACCCGTGGGAATGTACTTGGAGTCTGAGGGGGTGAAGTTGTCGGCATTCACCATCAGTTCCATGTTCGTGCCCACCTCGTCGAAGCGGCCGTTGAGGTTGAAGTAGCAGTGGTTCGTCTGGTTGATGACGGTCTCCTTGGTGGTCGTAGCCTCCCAGGTGATGTCCAGTGTGTTGTCTTCTTTCAGTGTGTAGGTGGTCACGGCAGTCACCTCTCCGGGGAATCCGTTGTCGCCGTCGGGGCTGACGATGGTCAGTTTCAGCGTCTGGTCGTCCACCTGCTCGGCTTCGTACACCTGATACTGCCATCCCGTGGGGCCTCCGTGCAGCGTGTTGTCGCCGTCGTTAGGCACCAGTTCGAAGGTCTCTTCGCCAATTTGTATAGAGTGCTTGCTGATGCGGTTGGCATATCGGCCGATGCTGGAGCCGTAGTCGCTGGGCGAACCCTCGCGGTCGGCATACTGTGCCACATTGTCATAGCCCAGAACGACGTCTGTCAGTTTGCCGTCGCGGTCGGGTACCATGATGCTGACGACGCGTCCGCCCAAGTTGGTGATGCACACCTCCATGCCGTTGCTGTTCTTCAGCGTGTACAGGGCAGTCTGCTTGCCGTCGATAGTTGATTCAAACTTCACGGGGTCGAGTCCCGAGACTGTCAGCTGGGCCTCCTGCTTCTTCTCCTGACATGCTGCCAGAAGTGCGATTGTTGTCAATCCCAGAAGCATCGATTTCATGTTCTTCTTCATGGTTGTACGTGTTATTTTGTTAATATTTAAGACATAATCCGTACAAATTTAGTGAAAACCGATTGAAATGCAAAATTCTCGAGCATCAAAATGAGGCCGAAGGGGAAAAAAGATATAAATCGAAGCCCTTCGTTGCAGGAAAGCAATCGTCATTGAACTCTTGTTCTGTCATCCGTGTCCGTTTACATCTATTTATATATATGCAAGAGACAAGAAAAGGTTACGCAAAGGTATAAAAAAATCCTGCACCCCCAAGCGGGAATGCAGGATTATTATCATCTGTCAATTATCTGTTGCGTCTGTGGCAAACTGTGCAAAGGCAGGTGCTGCACAGGCGCCGGACGGCAGATTACAGCAGGCGGCGTGCGCCGTCGCCAATGACAACGTCGATGACGATGGGCTTCTTGCCGTACTTCTCCTGGAAACGCTTCTGTACGACTTCCTTGAAGTGGTCGTACATTTCCTCGGCAACGAGGTTGATGGTGCAGCCGCCGAAGCCGCCGCCCATGATGCGCGAACCGGTGACGCC
>CAMOUQ010000155.1 GCA_946626595.1 uncultured Prevotellaceae bacterium | reverse complement strand
AAAATGAGAAAATGAGAGAGTGAGAAAATGAGAAGACTGTTAACAACCATTGCAATGACGCTGCTGCTGGCACTGCCCGTGCTGGCACAGAGCGAAAAGCGCGCACGCTTCAGCCCCGAAGAGTTCAGGGCGAAGCTGGAAACCTTCATTGCACAACGCGCATACCTCAGTCCAAGCGAATGCGAAAAGGTCTTTCCCATCTACCACGAGATGAAGGAAAAGCAGCGCGAACTGCAGAAGAAGGAGCACCAGCTGAAATACAAGACGCTGAAGTTCGAGGATCCGGAGAAAGAATATCAGGAAGCACTCGCACAGATTGCCAACCTCCACATCGAGGGTGCCAAGATAGAAAGCACGTATTACAAGAAGATGTGCAAGGCCATATCTGCCAAGAAGGTCTACGGCATCATCCTGGCCGAGGACGCCTTCCATCGCGAAATGCTGCAGCGCTTCAACCGTCCCCAGCAAGACAAGAACAAACGCAAACCCTGAAAACAGAAAGAAGGAAATAGATAGATTAATTAGTTTACGGGAACCTCCCTACCTTCCAAAGTATATTATATATATGTTGCTTTGTTGTATTTCCTGGCTTTGGAAGGATTTGCGTGAGGTTCCCCTTTTTTTGTCCTTTTTCCCGCTTTAACGAGACCGATCACCCGATGCAAATATTATACAAGAATTTTTTATTTTTGGAAAAATCGGCCGAATGGGGTGATTGACAGGTTTAACACACTGAGGTACAGCAAGTAAGAATGCAGCCGATTTGTCTGGAAATCGGCTGCAAATCGGCTGATTGGGGGGCAAAACACGGGCGACTCGCTCGCAAGAGGGCTGATTTCTGTGAGCGGCGGCGAAGGGATTCCTATGTGCGGCGGCGAACAAGATAGACGTCGCTGGAGCGGGTCTGCTTGATGCGGATGCCCGGCAGGGCTCGCAGTTCGCGGGCGAACTTGTTGATGGAGAGCGTCTTCAGCAGGCCGCGACCGCGCTGTCGGATGTCGGCCAGGATGGCCGGCGAGGAGAGCCACTCGCCCTCGTCCTCGTGTTCCACCACGTCGAAGTATTCGAAGAAGAGCGTCATGGCCTCGCTCTGGAGTTGGAAACGGCGATTGTGGCGCAGGATGGCGTTGGTCTCGGCCGCGTCGAACCAGTACTGCTCGCCGTGTTCCAGTTCGTAGACGGCCTGCGCGAAGAGTTGCTCGTAGTTAGGCGTCTGGCGGGTATCGATGTCACCATCGATGAGGATGCCGATGAAGCGTCGCGAACCGCTGGGGTCGGCCAGTGTGTCGGTCTGGTTGGTGGTGGCGATGAACGAGGCCAGACGGGGTATGTCCTCGACGTGTCGGGCATAGGGGCGCTTCACCTTCACGGTGGGCATGGTGATGATGTTCTTCAGGAATCCCTCCTGCATCTTGGGCGAAATCTGGTTGAACTCGTCGAGGCAGATGAGCAGCATCTGCGTCATGGTGAGCAGTGTGGTCCGCTCCTCCGAGAGGGTGAGATTGGCGGTGTAGCCCCACGAACGCAGTTCGGGCGGCAACAGTTGCCTGCAGAAGTCGCTCTTGTGATAGCCCTGCCGGGAGATGAGCAGGGGCACGATGGCGTTGCCGAAACGTGGGTTGCCGTGTTGCCACTGAGCCACCATGCCCAGGAAGAATCGGTGGAACCAATTGGGCCACTCGGGCGTCTGCGTGGGCACGGTGCGTGCCAGACGGCGGATGTGGTCCTGACCGTCCCAGCGGCCCTGCACCTTCATCAGGTATTCGTCCACGACGTTGTAGTCGTGCGACAGGTTCGACTCCACGTAGCGCCTCACCTCATATCCCCACGTGGCCACGCCTGCCATTTGTAGTTCCATGATAAGGTCGTTCATGACGCGCTCCGTCACGGGTCTCCAGGGCGAATATTCGGATGTGTTGCGCCTGTATTCGGTATAGCCCATGATGACGTTGTAGCGGAAGACGTAGCGTTGTTCCAGTATCTCTATCACCTTGCCCATGAGCAGTTTATGCCGCTTGTTGGCCTTATCCCCCGGTTGCTCCTGCGCGTCCTCGGCCGAAGTCGCACCTTCGAAGACGCTGTCTACGATGCGGTGCAGATTCTCCTGCCCTGCACGCGACGAATCGACATGGAATCGCAGGTGGCGCCAGATGTGGGTGAAGGTCTCCTCTTGTGGTGTGCCCATGTCGCGCATCAGTTCGGCTATGCGCTGCAGGCGCTGGGGCGAATCCCATTCAAGAGCCGAGGGACCGAGTTGTCCGACGGCCTCCTTCGCAGCCCGCGCGTAGGTTCTTTCGTAGACGTCAAACGCCTCATAGTCAGACTCTTTCGTGAACCTTAAGCCCTGTGATGCATCCGTCTCAGCCACTTCGGGGACGGGGGTGAGCAGGCAGGTCTCGTCAATGACGATGGGCTGCGCCGAGGGGTTCACCCTGGGATGAGGGTCGAAGGGCATCAGAAACGAATGTTTCGGCCCATCGGCATAGTTCGGAATGGCATAGGGGCGCAGAAGTGTGCGATAGAGCGGTGCCACGGTGGCATACGCCCTCTGGTAGAAGGCCTCGACGGCACTCTCCTCCTGCGGCAGGGAACCGTCGGGTCGGGCCACCCTCACCAACACCTTCACCGACTGGCCGCTACAGCCCACGAAGGCCGCCAGCGTGGTGGGTAACGTCATGGCGCGGTTCTTCACCTCCTCCAGGTATTCCGAGCCGACAACCATCTTCACGTCCAGCAGCACCAGCCCATTGCAGCCCACCATAGCCAGGGCCCCGTTCTCCTGCACACGCAGCACGGATGTGGGGCAGACTCGCGGTATCTGTTCGTAGTGGAAACAGTCCTTTGGCGAATTTTTCCACTGCACCTCGTGGCGGAAGCGCTCGACGAGCCCACGCCGGGCATCGCGCTGTATGCGTTCCAGGAATTTGCCCTCCTCCATAAGGGTCAGGCGCACTTTGTTGTCTTTTTGGGTAATGATTGTGTATTTCATGTTGTTCAACTATTTTAGTTACGTATATCTT
>CAMOUQ010000154.1 GCA_946626595.1 uncultured Prevotellaceae bacterium | reverse complement strand
CCCTACGTGGCACTCATCCATGCCATCGACACCCCTCACCTGCTGGCCGAAGTCAGCAAGCAGGGCATCAAGTGCGGGCGTCGCATACCCTGCCTGCTGCAGTTGCACGTCGCACAGGAAGAGACCAAGTTCGGCTTCACGCCTGACGAGGCAGAAGACTTCCTCCGACAGGGCGAGTGGCGGCAGATGGCGGGTGCCGAAATCAGGGGCATCATGTGCATGGCCTCGAACGTAGACGACGAGGAACAAGTAGCCCATGAATTCGACATTGCTCACAACTTCTTTCTTCATGCACGCGAAACCTATTTCAGCGGCCAGCCTTCGTTCTGCGAATGCTCATGGGGCATGTCCGACGACTACCCCATTGCCCTCCGCCACGGTGCTACGCTGGTGCGCATCGGCAGCAAGATATTTGGTCAGCGCGTCTACTAAGGAATACCTTTTTCGGGTAAAACGGACACTCCCTCAGTATATTCCATACACTTTCGGAGCATATTCTGTTCGCTTTAGGAGTGTATTCCGTTGCACAAAAATGCCCCAATAGTAACGTTTTTGTCACTATTGGGGCATTTTCTTGCACAAAAGTTTTGGTTTTGTGCGTCCTTTGTAGTATCTTTGCACAAAATTTGTAAAAACGCGCAATCGAAAGAATAATTAGACAACATGGAGACAGCTGGAAGTTTTAACCAATTTATATTCGATGCCATTCAGCAGTATTGGGACCAGGACGCAATGTCGGACTATGGCGTGTCCACCCTGCAATACAAGGACGTGGCACGCATCATCGAAAAACTGCACATACTTTTCGAGCACAGTGGTGTACGCCCTGGCGACAAGGTGGCACTGTGTGGTAAGAATCAGAGCCGCTGGGGTGCAGCATTCTTTGCCATCACCACCTACGGAGCCGTAGCCGTGCCCGTACTGCACGAATTCCATCCTCAGTCCATACACGACATCGTCAACCACAGCGACGCAAAGCTCTTCTTCGTCGAGGACAAGATATTCCAGAACCTCGATGCCAACGAGATGCCCCAACTCGAGGGCATTCTCTCCATCATCGACTATCACCTCTTCGTCAGTCGCAGCGAACAACTTACCTATGCCCGAGAGAACCTCAACCGACTCTTTGGCGAGAAGTTCCCCATGAACTTCCGTAAGCACCACATAGAGCCCTATTATCCCGACCAGCCCGACGAAATGGCCATCATCAACTACACATCGGGTTCAACGGGCAACTCCAAGGGCGTAATGATTCCCTACCGTGCACTGTGGAGCAACCGCATGTTTGCCGAGGAGGTATTGGGCAACGTCATTACTCAAGGCCGAAACATGCTGGCCATGCTGCCATTGGCCCATACCTATGGCATGGCATACGACTTCATCTATGCCTTCACCAAGGGCGTACACATTCACTTCCTCACAAAGCTAGCCAGCCCCACCGTATTGCTGAAGGCACTCGCCGACATCAAGCCCTGCGTGGTCATCGTCGTGCCGCTCATTATCGAGAAGGTAGTCCGGAAAGCCGTCTTGCCCAAGATTCAAGACCCAAAGATAAGGCTCATGATGATGGCACCTGTCATCGGCGACCGCATACGCAAGAAGATATGCGAAGGACTAACCAATGCCCTGGGAGGCAACTTCTACGAGGTCATCATCGGCGGTTCGGCCCTGAACAAGGAGGTGGAAGATGTCCTGCACGACATAGGTTTCCACTACACGGTCGGCTATGGAGCCACAGAATGCTCGCCCATTCTGGCCTACTCCGACTGGAAGACGTTTGTCAAGGGCAGTTGCGGACGGCCTGCACCTCGCATGGAACTACGCATCGACAGTCCCGACCCCGAGCACAAGCCCGGCGAGATACTGGCACGCGGCATGAACGTAATGCTCGGATACTACAAAAACGAAGAAGCCACACGCGAGACATTGCGCGACGGATGGTATCACACCGGTGACCTGGGCGTTATGGACGCTCAAGGAAACGTCTTCATCAAGGGACGCTCTAAGAATATGCTTCTGGGAGCCAATGGACAGAATGTCTATCCCGAGGAGATAGAGGACAAACTGGTGGGTCTGCCCGTAGTTGGCGAATGCGTGGTAATACAGAAGGGTGAGAAGTTCTACGGTCTTGTCTACCCCGACCCCGACAAGGTGAAGGAACTGGGTCTGTCAAGAGCCGACCTGGAGGCTATCATGGAGCAGAACCGCAAGGATCTGAACCTGGCCATACCCGCCTACTGCTCGCTCTCCGGCATCCGCCTCATGGACGAGGAGTTTGAGAAAACCCCCAAGAAGAGCATCCGCCGATTCAAGTACATGGACTACCCCATCGACTGACCCATCTTGCAGCACCAGTAGGTGCATTCCCCATCGTCGCTTGGGTATAGGACAGGCACTATACCACGCAATAGCACAAAAAAAGGCCTCTGGACACAACGTTCCAGGGGCCTTTTAACTTGTTCAATTAAATTCGGACTACGGATTACTTGCCGAAGTAACGCTTCAGCAGACCAGCAAAGCCGGCGCCATGACGTGCCTCGTCCTTTGCCATCTCGTGCACGGTATCGTGAATGGCATCGAAGCCTGCAGCCTTAGCATTCAGGGCAATGCGATACTTGTCCTCGCAGGCACCAGCCTCGGCAGCGGCACGCTTCTCCAGGTTTGTCTTCGTGTCCCAAACACACTCGCCCAGCAGTTCAGCAAAGCGACTGGCATGGTCTGCTTCCTCAAAGGCATAACGCTTGAAAGCCTCTGCAATCTCGGGATAGCCCTCACGGTCGGCTTGACGGGCCATGGCCAAATACATACCTACTTCGCCACACTCACCATTGAAGTGACAACGCAGGTCCTCAATCATCTCTTCGCTCACACCCTCGGGCTTGCCGTCGCCAATCTTATGCACGGTGGCATAAGTCTGTTCCTCCTTCAGTTCGGAGAACTTGCTGGCCGGAGCCTTGCAGATGGGGCACTGTTCGGGAGCTGTTTCGCCTTCATAGATATATCCACAAACGGCGCAGATAAATTTCTTTTTCATTGTACTAAAACTTTAATTTTGGTGAATAACTAAGTGTTACGTGACAAAGATAAACAAAAAAATCAGAAGGACGAAAGAAAAAGCACAAAAATATTTTGCCACCCACGATATTATTATTATCTTTGCATTGTCAGAACGCGATAGTAGCTCAGTTGGTAGAGCATTGGCTTCCCAAGCCGAGGGTCGCGGG
>CAMOUQ010000153.1 GCA_946626595.1 uncultured Prevotellaceae bacterium | reverse complement strand
ATTTTCTGCAAGAGTTTTGACGGAAAAGCATAAGATATTTGATTATTTTAAGTCAAAGTCTCAGTTTTTCGAATTGTAAGAAAAGTACGGAATAATTTGGTATTCCCATGACTTATTACTATTTTTGTGCATAAACAACTATTGTGTATGCCAAGAAAGCAAGACGGACTGCCATATGAAGTTCATCCTACACCGGCTAAGGGACAGGACGGCAGGAATATAGTGTATGTGAGACCGGCCAGCGGCATGAAGGTGGACATGAAGGAACTGGAAGCTTTCTGCCGACGGAATGGCTACGGACTGAGGGAGGGGGAACTATCCCTCGTCTTCGGAGCCTTCATGCGCGCTGCATCGGAGTTGATGGCAATGGGCTACCGGGTGGAGACGACGCTCGGGTCGTTCGCTCCAAAACTGGCCCTGAGGCGCGAGATAACAAACCCCGACGAGGTGCACAACAACGACGTAGTGCTCGAAGGCGTGGAATACAAGCCCGGCAAGCGATGGAAGAAGGAAATCGGGGAATGGCTCACACATGGATTCCGAAAGGAATACACGCCCGACGTACAGGCCCTGATGGCCAACCGAGAATACCTGGAGCAGGCTCTGAAGGAAAGCCTGAAAGAGGGCTACACCACCGTAAAGCGATTTGCCGAACAGGCCCACCTGTCACACTATTCGGCCCGCAAGCAACTGAACGAATGGACGAAGGGCGAAAAGCCCAAACTGCTCTTGACACGCATGGGGCAACTGCACATCTATACGGAAACATAGAAAGACATAGCCACCTGCGCCAACGATGCAGGTATGTCACTAATACCAAACAAATTACGAACGGCCATGCCTGCGCTTAACCACGCCACATCCCTGCCGAAACCACGCCGCACACATCGGGCAAGACTCAATTTTTCCAGCCTTGCTTTTCCGCAGAAGCGAACGCTTATTTGCGATTAGGGAAACGACCGCTCGGGCATACGCAGCCGGATATTTGCGCCTACGCAAACGATGGAAGACTACCGACGCATGAACCCAAACAATAGCATGCGCAACCTTGAACGACATGAAGCACAACCATGAGCAATACGGCGGAAAGCCGTCTGCGCCATAATAAAAAGAACATTGTCACACGAAGACCAAGATGAAGATAACCAAAGTAAACACTAAAAACGGCGAACTCAAGTCGCCCGTCTCTGCCGAACTCTCCAGCATCGTGGAGCGGATGCAGAGCCCCAAGATCAAGGAGGCAGCCATGCGGATAGCCAACGCGGCCCTGAAGTCGCGGCTGATGATAGAGCACGGCATGCCAAGGTACCTGCTGCAGGAAACCGACCTGCTGCCCTATCTGATGTTTTCGGCCACCTTCGGACGGGCAGGCTTCGACAAACCCATCTCGTTCACAGGCCTGGTGCTTCTGGACATTCCCTGCCCACAGGGCCAGATGCAGGTGAGCGAAATGCGCAACAGAGTGCGGCAGGTGCCCTACACGTTGCTGGCCTTTGCCGGCGTGAGCGGCGTGACGCTGAAGGTGGTGGTGCGTTGTGAATACAAACAGGAACGAGCCACAGCAGTCAGTTCGCAGGGCGCACAACAGTACGTCGACTTCCTGAAGGATGCACGCGACAGTGCCATACGACTCTATTCCTCACTGGCCCAGTGCGACATCATGGTGGGGGAAATCGCCATCACCGGCGGATGCCGAATGAGTTACGACCCACAACTCCACTACAACCCCGATGCACTACCCATGCCCGTGGTGCACACCGGAGCCGACCCGCTGAAGCCCTACGAGGGCACAAAGGCCGACGACGGGGGCACGGTGATCTGGTACCCCGACGACGAGCAACGGGAACGCATCAAGATGGAGTTTCAGACCTGCCTCTCGAAGGCAATCGACGACGCTCCGGACAACATGGAGGAGTGCCTGCAGAGGCTGGCCGACTATTGCCGGAAGGCCTGTCTTGCAGAGGAGGGATGCACGGTGCGGGCCATCTGGAACCGAAGATTCAAACCTCTGGGCGAGGACCTCATCCGCAAGACATTCCGCAACGCTTACAAGCAACCGTACGACGGCAAGCCCATCTCCCAGATGAACGAGAAGGAACGCATCATGCGGAGCATCGAGGAGTTCCTGTCGCGGCGCTACCAACTGAGATACAATGTCGTGAAAGGCATCACGGAGTTCCGCCCCAACGACCTCCACTTCCGCCCCTGGCAGACGCTGACGGAGAGGGACCTGAAGAGCATCGTCGTGGAGGAGATGAAGGAAGGAGGCGAAAGTTGGCTGAGCGACATACGCACCTACATCGAATCGGCACACGTTCCTGAGTACAATCCCATCCACGAGTTCCTCTCCGCCTGCGGCCGATGGGACGGCAGGAGCAACTACATCGAGGACTTCGCCCGCCGCCTGCCCACCAACTACGCCCTGTGGCCCAAGTACTTCCACCGCTGGTTCCTGGCCATGGTGGCACAGGCCCTCAACCTCAGCCGCGACTACGGCAACTCGATGGTGCCGCTGCTCATCGGCGAACAGGGATACATGAAGACACAGTTCTGCAACCACATCCTGCCACCCTCGATGCGCGACTATTACATGAAGGACATCAAGCTCGACAACGCCGAACAGGTGGAGCGCGTGCTGGGCCGCATGTGGCTGGTGAACATCGACGAGTACGATGCCAAGACACAGCGCGAGCAGGCAAAAATCAAACGACTGCTCACCGAGAACGAGGTGCAGACGCGCAAGATGCGCTCCGACCAGTACACCCTGACACCACGCCTCTGCTCCTTCATCGCCACCACCAACGACCGCTCTCCCCTACCCTCAGGCGACGGCACACGACGCTACCTCTGTGTGGAGGTTACCGGCCAGGCCGACATGAGCGGGCAAATTCCCTACCGCCAGATGTTTGCCCAGGCTGTCAACGAACTGAACGTCAACGACTGCATCTACTGGTTCACAGCCGCCGACGAGGCCGAAATCCAACGCCACAACAGTCAATACCAGCAGGAGTCGGCCCCCGAGATGGTCTTGTCCGAACTCTTCGAACCCACACCAAACCGCAGCCGCGACCACTTCTGGACCACAACAGCCATCCAGCGCGAACTTGCCAAGCACCTGAAAGCCAAGGACGTACCCAACCTTACCAACCTCGGTCTCGCCATCAAGAAGCTGAAGTGGCCACGCGTGAAGACCCGCACCGAGCGTGGCTACTACCTCCGCCTCCGCAAGAAGCCAACGGCATAGTTTAGGCACACTTTCGGCATGGTTATATTCAGGCATAGCCACACACAA
>CAMOUQ010000152.1 GCA_946626595.1 uncultured Prevotellaceae bacterium | reverse complement strand
GGCCGACTACGGAACCATGTACTCCAGACAGGGCCAATAGCCTCCGTCGGCATCCTGGACAAGCAGCGATAGGCGGCCCGACGTCGTCGGACTGACCGTGATGCTGTGCCGGCCATCCTCGGCCACCTGCCAGTCTCTAAACCATTCCTCGCCATTGGCGACAACCCACTTGCCCTCTGTTTTGGGGTAGAAGCTGAAGGTGTACGACTCGCCCTTCTTCATTTCCCGGTGCATGGGCACCGACTCTATGGCCAACTTCTGCCCCATGCCGCTCTGCATGATCGGCAGTTCCCTGATGCCCTGTTCCCGGACCAGCCCGGCCAACTTGAGGTTGTCTATGCCGGCATCGGCCCATTCCTTGGCGTCCATGTTCTTCACGGCCTTCATCTCTGGCGTACTCATGGGGTAGAGCTTGCCCACCGTGTTCCATTGCTCCTGTGTGGGAGTGGCAATCTCGTAGTTGACCAGGGTGCTCCACGACACACCCGATGCGTCCTGCATGCAGATGCTGAGCGACTCCGTTTCGCGAGGCATGAACTCGATGGAGTAGGTGCCGTCGCCCTCGTCTGTCCATTCGCCTTTGGGGCAGAGCACGTTGCTGTTCATGATGGCAATGTTCCTGTCTTCCTTCAGTTTAACACGGAAGGTGTACGTCGTGCCAATCTTCAGCGACGGGGAGAGGGGGATGTCGACAAGTTCTATGATGCCTTCGCCGCCATTGTAGAATTGCGGCAGCCCGGTCCTCTGTGCTCTGATCTTTTCAAACAGCTTACGCGCGTCCAGGCCGTATTCCAGCCATACCGTATTCGCTGGCGGGAAAGCCAGGAACTCCTGCTCCGTCACGGGCTTCTCCAACAACTGGCAAGTGGCATCGTCGGGCAGATGGCTCAGAATCATCCATTCGGGAGCCACGTTGAACCATACCCAGATGTTCTCACTCGTCACGAACTGGCCGTCCTCCACCGACCCTGCTCCCCATGTCGGGTCTAACAGGATGCCGCGCTCCTCTTGCGTATAGGCAAAGAGCCAGCCATGCCCGGAAGGGTTGACGTAGCCCGTCTGGTCCTTGGGCTTGCCATCCAAGGCTTCCACCCTGATGCCCGCCTCCTTGGCCAACAGATAGAACAGTCCGCAGTAGGCCTGGCACACGCCCTTCTGTTTCCTCAGGCACTCATCCGGGTTGCGAACCTTGTAGGAGGTGTCGTAGGCGATATGTTCGCATATCCACTGGTATATGGCCCGTATCTTCTCGTATTTGCCATTGCACCCGGATGTAATGTGGGCAGTCAGCGACTTGTAGTTCTGCCTCGAAAACACCGTCGGTATCTTACTGTCGTCCGGTTTCTTGTAGTAGTCCACCACTGCCTCTTCCTGCTGAGCGAAACCTTCAGCCGGGCAACAGAAAAAGGCTATTGCCCACATGCATGACAGCAACGTTGCGCCTATGCTCTTTACACTTCTTTGCCGTAACATCTTCCTCATTTATATATCCAACACACCGCAAAGGTAGTAAAAAATATCGATACGGTGGCAGGCTTCGCCGAATTATTTCAGGTAGGGGATGTCAAGATAATCATACCCAGAGATTCGCCGCGATGCATGGCAATCTTTCCGAGCCGTCGGAATTTCCTTTCAGACACACGAAGGAAAGTTCCGCCATCGGCGATGAACGGACGGACGTCGACGATGGATGTACGGACACCGACGATGGATGTACGGACGTCGGCGGTGGCGGAACTTTTCCCGGTGAGGGTTGCAAAATGTAGTTCTGGGGCAGGTGATTTTGTGATTTTGAAGCGTCGGCATATATAATTTGAAGCATCGGCATATATAAATAAGGTAAGACGAAAAGTTTTCGGTTTTTCAGTTCGCCGTCTGCCAAATATTTTGTAACTTTGTCGCGAGAAAAAGTATACATTTTATAAACCATTAAAAACCAAAAGCATGAGAAAATTCTTACTCACTCTCTTTGCAGTGCTGACTGCAACGTTTGCAATGGGCCAGAAGGTGACACTGGACTTCACTGAGAACAGTTGGGGTCTGCCCGAAGGCTCAGCAGCCAAGGCCTTCGAGACGGCCACATTCAGCAATGGCACCTACGCCGTTACGCTTACTGCCAGCGAGGATGGCGGTTACTACTTCAACGCGAAGGACAAATACCTGATGCTCGGAAAGCAGGGTGCAAGCCTGCAGTTCCCCAAGTTCGACTTTGCCGTCGGCAAGATTGTCGTTACGGGACGCGCCGGTGCATCCGGCAAGACGGTGATGAACATCTACGTTGGCGAGAACGAGGCCAGCACAGCCACCACGGGCAGCGTAGAGCCCAACACCTATGCCATTGCTGAGGCCTACCAGGCTGCAGGCACTGCATACGTGCTGAAGGTGGCTTCTGCCCACAATGCACAGATTACGAAGATTGAGGTGTTCCAGGAGGGCGAAGAGCCCGGACCTCAGCCCCAGGGCGACAACTTCGAGGCAGCCCTGACCGATGCCAAGGGCAACTGGACCTACGAGGACGTCGTACTGCCCGAGGACCTCACCTACATCTGGGCCCAGAGCAGCAGCTACGGCATGAAGGCTACCGCCTTTGCCAACCAGACGAAGTATGTCAGCGAGAGCTACCTCGTTTCGCCTGCCATCATCCTGAAGGAAGGCAGCGTACTGAGCTTCGACCACGTGTCGCGCTATGCCGCCGAGGACCCCGCCACGCAGCTGACCCTGTGGGTGCGCGAGAACGGCGCCGCCAACTGGGCTGCCCAGCTCGCCATCCCCACCTATAGCGACGGTTCGAACTGGACGTTCGTAGGCAGTGGCGACATCGACCTGTCTGCATACGCCGGCAAGACCATCCAGCTGGGCTTCCGCTACACCAGCAGCGAGGACTTCGCAGCAACCTGGGAAATCAAGAACGTGAAGGTGACCAACGCCAAGGCTGCCGAGGAAGGTCCGCAGCTGATTGACCCCACGAACCAGCCCACTGCCCCCTACACCGTGGCTCAGGCCATCGAGATTATCAAGAACAAGGACCAGTACGACATGTCCAAGGAGGTATATGTCAAGGGCCAGATTGTGAACATCAAGAGCATAGACGTCAGCCAGTACGTCCGCGCTCAGTACTGGATTGCCGACCAGGTGGGCGGCGACAGCATCCAGGTCTACAACGGCTACTATCTGGGCGGTGCCGACTTCACGGCCAACGACCAGATTAAGGTGGGCGACGAGGTAGTGGTGCTGGGCAAGCTGACCCTCTACAACACCACCTACGAGATAGAGCAGAACAACCAGATCTATTCGCTCAACGGCAAGACTGCCGAGGGCGAGCC
>CAMOUQ010000151.1 GCA_946626595.1 uncultured Prevotellaceae bacterium | reverse complement strand
AAAACCCTCCAACGGCGGCGATGCCCTGCAGTGGATTATCGGGGCATAGGAGGGGCGAAAGTAAGATTCTGTCCGCCGGAATGGGTGAAAATGAGGGAGAAAGTTGTAAAGTTCTGCGATTTTCCGTATTTTTGCGGTCTGAAAGGAGAAATGAGTATGGGACTTACAGTGCTGAAGGTGGGCGGAGCCGTGGTGGAAAACGCCGAATCGCTTGCCAGACTGATTGCTGACTTTGCTGCCATGGAGGGCCCCAAGGTGCTGGTGCACGGGGGCGGACGCTCGGCTACGGCCATGGCCGAAAGGCTTGGCATGGAGACGCGCATGGTGGAGGGCCGACGCATCACCGACGAGGATATGCTGGGGGTGGTGACCATGGTGTACGGCGGACTGGTGAACAAACGCATCGTGGCCCTGCTGCAGGCGGCCGGGGTGAATGCCCTGGGCCTGACGGGGGCGGATATGGACATCATACGCAGCCACAGGCGGCCGCCCAAGGGAGGCATCGACTACGGATGGGTGGGCGACGTGGACCGTGCCGACGGCCAGCGACTGGCCAGGCTGCTGGGCGAGGGCATCGTGCCCGTCATAGCTCCGCTGACCCACGACGGCCAGGGCCATCTGCTGAACACCAACGCCGACACGATGGCACAGACCGTGGCCTGCGCACTGGCTCGGCACTACGAGGTGAGCCTGCGCTACGCCTTCGAGAAACGGGGCGTCATGCGCAATCCCGACGACCCGGAGACACTGATACCGAACATCACGGAGGTCGACTTCCGACGGCTCTGCGAGGAGGGCGTCATACAGGGCGGCATGAAACCGAAAGTGGAGAATGCACTGGAGGCCATACGCCAGGGCGTGGCGGAGGTGAGGATAGGAGAGACCCGCATAGCATGACCGACTTCCACACCGACATAATGCCCCTGCGAGATCCTCTCTACCGGCTGGCCCTGCGCATCACGCTGGACCGCCACGAGGCGGAGGACCTGGCGCAGGAGACACTGGTGAGGTTGTGGGAAAGGCGCGACCACTGGGACGAGATAGAAAACCTGCGGGCCTTTGCCTTCTCGGTCTGTCAGCGCATGGCCATCGACCATGTGCGCCAGCGGCAACTGCATGCCGAACGGGAGCAGGACATCGCCGAGCATCAGAGGCAGGCCATGCGCACCGAGGAACCCGACGAGAGGGTGGAGATGGTGAAAAGGCTCATCGACAGACTGCCGGAGGTGCAGCGCACCGTGGTGCAGCTGCGCGACATGGAGGGGCTGCGCTACGACGAGATTGCCCAGGCCACGGGACTGACGGAGACGCAGGTCAGGGTGTATCTCCACCGGGCCCGCACTCGCATACGCGAGGCCGTGGCTGCCCGGCCGCAGGAGGATTTGTAAACAGCACACACACAGACACACAAATATAGATGACAGACTTCAAGGATTTGGGCCTCGGGCAAGAGCTGCTGCAGGCCATAGCAGAACAGGGTTACGAACATCCCATGCCGGTGCAGCAGGAAGTGATTCCGTGGTTGCTGAAGGGCACCGCAGAGGCCGCAGAGGCCGAGGGCACGGCGACGGGCGGCGACCTGGTGGCCCTGGCCCAGACGGGCACCGGAAAGACGGCGGCCTACGGGCTGCCCCTGCTCCAGCTGCTGCAGAGCTCGCAGCGCGGCGACAGCATGGTGCCCTCGGTGCTGATACTCTCGCCGACGCGCGAACTGTGCCTGCAGATTGCCGACGACCTGCAGGGCTTTGCCAAGTATATGCCCGAGGTGCGCATTCTGGCCGTATATGGCGGTGCGAACATCGAGCCGCAGATTCGGGCCCTCAGGCATGGCGTGGACATCATCGTGGCCACGCCGGGCCGACTGGTGGACCTGATGAAGCGCCGCAAGGTGGCCGTGCTGGACGAGGTGCGCTACCTGGTGCTGGACGAGGCGGACGAGATGCTCTCGATGGGTTTCCAGGAGGACCTGGACGCCATCCTGGAGGGTGTGCCCGAGGGACATCGGACGCTGCTCTTCTCGGCCACGATGAGTCGGGAGATTGAGGCCATTGCCCGGAAGTATCTGAGCGATGCCCACGAGATACAGGTGGGCAGCCGCAACGAAGGCGCCGAGAACGTCAACCACATCTACTACATGGTGCAGGCCAAGGACAAGTACCTGGCTCTGAAGCGCGTGGTGGACTACTATCCGCGCATCTATGCCATCGTCTTCTGCCGCACCCGCCTGGAGACACAGGAGGTGGCCGACTGGCTCATCCGCGACGGATACAACGCCGACGCCCTGCACGGCGAACTCTCGCAGCAGCAGCGCGACCTGACGATGCAGCGATTCCGACAGCACAGGGTGCAGCTGCTGGTGGCCACCGACGTGGCTGCTCGCGGACTGGACGTGGACGACCTGACGCATGTCATCAACTACGGTCTGCCCGACGACGTGGAGAACTATACCCACCGCAGCGGCCGAACGGGCCGGGCGGGCAAGAAGGGTACGTCGATAAGCATCGTGCACATCCGAGAGAAAAACAAGATAAAGCAGATAGAGCAGGTGATAAAGAAGGAGTTCGTGCGCCAGGCACTGCCCGAGCCCCGCGACATCTGCGGCAAGCAACTCTACCATGTCATCGACGAGATAGAGCGCGTGGAGGTGGACGAGGAGCAGATTGCTCCCTTCATGGACGAGGTGAAAAGGCGCTGGGCATGGTTGGAGAAGGACGACATCGTGAAGCGACTGCTGAGTCGCGAGTTCGGCCGATTCCTGCGCTACTATGCCAGTGCGCCCGAGATAGAGGAGGTGAGCGAGAAGAAGGAACGAGGCACGGGGAAAAGCGAGAAGGCAAGCAGCGGCAGGCGCAAGAAGGGCGACCACACAGCCGAGGAGGGCTACACCAGGCTGTTCCTCTCGGTGAGCAAGATAGACGGTTTCTTTGCCAAGGAGATCATCAAGCTCATCAACGACCGGGTGAAGGGGCAGAAGGTGGAGATAGGTCGCATCGACCTACTGAAGAACATCTCCTTCGTGGAGGTGGCCGACGAGGATGCCGACCGCGTGATGAAGGCCCTGAAGGGCACCCGGGTGAAGGGGCGCGAGATTGTGGTGGACTGGGCCGATGCGCCCAACCGCGGTTCACATGACAAATCCACGAAATCCGCCCAATCCGCCAAGCCGAAGAAGAAGGGAAAGAAAGAACAATATCCCACCGACTTTTTCGATTCTCCCAAAGGCAAGAAGAAAGGGAAGAAGGAAAGGAATGGAAAATCTTCCCCCTCGGGGGATAAGAGGGGGGCTAAACCCAGCCGCGAGGAGCGTGGCTACACGGAACCCCGCGGCCGCAAGTACAAAAAGGAGGACTGGATGAAGTTCCTGCATCCTGAGAAGTGAACAAACGGCATCTGCCAGCACGAATG
>CAMOUQ010000150.1 GCA_946626595.1 uncultured Prevotellaceae bacterium | reverse complement strand
TCACCGTGGACAGCATTGCCAAGACGGTGGACGGCGGACTGGCCGCCATCGAGGACAAGGTGACACCCAAGCGCCAGACTCGGCTGACGCCTCCGGGCGCGCTGTCGGCAAAGCATTTCGCACAGCACTGCACGGCCTGCCAGTTGTGCGTCGCCGCCTGCCCCAACCAGGTGCTGCGCCCCAGCGAAGACCTGGAACACCTGATGCAGCCGACGATGGACTTCGACCGCGGCTATTGCCGTCCCGAGTGTAACCGCTGCTCGCAAGTGTGCCCCACAGGCGCCATCCAGCCCATCACCATCGAGGAGCGCACGGCTCATCAGGTGGGCCATGCCGTCTGGGTGAAGAAGAACTGTGTGGTGCTGACCGACGGCGTGGACTGCGGCAACTGCGCACGCCACTGCCCCACGGGAGCCATAGAGATGATGCCCCTGGACGACAATGACGAAGTATGGGTTCCGGCCGTCAACGAGGAACTGTGCATCGGTTGCGGTGCCTGCGAAAACCTCTGTCCGGCACGCCCCTTCAGCGCCATCTATGTGGAAGGGCACGAGACGCATCGGGAGATTTAAGAACAATGCACAATTGACAAGGCATAAGATATGGAAAGAAGAGAATTCATAAAGATATTGGGGATGGGTGCTGCGACAGGAGCACTTGCCGGCTGTGGACTGAAGAAGGACAAGGGCGAACTCGACCCGCTGGGGCACCACACAGGAGAGGTGCCCACCGACAAAATGACCTACCGCAAGAATCCCACGACGGGCGACAGTGTCAGCCTTCTGGGCTACGGCATGATGCGACTGCCCGACAAACCGCAGAAACCATCGAAAGACGGAACGCCCGTACGTGAGGAAATCGACCAGGAAGAGGTGAACCGACTGGTGAAGTACGCCCTCGACCATGGGGTGAACTACTTCGACACCAGCCCAGCCTATTGCCGCGGCGAGAGCGAAGCCAGTACGGGCACGGCCCTGGTGGCCAGCGGCTATCCGCGCGACAAATACTACATCGCCACCAAGCTGTCGAACTTCTCGCCCGAACAATGGCCCTACCAGGAGGGCGTGAAGATATTCGAGAACTCGCTGCGATACCTGCAGACCGACTACATCGACTACCTGCTGCTGCACGGCGTCGGCATGGGAGGCATGGAGGCCCTGAACGGGCGATTCCTGGACAACGGACTGCTCGACTACCTGCTGAAGAAGCGCGAGGAGGGCGTCATCCGCAATCTCGGCTTCTCGTACCACGGCGACATCGAGGTCTTCGACTATCTGCTGGAAAATCACGACAAATACAAGTGGGACTTCGTGCAGATACAGATGAACTACGTCGACTGGCACCTGGCCAACGAAACCAACCGACGCAACACCGATGCCGAATACCTCTACAACGAACTCGACAAACGAGGCATCCCCGGCGTCATCATGGAGCCCCTGCTGGGCGGCAGATTGGTGAAGATGCCCAACCACATCGTGGCAACCCTGAAGCAGAAACGACCCGAGGACAGCGTGGCCTCGTGGGCCTTCCGCTACGCCGGGACGAAGCCCCGCATACTGACCGTGCTGTCTGGCATGACCTACATGGAGCACCTGCAGGACAACGTGCGCACCTACAGTCCCCTGGAGCCGCTGACCACGGAGGAACAGGAATGGCTGGAGAACGAAGTGGCCAACCTCTACGTCTCCTACCCCACCATCCCCTGCAACGACTGCAAATACTGCATGCCCTGCCCCTACGGACTGAACATACCGGCCATACTGCTCCACTACAACAAATGCGTGAACGAAGGCAACGTGCCAGAGAGCCAGCAGGCCGAGAACTACCATAAGGCACGGCGGGCCTTCCTCATCGGCTACGACCGTTCGGTGCCCCGCCTGCGCCAGGCCAGCCACTGCATACAGTGTGGCCGCTGCGTGGAACACTGTCCGCAGCGCATCGACATCCCACGCGAACTGAGTCGCATCGACCAATTCGTGGAGAACCTGAAGCAGAACAAACTGTAAATTATCATTCCCAATTCTTAATTCTTAATTGTTAATTCTTAATTCACTATGACACCCCCATTATTCCTTGGCGGCATCGGCATTCAGGAGATACTTGTCGTGCTGCTCATCGTCCTCCTCTTCTACGGAGGCAAGAAGGTGCCCGAGATGATGCGCGGCCTGGGCCAGGGCGTCAAGGCCTTCAAGGATGGCATGAACGAAGTCGTCTCCACCGAAACCGAAGATAAGGACAAGACCACGGCCCCGGAGGAAAAGAAAGAATGACCTTCGGCGACCATCTGGAAGAACTGCGAGGAGTGATTATCCGCTGCATGGTAGTCACCCTGGTGCTCATGTGCGTCGCCTTCGTGTTCAAGGAGGAGGTGTTCAGCATCATACTGCGCCCCAAGGACGACTCGCTGCAGCTCATCAACACGGCCGTAACCGGACAGTTCGTCATGCACATGATGGTATCCTTCTACGTAGGCCTCATCGGTGCCATGCCCTACATCCTCTACCAGCTGTTCCACTTCATTGCCCCCGGCCTCTACAAGCAGGAGCGCCGACTGGCCATGGCCCTCATCGTCAGCAGCTACGTGATGTTTGCCCTGGGCGTGTTCTTCTCCTACTTCGTCATCTTCCCCTTCACCCTCCAGTTTCTGGGAGGCTACCAGGTGAGTGGCGAGGTCAGCAACCTCATCAGTCTGGAGAGCTACATCGACACCCTGACCATGCTTTCGCTGATGCTCGGCGTGGTGTTCGAACTGCCCGTCGTCAGCTGGCTCCTGGGGCGCTTCGGCCTCATCAGCGCCAGCCAGATGCGCGACTATCGCCGACCGGCCCTGGTGGGCATCGTCATTGCCGCGGCCGTCATCACGCCCACCAGCGACGCCTTCACCCTCCTGCTCGTCTCCGTACCCGTCTATCTGCTTTACGAACTCAGCATCCTGGTCGTCAGGAAATAAACACACCTATACGTTATGCGCAAAATCATCATGGTGACGGGCGGACAACGCTCAGGAAAGAGCCGATATGCCGAACAACTGGCCCTTTCGCTCAGTCCGCATCCCGTCTATGTGGCCACGGCCCACGTCTGGGACGAAGAGTTCCGACAGCGCGTCGAGAAACATCGTCAGCGGCGCGGTCCCGAATGGGAAAACATCGAGGAAGAGCGCCGACTGGGCCAGTTGCAACTGACCGGCCGCGTGGCACTGATTGACTGCCTCACACTGTGGGCCACCAACTTCTTCTTCGACCTCCAGGACGTCGACAAAGCCCTGCAAGCCCTGAAGGCAGAGTTCGACGCCATGGTGAGCCAAGAGGCTACGCTGATATTCGTGACCAACGAGATTGGCTCGGGCGGCACCAGCGAGAACAAAGTGCAGCGCCAGTTCACCGACCTGCTGGGTTGGTTCAACCAATATGTGGC
>CAMOUQ010000149.1 GCA_946626595.1 uncultured Prevotellaceae bacterium | reverse complement strand
TGTTTTTGCATTACCTCGGCATCCGCATGATGCCGGCCACGCTGCTGCCGCGGTCGTTGACATCGTCGTAGAAGATGCGGATGAGGACGGCATCCTTGAGGTAGTCTATCATGCCCACCTCGATGCGCTGAATCTTCAGGCCGGTGCGCTTCTCCAGGTCGGCCTTCAGTTCCTCACGCTTGTCGGGGGCGACGAGGGCCACGTTGTCGTACTTGATGTACTTGGAGCAACTGTCGGAGAGAATCTTGGTGGACTCGAAGAGCCAGGCCATGAAGACGAAAACGAGGTTGACGAAGACGATGGTGACGATGCCCACACCGTCCCAGTAGAGGGCCTTGGGGTGGTAGTCGCCCTGGGCCACGGCGTTGATGACACTGACGGCGATGAGCATGAAGAGGTAGGTCATCTCGCGAATGGGCACGGCCTCGGTGCGGAATCGCATGATGCCGAAGATGGCAAACAGACCCATGGCTGCGCCCAACTCCATGCCGCCGCCCTCCATGAGGCTGACAAGGAGGAAGATACTCATGGACATGAGGATGAAGATGAACATGTAGTCGCGGCGACGACTATGCGGATAGTAGAAATAGCGCGAAATGGCTACTACCACCACAAGATTGATGAAAAAGCGAATGACCAGCGAAATGAACTGCTGAGGGTCGAATAGGGTTACACCAAAAAGGTCGCCCAACTGATTGTTAATCTGTGTAAAGTCCATAGTATTTTTTAATTCTTAATTCCACTCAATTCTTAATTCTTATCTCTTAATTCTTAATTATTCAAGCCCTCTCCACAAGTTTGCGTATCCACACCATCTTCTCCTTGAACATGTTGTGCTTGAGGCCACGGTTGGTCATGACGGAACCGATGCAATACTTGCTGAAACCGGAGGGCTTGATGCGCAAACGGCGCAGGATGTCGAGCACGGGCGAGGGAACATTGCCGTCGCGCTTCAGCTCGATGATGACCAAGTCGCCCGTCTGGGCCTCATCGCCGGTCTCGAAGTTGTGGAACTCGACGTCGAAGTCGATGGTCAGGCGCTCGGTCTTGCCCTTGTTGACGAGGGTGATGCGGTGGAAATGGTTCTGCACGGTGGGATGGATGTCGGCAAGGCTGCGATGGACCAGGGGATTGAGGAACTCGTCGGCCTCAGCCTGGACCTTCGACACCTCCTGACTGGGGACTGCTATGCGCTTCTTCTTCGTACGGCCATGGTTGTTCTTGGTCTTCACCTCCAAGAAGGTGAGGTCGCTGCCCACGTAGGTACGCACCCTCACCTTCTGGCGGGGTGCACGTCCGTTGTGATGCTGAAAGTAGTAGGAAAGCTGGTCGGTATCCCAGTAGGTGGTGATGTATTCGGCCACCCGACTTTCGTTGGTGAACTGAGCGTAATATTCGCCACGCGCCATCTCCAGAAGGCGCGAGAGGAGGTGCTTGTTGGTGACAAACTTAGTATCCGTACGGTTCATCAACTTGATGCCCGACATCTCTTCCAACGTGATGGAATCTAACTGCCCAACAAGCTCGCGGATTCGCTCGTCTGTGAAGCCATTTTTCACCATATCGCGACAAAAATACAAAATATTTATGAAATATGAATTAAATTTGTAATTTTATTTGTAATTTTGCCCTAAATACTAACATTTAATAACAATTTGCCATGATTGACGTAAAGCAAACCCTGAACGAAGCCGAAGAAAGATTCGAGGAAACCGTTATGTATCTGGAAGATGCGTTGGCACGCATACGAGCCGGAAAGGCTAATCTGAAACTTCTGGACAGCATACGAGTAGACAGTTACGGTTCGATGGTGCCACTGAACAACGTGGCGGCCGTGAACACACCCGACGCACGCACCATCGCCATCAAACCCTGGGACAAATCGATGTTCCGCATCATCGAGAAGGCCATCATCGACAGCGACCTGGGCATCATGCCCGAGAACAACGGCGAAATCATACGCATCAACATTCCGCCCCTCACGGAGGAACGGCGTAAGCAACTGGTGAAACAGTGCGGCAAGGAAGAGGAACAGGCCAAGGTGAGCGTCAGAAACGGAAGACGTGAGATCATCGACAAACTGAAAAAAGCCATCAAGGACGGACTGGCAGAGGACGCCGAAAAGGACGCCGAGGACAAACTGCAGAAACTCCACGACAAGTATATCAAGAAGATAGAGGAACTGCTGGCCGCCAAGGAGAAGGAAATCATGACGGTGTAATCCGGGGGATTAGGATTAGGGATTAATTCCTTGGATTAGGGATTAGAGATTAGAGATTAGGGATTAGTGACAGGCACTGTCATCAGAAATACAGGCAGTTGGTACGTCGTTCGAACGGACGACGGCCAATTGCTGTCGTGTAAGGTGAAGGGCACTTTCCGCCTGCGAGGCATACGCAGCACCAACCCCGTGGCCGTAGGCGACAGGGTGGAAGTGAAGGCGGATGCCCTCGACGACGCAGGGAAACCCTTGCGCAGCAAAGGAGAACGAGAAGAACTGAGGGAGAGCGCGGAGATGCCCGTGGGGCTGATAACGGAAATATTGCCGCGGCGCAACTACATCATCCGACGGGCCACCAACCTTTCGAAGCAGAGCCATATCCTGGCGGCAAATGTCGACCAGGTGCTGTTGCTCGTCACCATAGCCCATCCCGAGACGAGTCTGACCTTCGTAGACCGTTTCCTGGCCGTGGCCGAGGCCTACCGCATACCGGTCATACTGGTCTTTAACAAAACGGACCTTTACGACGACGGCGAAAAGCAACAGATGGAGGAATGGAAGGCCCTGTACGAGAGCCTGGACTATCCCTGCGTGCCCTGTTCGGCCCTGAACGGGGAAGGCCTCGACGAACTGCGGCAGCAACTGAACGGGCGCGTGACCCTGCTCAGCGGCAACAGCGGCGTGGGCAAGTCCACCCTGCTGAACGCCCTGGTGCCGGGCCTGGACGTGCGCACCGAAGAGATAAGCGAGGCACACGACACCGGGCAGCATACCACCACCTTCAGCCAGATGTTCGACCTGCCCGGGGGCGGCAACCTCATCGACACCCCGGGCATCAAGGGATTCGGAACCTTCGACATCGAACGCACCGAACTGCCCCACTACTTCCGCGAAATCTTCCAGATTGGCCAGGACTGCCGATTCCAGGACTGCACCCACACCCACGAGCCACACTGCGCCGTTCTCGAGGCCGTTGCCAGCGGCCGCATCGCCCAGAGCCGCTTCGCCTCATACCTCGGCATGCTCGACGACAAGGACGAGGACCGATACCGCAAAGGATACTGAAAAAGAACAAGCAGGAAAGCATACAAAAAAAAAGCGGAAGCCGAATAATCGACTTCCGCTTTCCGTACCCAGAGCCGGAACATAACCACCTCTAACAAAGGAAAGAAAGTCTGTCGCTATATCTTTTGGCATCTCCCCGTACACCCATCCAACGACAACAAAACAAAGAGACGCTGGAACTAGCCAAGAAGCATGATTCAGATTGCCCTAAATCGTTTCCATGACTTTCTTGCCGAGTACCATCCGCTGTTGAAAGACTTCATCCGGCCCGATGCCATTACTCATGAAATGATGG
>CAMOUQ010000148.1 GCA_946626595.1 uncultured Prevotellaceae bacterium | reverse complement strand
AACAGATTTTTCTTTGATATTTCGCAGAATTTAATTATTTTTGCATGCATAATTAAAAACATAAGACTAATGATACCAAAACGATTATTGGCAAGCATCCTGGCATGCGCCAGCATCTTGACCATACAGGGCCAGCAACTGCAGGCTTCACTCTCACATTTCTCCACCGACGACGGTCTGACAAGCAATGCCATCTCAGGCATCTACCAAGATGACTACGGCTACCTCTGGGTGGCCACCTGGAACGGCCTGTCGCGCTTCGACGGATTCAACTTCTACAACTACAAGACGGGCAACGCCAGCCATATCAAGAATCTGCACAACCGTATCCTCGACCTGGCCATCGACCAGTCGCAGAACGTATGGATGCAGATGTACGACGGGCGGGTATTCGTCATGAACCGCACCACCGACAAGATCATCAACCCCTTCGAAGGCATTGCCGGCTATGAGGAGTTCCGCACCAACTCGCCCATCCTCGTCACCACCACCGGCGATGTGCTCATCACCATCGAGGGAGCCGGACTCTACATCATGCGACTCGACCGCCGGGGACTGAAACGCGAGCTCGCCACCACTGGCGGACTCACCATCACCAGCATGGCCGAAGGCTATCAGAACGACATCTGGCTCGGCACCGACAAAGGCATCCATCGCCTCGACCGCAGCAACCTCAGCATCGAGAAGGAAGGTATACTACCCAGTGAGCATATCTCCTGCCTGCAGTCTAACGGCTACAATATCTTCGCAGCCACCTCGCAAGGCAGTATCTACACCTTCGCCTACGGCAAGCAGCCAGAACTGATACGCAAGCCCAACGGACTGGCCATCTTCTCCATGTTCATCGACAGCCACGGACTCATCTGGTTCTGCGACGACCGCATGGGAGCATACCGGCTGAATACCGAGGCGGGCAATGAGCGATTCTACGAGCAGACCGTGCTCGTGCCCGAATTCGACGGACGGGGCGGCGTATTCCGCGAGGCCAACGGCGTGGTGTGGGTCAGGATGAACCATGGCGGCTACGGCTATTACGACCGCGAGAAGGATGAGGTGGTATACTTCCACAACGACCCGTCGAATCCCTGGAACCTGTCCAACACCGTCAATGCATCCCTCGAGCTGCCCGAAGGTGTCGTATGGGAATCCACCAGTCGGCGCGGGCTGGAGAAACTGGAAATCCTGAAGAACAACATCGTCAGGATACGCCCCGTGCCCGATGCCACCACCACCCTCGAGAATGAGATTCGTGCCATCTACTACGACCGTCAGCGCAAGCTGCTACTGCTGGGCAACAAGAACAACACGCTCTTCATCATCCGTGGCGACAGCACCCGCACCCTCATCCATAACGACGACGAGGGCCACCCCCTGGGCCGACTCTATGGCATCACGAAGGATTCCAAGGGCAACTACTGGCTCTGTTCCAAGGACCATGGCGTCTTCAAGATGTCAGCACGCCAGGACGGCGGATGGTCTATTAAGCGCTACTGCCACGTGGAAAGCGACAAATACAGCCTCAGTTCCAACAGCGCCTATCTGGCCATCGAGGATAAGCAAGGCAACATCTGGGTGGCCACCTACGGGGGCGGTGTCAACCTGCTCGCCAGGAAGGAGGGCCGGGAGGTGTTCCTCCACCACGACAACGACATGAACGGCTACCCCTTCAACTCGTTCCTCAAGGTGAGGGCACTGGCACTCGACAAGTACGGCAAAGTGTGGGCAGGCACCACAGACGGCATCCTCGTATGCTCCTACGACAAGGGCAAGCTCAGCGTAGAGCGGCTGAAGGATCCCGACGATCAGAACCGCATGCTGATGTGCAACGACGTGGTCTGCCTGGCCCTCGACCACAAGGGCAACATGTGGGTAGGCACCATGGGCGGAGGCATCAGCAGCACCACAGGACAGGACGGCGAAGGCCGCTGGCTCTTCGAGACCTACAACGCCCAGTCGGGGCTACCCTCTGAAGAGATACGCAGCATCACCTTCGACCAGCGCGGCAATGCTTGGTTCGGTACCGACCACATCATCTGCTCCTTCGACATCGAAAAGAAAATCTTCACCACCTTCTCCAGCCTCGATGGCGTCGACGAGACCATGCTCTCGGAAGGCAACTCGGCAGCAGCGGTCCTCGACAACGACCGCATCCTCTTCGGCACCCTCAACGGCTACTACCTCGTGGACCGCAAGAAGCTGATGAACGCCACTGGCTCGCTGCTCAAGCTCCGCATCACCGACTTCTTCCTCAACGGCGAGATACAGAGCCCGCGATTCAACGACAACTTCCAGACGTACCCTCCCGAGAGCAAGGAGATAGTCCTGCCCAGCCACAACAGCGTGTTCGGATTCCGGGTGGCAGCACTCAACTACCAGTTGCAGCACCGCGTACACTATCAGTACATGCTCGAGGGCTACGACGACGACTGGAAGAATGTGGGTAAAGACCGCACCGTCTATTTCTCCGGCGTGCCCGGAGGCACCTACAAGTTCAAGGTGAAGGCCTTCCTGCTTGAGTCGCCCGACAAGTACGACATGCGTACCATCACCGTCGTCGTGCCGTCCCACCCGCTCTTCTCGACCGCAGCCCTCTGGATATACCTCCTGCTGATACTCTTGGCCGCCGCCTGGCTCTGCTACCGTTTCCGCAGCAAGATCCGCAGGATGCTCCCCCGGCGACGCTCCAAGCTCGATGAGATCGACGACAACGCCAACGAGGAGATTACCACCGACGACTATGAGGTGATTGATGCCTCGCAGCAAGAAGAAAACTAAAAAAGTATTAAAAGGTTTGGCCGATTCAACAATAAGCCTTACCTTTGCACGCATACAAACGGGTCGTGCCGCATAGATCGGGATACTCTACATTAAAAAATCAATCGGGCCAGCTTCTCTTGCCAATGGCGGGCCACATCCCTCGGGACAGCATCTTGATGCCGGTGGATTACAACGACGGAGAGCACCCAAATCATGTGAAACAGGAGTTTTCACCAAATCATCGGCACGCACCCGCTTTTTTAGTGAATAATGAATAGTGAATAGTTATCAGTTATGTTTTCTGGAATCATCGAAGAATTTGCTACCGTCGTAGCCATCAGGAAAGACCGCGGGAATATCGATTTTACGCTCACATGCTCCTTTGTCGACGAACTGAAGATTGACCAGAGTGTCGCCCACAATGGTGTGTGCCTCACCGTCGTTGCCATCGAGGGCTCTAACTACGTCGTCACTGCCATGAAGGAAACCCTCGACCGCACCAACCTCGGCCTGCTGCAGGTGGGCGACAAGGTCAACGTGGAGCGATCCATGCTCATGAACGGCCGGCTCGACGGCCACATCGTGCAGGGACACGTAGACCAGACAGCACGCTGCATCGCCATGGACGATGCCGACGGCTCCACCTACTTCACCTTCGAGTATCCCGAAAACCGGGAGATGGCCCTCAAGGGCTACTTCACCGTCGACAAGGGTTCCGTCACCGTCAACGGGGTCTCCCTCACCGTCTGCAATCCCACTTCCAACACCTTCCAGGTGGCCATCATCCCCTACACATTCGAGCACACTAACTTCTGCGACATCCGTGTGGGCTCCGTGGTCAACCTCGAGTTCGACATCCTCGGCAAGTACATCGCCCGCCTGCAGCAGCTGTAGG
>CAMOUQ010000147.1 GCA_946626595.1 uncultured Prevotellaceae bacterium | reverse complement strand
CTTGCGTTCGCCTCCGCCTGGCATTTTCTTGCCCCAGATGGCGGTGGGTTTGTTGGCATACTGGGCCGACATGCTGAGGGTGAGAAAAGGAGAAAATGAGAGAATGAGAAAATGAGAGAATGAGAAAAGGAGAAGGGCTTTGCGTTTCATAAGCGTGTGGTTTTGTTAAGGAGATAGTTGTCGAGGATAGTGATGGCAGCCATTGCCTCCACGACGGGAACGGCACGAGGCAGTACGCAGGCATCGTGGCGACCGCGTGCCTTGAGTGTGGTGCGCTCGCCCTCGACAGTCACCGTGGGTTGTTCGCGCAGGAGCGTTGCCACGGGTTTGAAGGCGACACGGAAGTAGATGTCCTGACCGTTGGAGATGCCACCCTGAATGCCGCCGCTGTGGTTGGTGCGGGTGACGATGCGCCCGTCCTCGTCGGTCGTGAAGATGTCGTTCTGTTCCGAACCTCGCTGAACTACGCCAGCGAAGCCCATGCCGTATTCGAAGCCCTTGGCTGCATTTATCGAGAGCATGGCATGACCCAGTTCGGCGTGCAGTTTGCCAAAGGCCGGTTCGCCCAACCCTACGGGGCACCCCCTGACGACGCAGGCGATGACGCCGCCGATGGTGTCGCCCTCGGCCTTCACCTCACTGATGAGGTCGGCCATGCGGCTGGCCATTTCGGCATCGGGGCAGCGGACATCGTTCTGTTCGGCCCGGTCGAGGTCGTAGTCCTCATAGCGGCCTGGCAGCACGATGTCGCCCACCTGCTGGGTGTAGGCCTGTATGGTGATGCCCAACTGGCGGAGTGCCAGCTTGGCAAAGGCACCGGCCACGACGCGACTGATGGTCTCGCGAGCCGAAGAGCGTCCGCCGCCACGATGGTCGCGCAGACCGTACTTCTGCCAATAGGTGAAGTCGGCATGGCTGGGACGAAAGACGTTGCGGAGATTCTCGTAGTCGATGGAATGCTGATTGGTATTGCGCACAAGGAAGCCTATGGGATGGCCCGTGGTCAGTCCCTCGAATACGCCGCTCAACAGTTCCACCTGGTCAGCCTCCTGCCGAGCGGTGACCAGTCGGCTCTGCCCAGGCCGGCGACGATTGAGTTCGCCCTGTATGAAGTCCATATCGACCTCAATGCCGGCCGGCATGCCATCGATGACTCCGCCAACGGCGGGGCCGTGGCTCTCTCCGAACGACGTCAGGCGAAATATATGGCCGAATGAGTTTTTCATAATAATTAAAGTGAATTAATTCTTCACTCTTAATTCTTAATTCTTAATTCCTTAGTGGCAGTGGCCGCAACCGCAGTGGTCGCCGTGGTGGTGATGGTCGTGGTCGCCGCAGCCCTCACAGTCCTCGCAGCCACAGCCGCAACCGCCTTCGCCAGTAATCATCTTCAGCGTGGCGGTGATTTCCTCGTTCGTAGCCTCGCGGATGTCTGCCACTTCGCCTACGAAGACGAGCACCTTGCCAGCCAGGGGATGATTGAGGTCGACGGTCACTTCGGCATCCTCAATCTTGGCAATCAGGCCGTTGAAACGCTGTCCGTCGGCATTCTGCAGAGGCACGACGGCACCCTCGTAGATGTACTGCTTGTCGAGGCGGCCGTCAATCTCGAAAGTCGAGCGCGGAACCTTGATGACGCGTTCCTGCTCGTACTGGCCGTAGGCCTGTTCGGGAGTAAGTTCGAAGTCGAACTCTGCATCCTTCTCCAGTCCGACTATCTGGGCCTCGAAGTCGTCGAGCGTCATGCCCAGTCCGCTTACGAACTGGAACGGCTGCTCCTTCGTGGCTTCTTCTACCAGTTCACGCTTGCCTTCCTTATCCTTGGTGTACAGCCGGTAGGCAACGGCTACGTACAAATTGGGTTTCAAATCTGACATGTTCCTTAAATAATTTAGTATGAATGGGTACAAAGGTACGAAATAATTTGTATCTTTGCAAATCAGAACCTCGAAATTGCCAAATCTCATAGTGCTATGGGCATACAATATAAACTGACGACCACGATTATCGAAGACCTGACGATGGAATTCAGGCCCGAACAGATGGCAGGGCCGGAGCAGAGCGAAATCCGTGCCACCTACCTGCCGGCCGAATGGGCCAGACAGAGCGGTGTGCAACTGACTTGGCCACACAAGGAGACGGACTGGGCACCGATACTGAAAGAGGTGACCGAGTGCTACGTCCACATGGCGCTGGAAATCAGTCTGCGCGAGCGACTCATCATCGTCACTCCCGAACCCGAGAGCGTGGAGCGCTTGCTCGGCGAACGCCTGCCCAAACGAGCACTGAAGAACGTCTCGCTGTGCAGAATCGACACCAACGACACCTGGGCTCGCGACCACGGATTCATCACCCTGCAAACGAACATGGGCCATCTGCTGCTCGACTTCCAGTTCAACGGCTGGGGGCGCAAATTCCCGGCCGAGCTGGACAACCAGATATGCCGAAGCATGATGGAGCTGGAAGTGCTGAACGGGCAATACGAGGACCATCTGGACTTCGTGCTCGAAGGCGGAAGCATAGAGAGCGACGGACAGGGCACCATCCTGACCACCAGCCAATGTCTGTTGGCCCCGAACAGGAACCAGCCGCTCACGAAGGACGAAATAGAGGAACGCCTGAAGCGGTACCTGCGGGCGGAACGGATTCTGTGGCTCGACTATGGATACCTGGCCGGAGATGACACGGACTCGCACATCGACACGCTGGCGCGCCTGTGCCCTGGCGATACGATTGCCTATGTGCAATGCCAGGACGAGGACGACGAGCACTATGAGGAACTCCGCCGTATGGAGGAGCAAATCCAGACTTTCCGCACCCTGGACGGTCGGCCTTACCGGCTCATCCCTCTGCCGATGGCCAAGGCTGTATACGAGGAAGTAGAAAATGAGGGAGATGGGAAGATGAGAGGCCAGCGATTGCCTGCGACGTACGCCAACTTCCTGGTCATCAACGGGGCCGTGCTGATGCCCACATACAGAGACGCTGAACGGGATGAACTGGCACGCCGACAGCTGCAGTTGGCGTTTCCACGACACGAGATTGTGCCCATCGACTGCCGCATACTCATCGAGCAGCACGGTTCGCTGCACTGCTGCACCATGCAGTTCCCGCAGGGCGCGATTAAAAGTTAAGAATTAAGAGTTAAGAATTAAGAATTGCCAAATGAAAGTAGGACTGATACAACAATCGTGTGTGGCCGACGTAGAGGCCAACAAGCAGAAATTGGCCCGCAACATTCAGGACGTGGCCGAGAAGGGTGCTCAACTGGTGGTGCTGCAGGAGCTGCACGACTCGCTATACTTCTGTCAAGTGGAGTCGGTGGACAATTTCGACCTGGCCGTCCCCATCCCGGGGCCTACGACCGACTTCTATTCGGCCCTGGCCAAGCAATATGGCATCGTGCTGGTGACGAGCCTGTTTGAGCGACGCGCCGCCGGACTGTACCACAATACGGCGGTTGTCTTCGATTCGGACGGCAGCGTGGCCGGAAAGTATCGCAAGATGCACATACCCGACGACCCAGCCTACTACGAGAAGTTCTACTTCACTCCCGGCGACCTCGGCTTTCATCCCATTCAGACGAGCGTCGGCCGACTGGGCGTGCAGGTTTGCTGGGACCAATGGTACCCCGAGGGAGCAAGGCTGATGGCCCTGCAGGGAGCCGACCTGCTCATCTATCCGACAGCCATCGG
>CAMOUQ010000146.1 GCA_946626595.1 uncultured Prevotellaceae bacterium | reverse complement strand
TTTTACGAAATCTGCGGCTGGGTGGCCAGCATCGGCTTGATTCTGGGCTATCTGCCACAGGCCGTGAAGACCATACGGACACGTAACACCGACGGCATCGCTCTGCCCACATTCCTGATGATGGGCATCGGGGGGCTGTGCTTCATGCTGCAGGGCTTACTGCACAAGCCGGAAATATTGTGGTCGCTCTTCCTGACGAATCTGGTGACGACTGCGTGCAGCCTGATTGTGTTCGGGATAAAAATGTATAATGACTACTTTAAACGTTAAAAGGTTAAAACGTTAAAAGGTTATAGGTTTTGGCGACGACTTCATCTACAAGGAGATAGCCAAACCATACGAAGAGCGCACCATACCCATACAGGGCATGATGCGCGATGAGGCTCTGGCTGCCTTCAGGGCCTGGGAGGAGAAGGAGGACAAGGTGGAGTACTGACTCCACCCGGCCGCCTAAAAGTAGAAGCCGACGCCCAGCTTGACGCCGAACTTGCTGCCGGTCTCAAACTCGTTGAGGCAGAGGTGGCAATAGACGGCGGGCTCGAGGCTGATGTGGCGGTTGATGTAGAAGCAATAGCCGGCTTCGGGAACAAGGCTGAGCCAGTTGTTCTTCACGCCCAGGTCCTGATGCTGATAGAGCAGGCCGCCGCTGAGGTAGACGCCCGTACGGCTGAAATAGTAGCGGAAGTTGGCGCCGAGGTCGAAGACGTGTGACGGGCCGCCGCCTACGTAGTCGTAGCCCAGAACGCCGCCTACCATCCAGTTCGTCTCCACGAAGTAGCCTCCCTGGGCCTGCAGGCCGAAGTGGAACTTCTGGCCTTTCTGATAACTCATGTCCAAACCGGTCAGCGACAGGTTGGCAAACTTTGTTCCTTTCTCGAACTGGGCATTGGCGCCCAGTGTCATGATGGCCATCACTGCGGCCAAGAGATACTTTTTCATCATTACCTATTTATAGATTTACATTTAACTTTCAGAAACTTTCTCTGCCTGGAGGAAGCGCCTGTGCCACAGGGCGAAGGCCACTGCCGAGGCCGTGGATACACAGAGGCCTGCAATGACGCTGGGCAGCCAGGGAAGACTGAAGCCCTCGGGGGCCGTCAGGATGTAGCTGGCGCAGACCGCCGTCATGAACAGTGAGGGCAGCAGGGCCAGCCAATAGAGGCGTCTGCGACGTGCCAGCCACAGCGTTGCGGCCCACAGGGTGAAGGTGGCCAGCGTCTGGTTGGTCCACGAGAAGTAACGCCACAATACGTTGAAGTCGATGAACAGTAGCGAGATGGAGATGGCAAACATGGGCAGGGCGATGACGAAACGGTTGGCGAAGCGCTTCTGACTGATGTGCAGCATGTCGGCCACGATGAGACGGGCCGAGCGGAAGGCCGTATCGCCGGAGGTGATGGGGGCTGCCACGACGCCCAGGACGGCCAGTATGGCGCCCACGGCTCCGAACCATGTGTGGCAAATCATGTGGACAACGACGGCCGGTGTGCCCAGTTCGGCCAGATGCTGGTAGGAACCGGCATACTTGATGGCTGCGGCGGCCCAGATGAGGGCCACGACGCCCTCCGTAATCATGGCTCCGTAGAAGACCATGCGGCCGTGGCGTTCGTCCTCGATGCAGCGCGACATCATGGGGCTCTGCGTCCCGTGGAATCCGCTGACGGCTCCGCAGGCTATGGTGATGCAGAGCATGGGGAAGACGGGCAGGCCCTGGGGATGGCACGTGGCGAGGCCTTCAGAGAGTTCGGGCAACCAGCCCGACTGGGTGTAGATGCCGAAGCAGGTGAGCAGGGCCATCAGCAACAGCGAGACGCCGAACAGGGGATAGAGACGGCCGATGAGGGCTCCGATGGGGAGCATGGTGGCCAGGATGTAGTAGAGAAAGATGACGGCCACCCACACCCAGCGATTCATGTACTCGGGGGTCATCTGTGCCAAGAGGTCGGCAGGCGTCACCACGAACACCGTGCCCACCAGGACAAGCAGCAGAATGCTGAAGGCACGCATGAGCTGGCGGACGGACTGCCCCAACTCGTCGCCCAAAATCTCGGGCAGCGAGATGCCGCCCTTGCGCACACAAATCATGCCGCACATATAGTCGTGGACGGCTCCGATGAAGATGCAGCCCAGCACTATCCACAGATAGGCCGCAGGGCCGAACTGTATGCCCATGATGGCACCGAAGATGGGGCCCGTGCCTGCGATGTTCAAGAACTGGATGAGGAAAACACGCCAGCGCGACATGGGCTGATAGTCCACGCCGTCTTTTTTCGAGTAGGCTGGTGTGCGGCGCTCGGGCTCGATGCCAAAGACACGTTCCGTCACCACGCCATAGATGAGGTAGCCCACCAAGAGGGCTACTAAGGCTAAAGAAAATGATATCATATCTTTGTAAGTGTATAAAATCCGGTACAAAGATACAAAATAATCCCTAATCCCTAATCTCAAATCTCCATTTTATTCGTATCTTTGCACAAAAATATCGAACCTGCACATGAAAACCCGATTACTCGCCCTGATGTTGCTCGCCCTGCTGGCAGGGAACGCATGGGCACAGGAGAAACAAATCTACATCCCCAAGGAACTGCGACAGAACGACTTTACCAACCCCGAATCGCAATGGAGCTACAGCCGCATGGCACAGACGCCCAACGTGGTGTGTTTCTGGGAGAAAGGGTTCGGCAACGACCTGTCGAAGGCACCCGACCTGGACGGTCACCCGATGACCGTGGACCTGCAGAATCTGCTCTCGCGCATCGAATACTTCTATCAGGTGTATCGCGACATGATGCGCTTCACCCTTCCCGGCAGCAAGGCCGAGCGGTACAAGATGATGGTGATGCTGAACTACTCGCTGGAGGGTACGGCCTACGGCGGATGCTACGACGACTCCATCGGGGCGCTGTGGATAGCTCCCAACCGGGTGCAGGACCGACGGCTCAACTGCATTGCGCACGAACTGGGACACTCGTTCCAGATACAGATTTCGTGCGACGGAATGGGACGGGGCATCGGAGGCGGATTCTACGAAATGGCCAGCCAATGGATGCTGTGGAACGTGAATCCCGAATGGCCGACGGACGAGAACTATCACTGGCGCGACTTCATCCGACTGGCCAACCTGCCCTATCTGGACCCGCAGAACATCTATCACTCGCCATACATGCTGGAGGAATGGAGCATGCGGCGCGGACTGGGAGTCATAGCCGACCTGTTCCGCCAATGTCGTGCAGACGAAGATGCAGCACAGGCATACATGCGCATGTTCGGCCTCTCGAACGAGGGGTTTGCCCTGGAGGCCCTGGACTGCTACTCGCGCCTGCTGACCTTCGACTTCCCCGGCAAGCACGAAATGAACAAGCGATATGCCGGAGAGTTCGTCAACGACCAACCACTGGGAACTTTCGGGGCAAACGTGATAAAGTTGACGGCCAAGGGCGAGAGACTGAAGGTGAAGTTCACGGGGCAGAAAGCCTGCGGCTATGCCTACCGACTGGTGGCCGTGAACGACAGCGCCGAAGCAACGTATGGGCCCATCGCCACTGGCTGGAAGGGCATGGCCACAATGTCGGTGCCCGCCGATGCCCGCGCCGTGTACCTCGTGGTCACAGCCTACCCCCAAGGCACCTACGAACCACAGAGCGAAACCACATATCCCTATACTATAGAATATAAATAACCATGAAACGTATCGG
>CAMOUQ010000145.1 GCA_946626595.1 uncultured Prevotellaceae bacterium | reverse complement strand
GGGCTTCAGCCTAATTTTTATATCGAGAAAAAAGTTTTAGCGGACAGCAATATTACAAAATGAGGAATCCTGCGCACCAGTGCACGCAGGACTACCTTCTCATAGGGGTTCAATAGCGAGGTCTGAATCCTCGCTGATTGTTCCGCTTTCGTGTTTTCCATGGGCGCTTATTTTTTCAGTTCGCCTTGTTCCGTAAAGGTCAAGACAATGTCCTTCTTGCTTTCGCGATCCAGTTCCACGCGATAGTACTTTCCCGTTGGGGTTTCCACCCAGTCGGCATCGTTAATCTCCACTCCGGGATGGTTCTGAGCCAGATAGTTGAGCACCGTCTGAGGCAGTTCGCTCACATTCAGGTCCTTCTGTGTCATCACCCATGTACCGTCTTTTTGGAACCAGGCCTCCATCTCGTGGTAGTCGGCATAGAATTCAGCCTTCAGTTGGCCGTTGGGCTCCTTTTCCCACTTTGCCGTGGCGCCCGGGAACATCTGTTGGAATGTGTTTGTCACAGGGGCCGGAACATCGGCTGCCGAAACGTCGTCGTCGCAACTTATGCTAAGCATTGCCATCACCCCCATGAGGAGGCAGATAAATAGATTCTTCTTCATGTTGTTTGTCTTATAGATGGTTAGGTTAGTGCAAAGTTAGTGAAACTTCGGCAAACACAGTATGAAAATGATGTTACAATGTGGTTACAATCACTTTCCGGATTTCTTCAGGATGGAAAAGTCGAACGAGGTGCCCTTACCCAATTGGGAACGTATGGCGATGGTGCCGCCATGCAGGAGGACGGCATTCTTGACGATGGCCAGTCCGAGGCCGGTGCCGCCAATCTGTCGGCTGCGGCTTTTGTCGACACGGAAGAAACGTTCGAAGATGCGCGGAAGGTGTTGGGAGGCTATGCCCGGTCCGTTGTCGGAGAAGGTGAAGTTCCAGCGGCTCTTCGCCTCGTCGGCCGTGAGCCTGACGGTGCTGCCCTCTCCGGCATAGGCCAGTGCATTGTCGATGAGGTTGCGGAAGATGCTGTAGAGGAGTTGTTCGTTGCCGATGACGATGATGTCTGAGGGCAGGCAGTTGCTGAAGGTCATCTGCCGTTGGTGGAAGGCATGTGCCGTCTCGTCGGCTATCTCGTTCACGATGTCGGAAACATCCACGCGCTCCATGACGAGCAGGTCGGCAGCATAGTCCATGCGGTTCAGTGTGGAGATGTCCGTCAGCAGCGAGGTCAGCCGCTGTGCTTGCTTGAGGGTGCGTTCGGTGAACACTCTTTGCTGTTCGGCAGTGATGCCCGGTGTGTGCAGTATGGTCTCTGTGTAGCCCAGTATGCTGGCCACGGGCGTCTTGAGTTCGTGGGCGATGTTTTGGGTCAGTTCGCGACGCATGAGGTTTTCCTTCGTAGCCTGTTCGCGATTGATGCGTTCGTCCATGCGGTGGGCATAGCGATAGAGCAACAGGCCAAGGCCCCCCATGACGACGACGGAAAACAGCAGCAGATGCCAGTCGCTGATTTCGTTGAAGGGTTCGAACCACTTACGGTCGTAGTCCTCGAACAAGATGAAGACCACGGCATAGACGACAAAAATGGTCATCACGCTTACGAACATCTTCTTTCCTTCGCTCATCTTCTTCATAAGTCAGCACGCTTATTCGGCCTCGAAGATGTAGCCGTAGCCCTGCCTCGTGACAATGTATTGCCCATAGGGACCCAACTTTTTTCGCAATCGCGTGATGTTCACGTCCACCGTTCGGGCCGTCACCACGACGTCGCTGGGCCAAACCTCCTGGAGCAATTGCTGGCGCGAGAAGACTTGTCCGCTGTGGGCCAGCAAGAGGCGAAGAAGTTCCAGTTCCGTCTTCGTCAGGTTCAGGTCTTCTCCGGCTATCGTTGCTTTCATCTGTCCCATGTCTACTTCCAATGCCTCGAAGGCAATCTGTTGGGAGATGCCCTCTTCGGCAGCCGTCCTTGCCAGCACGGCATGCACCCTGGCCATCAGTTCGCGCACGGAGAAAGGTTTGGCCACATAGTCGTCGGCTCCCAGGCTGAATCCCTGAAGTTTGTCCTCCTCGGTGTCTCGGGCAGTGAGGAAGATGACGGGAGTCTTGATGCCTGAGGCCCGCATGTGCTGAGCCATCTGGAAGCCCGAGATGCCTGGCATCATCACGTCCAGCAGCACCAGGCTGAACCCTTCGACTCCCCGTTCCAAGGCCTCTGTGGCCGAGTGCTCCACAATGGCCTCGTAGCCCTCAGCCACCAGGTTTACACGCAGGATTTCGCACAGGTCCTCCTCGTCGTCGACTATCAGAATTCGCTTCTTTTCCATATACAGGGAGTAAAGGTACGACAAAGCAGGGGAAAATGCAAGAAAAGCGGACGATTTATTTGCCGAATCTTGCCTCTACGACGTTGATGACATAGTCGCAGAGTTTCTCCATCTCGCCCACAAGGTCGGTGTAGATTACGCCCAGGGGATAGCCGTATTCGTGGTTGTTGACAGCCTGGACATTCTCAGCCTTCAGTCGGTTGCGGAGCAGGTTTACCTCGTTTTCGATGCGGTAGCTCTCCTTGATGTCGTGGTCGGGACGGTGACCGTGCATGACGGTGCACATCTGGCGGAGTGCTTCGTCGGTGAGGCGGGCCATCTGGTGGAGATTCTCGTTTTGCGAGGGGATGAACACGTAGCCCTGCTTTTCGCGTCGGGCCAGTGTGCGGGTGAGGTTGTAGCAGGCGTCGCCGATGGATTCTATTTCCCCTATCTCGCGCAGCATCTGTCTGATCTTCTGTTTGGTGGCATCGCTCAGGTGGTCGTTCGACACCTGTTCCAGATATTCGGCAATGGTGTGCTCCGTCTGGTCGCTCAGGTCCTCCTCGTGTTCAATCTTGTCGTGCAACTGAGCGAAGGCCTCGACGTCCTTTTCGTCCATCAGTTGGCGCACCATCTGGAACATTGCGTACGTACGGTCGGCGTAGAAGGCTGTCTCCTTCTGGGCCTGCAGGACGGAGATTTCCGGAGTCTCCATCAGTCCGCCCTTGATGTACTTCAGGTTGGGCGTGTCATTGGCCGATTCAGGCTTAGACGGCAATATCCAGCACACGACGCGTTCCAACTGTGGGATGAATCCTATGAGTATCATGGTGTTGGTGACGTTGAAGCACGTATGGAACATGGCCAGCACCACCGGCAGGCGCTCCCGCTGACCGCCCAATGTGGGGTCGTAGCCCACCAGCGAGCATACGAGGTCGACAAAGGGATAAAACACGCAGAGCACCCATGCAACGCCGAAGACGTTGAACAGCAGGTGGGCCAATGCCGCCCGACGCGCCTCCACCGACGACCCCAGAGCTGCCAGGTTGGCCGTGGCTGTGGTGCCGATGTTTTCGCCCATCACCAGGGCTATGCCCATGTAGATAGGCAGCACACCTGTGGAACAGAGGAGGATGGTGATGGCCATGACGGCTGCCGACGACTGCACGATGCAGGTTATCACCGTGCCGATGGCCAGGAAGGCCAGGATGGTGAGGTGGCTGCTGGTGTCGAACGAGGCAAAGAAGGCCACCACGCTCTCGTTGTGTTCCAGGTCCATCTCCTTGCCAGCGGCACTGAGCATCATCAGCGACCAGAACATGAAGGCAATGCCGAAGAGGAAGTCGCCCATGTATCGCTGCCGCTTCCTATATATAAGCAGTATGCCCAGGGCAAAGGCCGGGAAGACGATGGTGCTGAGGTCGACGCTGTAGCCCAGCGACAT
>CAMOUQ010000144.1 GCA_946626595.1 uncultured Prevotellaceae bacterium | reverse complement strand
GGGCAAAGGCCGGGAAGACGATGGTGCTGAGGTCGACGCTGTAGCCCAGCGACATAATCCAGGCCGTCAGCGTGGTGCCGATGTTGGCACCCATGATGACGGAAATGGCCTGGCCCAGTGTCAGCAGTCCGGCCGACACGAAGGAAACGGTCATGACGGTTGTGGCCGACGACGATTGTACGGCGCAGGTCAACAAGGTTCCCGTCAGCATTCCCGACAGACGGTTGCTGGTCATCCGAGCCAGCACGTGGCGCAACTGTGGGCCAGCCATTTTCTGCAAGGCATCGCTCATCATTTTCATACCGAAGATGAGCAGTCCCAGGGAGCCCAACAACTTCATTGCAATCATTGTGTATTCCATACCGATGTAATTGTGTTTTGAAAATCCTTTGCAAAGGTATGCAGAATTCGCATATCTGTCAAAAAAGACTCGTTACGATATTGTTACACTTGCATTTCGCTGACTATTTTGAACGCTATTCTGAAAAACTGATGGTTGCATATTTGTTTATTGGCAAGGAATTGCTAACTTTGTGACCGAGCATAAACGCAAAACCTAAATAAATTGTCAAATACTATGAAACATTACACGACAGCAGCAGCCCTTGTGCTGGCAGCAACGGTGGCCCTGCAGGCACAGAAACCCATGTCGGCCCCCAAGGGAGGGAAGGCCATCAGTGACGAACTCATCGGCATATTCTTCGAAGATATTTCGTCGGCAGCTGACGGCGGCCTGTTTGCAGAACTCGTGCAAAACGGTTCGTTCGAATTCAACCCCACCGAGCGCGACGGATGGGGAGCCGGCACGGCCTGGCGATTCCTCAGGCCCGGACATTCGCTGGGTCGCATGGAGCCGCGCATGGACCAGCCGCTCCATCCCAACAACCCCACCTACATGCGCCTCCACATCGAACGCGTCAAGGAGTATTACGACTACCGCGGATGGAAGGGCGTAGGCCTGGAGAACGGCGGTTTCGATGGTATCAGCGTGAAGGCCGGCAACCGTTACGACTGTTCCCTCTTCGCCCGCAATGTCGAGGGCGCTGCCAAGAAGGTGCGCCTCGCACTGGTGCAGCCTCAGGGCTGGGGCAAGGACCCGAAACTGCTGGCCGAGGCCACCCTTGAGGTGAACACCCCGGCATGGCGGAAGCACGAGGCCGTGCTGACACCCACCGAGGACTGCGCCAACGCCTGTCTGCAGCTGTTGGTACTGACGACGGGAACCATGGACGTCGACGAACTGTCGCTCATGCCCCAGGACACCTACAAAGGCCACGGCCTGCGCAAGGACCTCGTGGAGGCACTGGCCAACCTGCATCCGCGCTTCATGCGCTTCCCGGGCGGCTGCGTAGTGCACGGCGGCGGCGACGGATTCTGGAACACCTATCGCTGGAAGACCACCATCGGACCGCGCCACGAACGCCGTCAGCTGAAGAACACCTGGGGCTATCACCAGTCCATGGGCCTCGGCTACTACGAGTACTTCCAACTCTGCGAAGACCTGGGCATGGCACCCCTGCCCATTCTGCCCTGCGGCGTATCGTGCCAGGGGACCAATGGCGGCTGGGGCATGAAGGGACAGGCCCAGGACGTGGTGCCCATGTCGGAGATGGACGAATGGACGCAGGACGCCCTCGACCTCATCGAGTGGGCCAACGGCGATGTCAACACCACCTGGGGACGCAAGCGAGCCGAACAGGGACACCCGAAGCCCTTCGGTCTGAAGTATCTGGGCATTGGCAACGAGGAAAAAATAACGCCCGAGTTTGCCGAACGCTTCCGATACATGTATGAGCGCATCACCAGGCAGCACCCCGAGATAGTCATCGTCGGCACGGCCGGACCAGGCTCGCACCAGGGCAACCCCGACTTCGACAACGGATGGAAACTGGCCGAGGAACTGGGCCTGCCCATTCTCGACGAACACTACTACGAACCGCGCGACTACTTCCTGAAGAGCCGCCAGTACGACGCTTATCCACGCGACCGCAAGACGAAGGTCTACCTGGGCGAATATGCAGCCAAGGACAAGAAACTCATCGACGCCCTGGCCGAGGGGCTCTATCTCCTGCACGTCGAGCGCAACGGCGATGTGGTCAGCATGACCTCCTATGCACCCCTCTTTGCCCGCAAGAATGCCACCAACTGGAATCCCGACCTCATCTATTTCGACAACGAACGGCCCTTCCTGACCTGCAGCTACTACATCCAGCAGATGTTCGGCCAGTCGGCCGGTCAGTACTACTATGGCCAGTGCGTCCGCTTCCAGGGCGACGATGCCCAGGTCGTTCAGCCGCAGCCCGATGTGCACTACGGCCAGTCGGTGGTGCTCAACGTCAAGACGCGCCGCCTCTACGTCAAGCTCTGCAACGCCGAAGCCCAGGCCAAGACGGCCCACCTGGACCTATCCCGATTCCGTGGCATGAAGTCCACAGCCACCAAGACCACGCTGGCCGGGCAGCCCGACGATGAGAACAACTTCGACAACCAGCCCATCGCACCGAAGAGCGAGACCGTCAAGGTCGCAAAGAAGATGACCCTCGACCTCCCTCCCTACAGTTTCACGATGCTGGAAATCGCACTGTAACCTATGAAAACAGACAAACAGATGGCTGCGGCTGCACAGGAGTTTGCAGAGCGGTGGAAAGACAGAGGATATGAGAGAGGCGAGTCGCAGCCCTTCTGGATAGACTTGCTGTCAAACGTCTTTGGCATAGAGACACCGACGGACGGCTTCATCCGTTTCGAGGACCACCGCATGGTGGACGCCTCCAACTTCATTGACGGGCGCATCCCATGCACCCGAGTGCTGATAGAGCAGAAGTCGCTGGGGAAGGACCTGCGTGCAGGCATCCGTCAGAGCGACGGCTCTGTGCTCAACCCCTTCCAGCAGGCGCGGAGGTATGTCGTGTCGATGCCCGTGTCGGAACATCCGCGATGGATAGTGACCTGCAACTTCTCCGAGTTCCTGGTCTATGACATGGAGCAACCCAACGGCGAGCCGGAACAGATATTGCTGAAAGACCTGGGCCGTGAGTACCACCGCCTGAGGTTCCTCGTCGACGCCCAAAGCGAACACATACGCAAGGAAATGCAGGTGTCGATGCAGGCAGGCGAGATAGTGGGCAAGATATATGAGGCCTTGCTGAAGCAGTACGACGACAACTCGCCCGAAGCCCTGCGCTGGCTGAACATCCTGTGCGTCAGGATTGTCTTCTGCCTCTATGCCGAGGATGCGGGCGTCTTCCAGCACGACCAGTTCCACGACTACCTGAGCCGTTACGAGGCCGACGACCTGCGTCGGGCCTTGCGCGACCTCTTCGACGTGCTGAACACACCGCTCGACGAGCGCAGCAAGTATCTGAAGGACGACCTGAAGGCATTTCCCTACACCAACGGGGGCCTCTTCGAGGAGGAAATAGAGATACCCCAGTTCACGGAGACGCTGAAGCAGACCCTGTTGCAAAGGGCCAGCTTCGGCTTCGACTGGTCGGAGATTTCGCCCACCATCTTCGGAGCCGTCTTCGAGTCGACGCTGAATCCCGACACACGGCGCTCGGGCGGCATGCACTACACCTCGATAGAGAACATCCACAAGGTCATCGACCCTCTCTTCCTCACCGACCTGCGTCGCGAGCTGGACGAGATACTGGAGGAACGGGTGGAACGCCAGCGCCAGAAGCGGCTGGACGCATACCAGGAGAAGCTGGCCCGTCTGACCTTCCTCGACCCGGCCTGCGGCAGCGGCAACTTCCTCACCGAGACCTATCTTTCGCTGCGCCGGTTGGAGAACGAGGTGATACGCGAGCGCCACCACGGGCAGTCGTTCCTCGGTTTCGAAGAAGTGAATCCCATCAAGGTGAGTATACAGCAGTTCTACGGCATCGAAATCAACGACTTTGCGGTCACCGTAGCCACTACAGCCCTGTGGATTTCGGAGGCTCAAATGTTGCGCGAGACGGAGCGCATAATTCGTCGGGATATCGACTTCCTGCCCCTGAAGTCATACCATAATATCCGCGAGGGGAATGCCTTGAGGATGGATTGGGA
>CAMOUQ010000143.1 GCA_946626595.1 uncultured Prevotellaceae bacterium | reverse complement strand
ATTTTCTCATTTTCTCATTCTCTCATTTTCTCACCTTCTCCTATCCGTTGCAGCAGGTTGCGGACCTTGGCCTCGACGGTGGGGAAGTCGCTCAGCTGGTCGCCAATCCAGATGAAGGCCAGGTCGATGTGGCTCAGTCCGGTGTAGGCGAGCAGGAGGTGTTTGTTGAGGCGATAGGCTTCGCGTATGAGGCGCTTGGTGCGGTTGCGGTCGACGGCGTGGCGGAAGCGGCGCTTCGAGACGGAGACGAGGACCTGGACGCAGGTGTCGCCCTCGGGGGCGGGGCGATAGACGGCTCGCAGGGGGTAGGCCGACAGTGAGCGGCTGTCGCCGGCAAAGAGCTGTGCGATGCGTTTCTTGCTGCAGAGTCGCTCGGCCTTGGGGAATGCGTTAGCCTTCACCATTCACCTCCTTGATGTAGTCGGCAAGGGCCGCGGTGATGCTGGCATACTTGGGCGTGGGGGCCTCGAGTTGTACGGTGAGTCCGGCATCCTTGGCAGCCTTGGCGGTGTGTACACCAAAGGTGGCTATGGCAATGTCCTTCTGGGCGAAGTCGGGGAAGTTCTTCATCAGGGCTGTGATGCCGCTGGGGCTGAAGAAGATGAGCATGTCGTAGTCGAAGGGTTCGTCCGGCGTGAAGTCGTTGCTGACGGTGCGATACATGACGCCCTGGGTGAACTGCAGCTTCTTGCTCTCCATGAGTTGTTCGATTTCGTCGTTGTGGACGTCGCTGGTGGGGATGAAGTAGCGTTCGCTCTTGTGCTTGACCATGGTGGGCAGCAGGTCGTTGATCTTGCCCGTGTTGCCGAAGAATACCTTGCGCTTGCGGTATTGCACGTACTTCTGAATGTAGAGGGCTACCGTCTCGGTGATGCAGAAATATTTCATGTCCTCGGGGATGGTGAGGCGCATCTCCTTGCACAGACCGAAGAAGTGGTCGATGGCATGGCGGGAAGTGAAGATGACGGCCGTATGTTCGAGTATGTCAATCTTTTGTGCACGAAACTCGCGAGGGGTGAGACTTTCGACCTTGATGAATGGGCGAAAAACGATTTCCACACCGTATTTTCTCTCAATATCGAAATACGGCGACTTGTCAGAGGAGGGTTTTGGTTGGGATACCAGAATCTTCTTAACCATGTTTAATACCTACTTTTGTCCTAATATTTTACTATCAAACTTTCCGTCATGATTGCCAATGTCTTCCAGATTGCGAGCAAGGGCATGACTTCCAAGGCGCAAAGGTACACAAAAAGATGGAAAAGACCATAACTTTTTCTAAAAAAGATGTAGTAAGTCTTGAAAGCAAGCATTATTTTGATGCTCAGGAGGATGAAAATGAAGATTCCCATGGCTGTTTTGTAGGGCAACTGGAAATAGACGTAGGCCAGGGCAAGGGGGAAAAATATGATGGATTCGACGGATACAATGTAAGAATAAATGTCATTCCAGGCCTTTTGTTTCTTCTTAGGGAAGAATATCCAATTGACAAAGGACAGGATGAGCTGCTTGCCGAGCAGGCAGATGAAGAAGCCTATCAGATAGATGGCGAGGAGCATGCGGGGGGAGAGCTGGCCGAGGAAGTTGTCGAACTTGTTCTGCGAATAGCCGAAGAGCATGACGCCGCCCAGGATGGCCAGCTGAAGGTAGATGTAGCGGCGGGAGGAACTTTCGATGCTGGTCTCGGCTATGAACGTGCTGGAGCGGCGGCGTGGGGGATAGAAGAAGTTCTTGGTCTGCTGCAGGAGCTGGCGGCGCGTCTTGTTGACGGCATAGACCAGCAGCACCAGGCAGACGAGGAGGGAGCCCGTCACCAGATTGTCGTTGCGGAGCATGTAGGGCAGCGAGACGGCGCTGACGCCAAAACTGTGGTAGGGCAGTTCGGGGTGGAGGTTGGCATTGCCGCGGAAGAAGCCTGAGTACTGCTGCGGGTCGAACTCCTGCGAGGCGACGTCTTCGTAGGTCTTCCGCCCGGGCAGTCCCGGCAGCGAGAGGGTGTCGGCTTGGGCTGTCAGCATATCGGCCTGCATGGGATTCAGATTTTGGCGAAGCGGCGCACGCTTTCGTCGATGAGCGGTGTGGTGAAGACGAGGTCGATGGCCTCCTCGGCACTGGTGGCTACGCACCAGATGTCGCGGTGCTCGTTGCGCATGAAGTTCTCCTGCATCGAGCGGTCGAGTTGCTGGAGCAGGTGGTCGTAGTATCCGTCGACGTTCACGATGACGATGGGCTTCAGGTACACGCCCAGTTGCTTCAGGGTGACGATTTCGAACAGTTCGTCCAGCGTGCCGCAACCGCCGGGCAGGACGATGGCGGCGTCGGTCATCTCGTTGATGGTCTGCTTGCGGGCCGCCATGTCGGTCGTCTCGATGATTTGACTGAGACCCGTGTGGTGCCAGTTCTGCTCGATCATGAACGTGGGGATGACGCCCACCACACGACCGCCGATCTCGAGGGCTGCATCGCTGGCGGCCTGCATCAGTCCCATGTTGCCCGCGCCGTTCACCTGCGTGACGCCACGCAGGGCCAGGCCGCGGCCCAGTTGGCGGGCCACTTCGTAGTAGATGGGCTTAATCTTCGTGCTGGATGCGCAGTAGATGGCTACGCTGTGAATGTCGTTCATAGAGCAAAAATTTCCTTAATGCGGTCCACGTAGTCCAACTTCTCCCATGTGAAGAGTTCCACCTCCAGGGTCTTCGTCTCGTTGTATTGCGAGGTGTAGGTCTTGGTCACCCATTGGGGTTCGCGGCCCATGTGGCCGTAGGCAGCCGTCTCCTCGTAGATGGGGTTGCGCAGTTTCAGCCGTTGCTCGATGGCGTAGGGGCGGAGGTCGAAGAGTTGCTTTATCTTGTCAGCAATCTCGGCGTCGGAAAGGCTGACGTGGCTGCGTCCGTAGGTGTCGACGAAGATGCTCACGGGCTCGGCCACGCCGATGGCGTACGAAATCTGCACCAGCATCTCGTCGGCCACGCCGGCGGCCACCATGTTCTTGGCAATGTGGCGTGCGGCATAGGCAGCCGAGCGGTCCACCTTCGAGGGGTCTTTGCCTGAGAAGGCACCGCCTCCGTGGGCACCCTTGCCTCCGTAGGTGTCGACGATGATCTTGCGCCCGGTGAGGCCCGTGTCGCCGTGGGGGCCGCCGATGACGAACTTGCCCGTCGGGTTGACGTGGTACGTAATCTGGTCGTTGAAGAGGGCCAGTATGCGCTCGTCGTGGATGTCCTGCTTCATGCGGGGAATGAGTATGTTGATGACGTCCTCGCGGATTTGCTGCTGCATGGCCTCGTCGCTGGCGAACTCGTCGTGCTGCGTGGAGACCACGATGGTGTCGATGCGCACGGGCTGGTTCTGTTCGTTGTATTCGATGGTGACCTGGCTCTTGGCATCGGGGCGCAGGTAGGTCATCACCCGACCCTCGCGACGGATGTCGGCCAGTGTGCGGAGCAGACGGTGGGACAGGTCGAGCGAGAGGGGCATGTAGTTCTCCGTCTCGTTGGTGGCATAGCCGAACATCATGCCCTGGTCGCCGGCGCCCTGGTTCTCGCGGTCTTCGCGGTCCACGCCACGGTTGATGTCGTCGCTCTGCTCGTGGATGGCGCTGAGCACGCCGCACGAGTTGCCCTCGAACATATATTCGCTCTTGGTGTAACCAATGCGGTTGATGACCTCGCGGGCAATGCGCTGCAGGTCGACGTAGGCCCGCGACTTCACTTCGCCTGCCATCACCACTTGTCCGGTTGTTACAAGTGTCTCGCAAGCCACCTTCGACTCAGGGTCGAAGGCCAGCAGTTTGTCCAGAACGGCATCCGAAATCTGGTCAGCCACTTTGTCGGGGTGTCCTTCCGACACCGATTCCGATGTAAACAAATAGTTCATGCGATATTATTATTATATTAATGTATAGACATAAAAAAATTCACACGCGCTGACGAAGTGGTGTGAATGGGGCTGTATGGCTAACACGGGGGGAGAATGCAGGACAACCGCAATGAAGGGGGTCGTCGTTTTAGCATTTTTTATTGTGGTTGCAAGCAGCCCAAATCTGTCCACAT
>CAMOUQ010000142.1 GCA_946626595.1 uncultured Prevotellaceae bacterium | reverse complement strand
CCTCGTAGCCTGTGAGGTCGCCGTCGACGAAGAGCTTTTCGTTCTCCTTCTTGCCCTTCAGTTGCCAGTCGAGCCAGGCACGTACCATGCGGGCGTTGGCACCGCCGTTGGGCTGTTCATAGGTGCCGCCATGTCCGCTCCGCGTGTTGTCGGCCAGGAAGGCAGGCACGTGCTTGATGGCCTTATAGTCCATCTGTGCATTCTGCCAGGCCACGTCTGTGGTGCCGCCCACGAGGTAGAGAATGGGGCCATGCAGCTTCTTCAGCGACTTCTTGCTGGCGTCGGCCATCGTCATGTTGCCCATGCCGGCATTCAAGATGAGGTATGTCTTCAGCCTTGAATCTGCAGCGTTGGCCAGTATCTGGGCTCCGCCACATGAATGTCCGGCACCGGCGATGCGGTCGACGTCAATCTTGTCGTAGTAGGGCGACGTCGGGTCTGTGGCCTGTTGACTAATCCAGTCGAGGGCCTTTACTACCATCGACGACGGCGTATGGCGGTCCTTGTTGTGCTGGGCCATCATCTGCAGTTGGCCAATGGCCACAACCACGTAGCCATAAGAGGCAATGTCGGAGAGCATGTTCTCGTATCCGATGCTGGTGTCCATGCAACCACCGTTGCAGAAAACGAGCACGGGCAACTTCTCCTTCTTCGCTGCGCCGGTGCCAAACATGCCAGGGCGGCCGACGGTCATGGCAGCGTCCATGTTCATGGGGCGATAGACCACGAAGTCCGGCAGCGAGCGCTCGCGTACGGCCACGGCCTTGTGCCGTCCCGAGCCACCGTATTCCACCACCTTCATTTGCTCAAACGAAACCGTGGGGTCGTCGTGCTTCAGGTGACGGGCAAAGAAGGCATCCATGGCGGGGCGGGTGAATTCCAACTGCTGATCGAAGGCCACGCCATGCTGGCCATGTACCTTCACATAATCGACGGCCGACCCAGCCCGTTGCATCTTCACGACCCAGTCCTCCGTCAGGTTGGGGCGCACTATCGGGTCCTCACCCCCTTGCAGCACGAGGAAGGGCGTCTCGCTCTTGCCAATGTAGCCAATGGGCCACCACTCCGTGTGGTCGGCCCAGTCTCCGGCGCGACCAATTTCTGTGGGAGGTGCACCACCGGCAGCACAGGCCACCGAACAGTCGTATGCCTTCCAGGGGTCGGCCGCATCGTTGAAGGCCTTGCTTTCGGCCGACACACCTGCCATCAGCGACAGATGTCCGCCTGCCGAGTGGCCATAGGTGCCAATGCGATTGGGGTCGATGCCCAACTTCTGGGCGTTAGCCTTCATCCAGCGGATGGCACACCGTACGTCTTCGATGCAGGCAGGCAGTGGTGCTTCCTGCACAAGGCGGTAGTTCATGTTGGCCACCACATAGCCCTTCAGTGCATAGTCCACCATCAGTGTGCGGTACACCATGTCGTTCTTCGAGCCGGCGCTCCATCCTCCGCCGTGGATGATGAGTATGGCGGGACGGTTCGTTTGAGGTCCGAATGTCGGTTGCGCCAGATCGAGCACCGTGCTGGGACCGACGTCGGTTCGGTAGGCAATGTTTTCAGTCACTTTGATTTGCCGCTCGCTTTGTGCTGCCAAGGGCAGCGACAGCAGGAGCAATAACGTGGAAAGTAGTTTTTTCATAGTTCGTAGTTTGATGTTATGTTCTCATTACTTTTTATTTTTTCTGTATAATGTATTTGCGACCGTTCTTGATGAAGATGCCATTCTTCCGTGGTGCCTTTGTGGCTGTGCCATTGATGTCGTACCACGGTCCATCGGCAGGCTTCGAGTCGTCTAAGCTGTTGACCATGTCGGGCACAGTTTGTTTCATCATGGTTGCAACATTTATGATATGGTTCGTACTATCGCTTACAAAGTTAGGGAGTTTTCTCTTTTTTTACTTGTAGAATTTTATCAAATCCTTGTACAAATGTAACAAATGGATATATATTTCATCTTTTTTCGTTGTTTCATGGGCGTGCAATGTTTTTTTTGTTATCTTTGTCGGGAATTGTAATCATTAGTGTCATGAAAAACCTGATTTCTCTCGCATTCCTCCTGTGGACCATAGTGGCCTCCGCATGGGCCCGTCAGTCCTACACCATCTATCCCATACCCCAGAAGCAGACCCTGACCGCAGGCACTGCCCGCATCACCCCGAAGGTGAACATCGTGGCCGAGGCAGGCATAGACGAGCCGACCCTGGAGCGTGCCAGGCAGGTGCTTGCCGACCACGGACTGAGGCCGCAGACCAGTAGGCGCGTGGCCAAGGGCATGACCAACCTGGTGCTGGGCACCAACGGCTCGCAGGGCGTGGCAGACCAGTTGGCCACCCGGCAGGGACTGAACCGCGAGGTGTTCGGCCTGCCGAAGTACGACCGCCACATCGTCAGTCTGACCGCCGACCGGCGCGGACGTGGCCAGTTGCTCATCGTGGGCGAGAACACCGATGCCGTATTCTGCGGACTGGCCAGTGTGGAGCAGATGCTCGACTGCGCCAGCGAGGTCCAGGCCCAGACGCCCCAGGCTCTGCCCTGCGTCGTGCTGGAGGACTATGCCGACACACGCACCCGCGGCATCATTGAGGGCTACTACGGCGTGCCCTATAACGCCGCCGTCACCAAGGACCTCTTCCGCTTCATGGCCCGATATAAGATGAATACATACATGTACGGTGCCAAGAGCGACCCCTACCACACGCGCTACTGGTCGGAGCCCTATCCCACCACCATCACGGCCGAGCAGGAGCACATCGGCTACCTGACGCAGGACATGCTGCGCGGCATCACGGAGGCTGCCCATGCAGCCAAGGTCAACTTCATCTGGGCCATACATCCGGGCACGGCCTTCACCAACCGCGAATCCACCGACGTGCTGGAGCGCATCATGCAGAAGTTCGAGAGCATGTACAGCCTCGGCGTACGCCAGTTCGGCGTCTTCGTCGACGACGTGGGCGTGCCCACCGACGAGCCCACCCTGCAACTGGGAGCCCAGCGCCTGAGCAATCTGCAGCACAGCATCGACAAGCGCTGGAACCAACCCGGGACAGCCCCGGCCGACACGGTGAAGCCGCTGCAGTACGTGCCCCAGCTGTATGCCTTCTCGTGGGTGAAGCCCGAGGTGGCAGAACGCTTCTTCCAGTCGCTCAGTCCGACGCCCCACAAGGTCGACATCTACATCACCGGCCGCAACGTATGGTCGGTGCCCAACAGTCGGGACCTGGCCACGGCCAACAAGTGGCTGGGACGGAAGACGGCCTGGTGGTGGAACTATCCCTGCAACGACAACGACGTGACCAAGCTCTTCCCCATGGACACGTACGCCAACTTCCGCGACGAGAAGCACATCCAGAACGATGCCCGCCTGGAGCCCGACCTCACGGGCACCGACTGCATCATCATCAATCCCATGCAGCAGGGCGAGGCTTCGAAGTTTGCCATCTTCAGCGTGGCCGACTACACCTGGAACCACCGGGCCTTCGACAACCAGCAGAGCTGGCAGGCCTCGCTGCCCGCCGTCGTGGGTCGCCAACGCGCTGAGGCCATGCAAACCGTAGCGCCGCTGTTGCGCTACTTCGACCAGGATGCCCTGGGCCGACTGGTCGACGAATACAAACATTCGGTGGAGGCCGGGCAACCGCGCCCCGAGGCCCTGCTGGCAAAACTGAAGGCGGCCGAGCAGGCCTGCCGCGTGCTGGACGACACGACGGGGGCCGACGCCACTTACCTCCTCTTCCATGAGGACATCCGCCCTTGGTTGGCCAAGCTGTCCGTCATGTTGCAGACCACCATCCGCCTATTGGAGCATCCGGGGGCAGCATCCGTTCCCGACCTCGACGACAACCCGGCCTTCCAGTTCGAGATACTGACGGGCCTGGGCGAGGAGATAGCCCTGTCGGTAAAGTCGGCCGAACCCGCTGCCCAGGTTCTGCGGCCCTTCATCGACTGGCTGTGCGAGCAAAACCGGCGTTGACGGGTCGCCTCGCCTGGTGCATAATTACCCCTTCGGAGAGGCAATACGTCGATGGCGTTCAGACAATACTAAGGTTGGGGCTCAGACAATA
>CAMOUQ010000141.1 GCA_946626595.1 uncultured Prevotellaceae bacterium | reverse complement strand
TCGGCCCCCTCGGGGTTGCCCAACTGGAAGCGCCAGTCGAAGTTGAACAGCAGTCCCCTGCTGTCTCCAAAGTATGAACCTTGAGCCGCCTCAGAACTGTCCAAGACGGGAATTTCGGCATACGGACGATTGGCCGTCTGCTGTTGTGTTTTCACTTCAGTGTATTGCGCGTTGACGGCAATGAGGAAATGAGAAAACGAGAAAATCAAGAAAAAGGCGATGCGTTTCATGATTTTGTTTATTTGGCTTTAATACTATCTTGGCGAACTACGCTGGCAAACTCCTGCGGGCGGATGGTGACGGGGCCCGACATGAACTCCGGAATGTTGTACGAACGCAAGAGTTCGTGGTGATAGCGCGGATTGCGCTGTGGCAGTTCGAAGGGCTTCGTGAAGTGTCCCTTGCCGTCGAAGTGGGCGATGTAGGGGCGTGTAAAGTTGCCGTCGGTGCGTCTGCTGCTGAAGATGACCCAGCGCCCGTTCGACGACCACGAATGGTACGACTCGACGTTGTCCGAATTCAGTTCGTCCAACCGGCGCATTTCGCCCGACTGCAGGTTCATCATATAAAGGTCGGCATCGGCATGCCAGATGTGGAAGACACCGTGGTTGCCCATCGTGAACATGAGCCAACGTCCGTCAGGACTGATGCGCGGCAGGGTGGCTGACATCGAGTCAGCTGCGGCGTCGAACACCATTTCGCGAGGACCGAACGAACGGTTCTTCAACGAGAAGGCACGGCGATAGAGGCTGTACTTGACGTCCTTATAGTTCTGGATGAGGTCAAACTCCTTTGTCGTAATCTTGCTGGTGTCGCGCTTCTCGTAGTGTGCCGAGCAGTAGTAGAGATACTTGCCGTCGGGGCTCCAGAAGGGGAAGCAGTCGAGGTCGTTGGTGTCCGTCTCCAGGGGGAGTACCTCGTGGCGCTCGACATCGTAGAGCATCAGGTCGCTGTAGGTGTCCTGCACCTCCACCTTCTGGTTGTCGTTGGTGTGGAACGACTGCCCGGTGTGATTGGTGCTGTAGGCTATCAGCTTCTCCGTCGGGTGCCATGTGGGATATACACCTGCGCCCACCGTCTTGCCCGTCTTCATGTCCACGCGCTCCATCTTGCCATCGTAGGCAATGATGGTGCCGCCGCGCCACTGGCGCACATGGAACTGCATGCGTTCCGGGTTGTACTGCTGGTAGGCATGGCAGTTGATGCACTGTCCGTCTCGCTCGTTCGAGTTCGACATGTTGCCGTAAATCAGGCTCTCGTCGTAGTTCTCCAGGCATCGCTGGTTGATGGTCAGGTCTTCGTAAGTCACGTACGACGGGGCGATGAGTCGGTAAGAGATGTAGGGGTCGATGCTGTCGGGCGAAACGTGGATGGCAAAGGGTGCCTTGCGAGTCCACTTGCCGTCTTTCTCCACGAACACTTCCACCATGATGCTTTCGTTCTGCTTCATCTGCTTCCATTCCTTGGCCGAGGGGCACACTTCGTCGCCGCCATACAGCCACTCGTGTCCGGCAGCCGTCATGCGGGTGACAAACTGGTTGCCCTCCTCCTCGATGGCGAATGTCAGCGGAGCAATGTTCACGGGAACGGTGACGCCTGCATACTCGGGGAAGATGTCGGGCAGGCGCTCGCTATCGGCGTACTGCGTGGGCACCTTGGGCTTGGAACATGCGGCAAGGAGGAGGATTGCTATCGTCGCAATGGTATCGCGACAAACCAAACGGACAATATTCTTATTCATGACTTTCAAAAATTCTATGCTTCGATATTTCAATTCTTCAATTCTTAATTCGTCTGCTGATTTCTCCTGAGGAAATAGAAATAGTAGAACGTGTCGCCGAACTGAGGCAAGAAGGCCGACTTCTTCTGTTCCTCGGACATCGAGCCACACTGGGCGTTGAAGTCCATAAACTCCTTGTAGCGGCGCTTCACGGATTCGTCGAACGGGATGCGCTCTGCCGCCTCGGCATTCGTCAGGCCGGGCCACAGGTCGCTGGGGCGCTGCGGTTCGAGCACCGAATAGAGGTAGGCGGCCTCCTGATAGTGGACGGGCACGTGGAAGCCCTCCTCCTTCTGGTGCATATCCAGATACTGATGGAAGCGCGGCCAGAAGAGGTCGATATCCTTCATAATCAGGGAGCAGAGCAGCGTCATCTCCTGATAGCCCGGGTCGACACCAAAACCGCTGGAGAAGGTCTTCAGCAGATACAGTTCGACCAACGTATTGTCGCCGTCCAGACGGTCGGGGAAACTGGCCATCGGTATGATGGGACGCATCTCCTCGTCCTCGGCCATCCGTTCGGGATGACGCACGAGGGCGGCATACTTCTCTGCCCACTGGCGGTGGTAGGTGGTGCGACGGAGCATGTCGATGTACTTCTGCGCAACGTCCCAGTCGTGGGTGATAAGGCTGCACTTGGTCATATACTTCAGCACGTCGACGCTCCAGCCGAACTCCACGCCGTCCTCCATGCACCAACGGTAGCAGAAGCCCTCCTTACCATAATGATAATAGAGCAACTTGCCGCCCACCTGTGTCATCCTCACCTGCCAGGGGGCATGCTGCTGTTCGGCGCCCTCGGGATAGTGGAACATCTCGTCGCCGGCCCTTCCCAGACGGAAGAGGGCCAGGTTCTTCATCATCACCATCACTCGCGTGGGAGGCATGGGCTCGCCCATCTCCTTGGAGAGCGAGATGCGCAGCACGCCTTCCCAGTCGAGGCGCTCGATGGCGTTGTTCATGGCCACCTCCTTGTGGAAGTTGGTGTCGTGGTTCCAGCGCTTGGCCACGCCATAACCGGCGAGGGCCAGCAGCGCAACCACCAAGAGGGCGGACATGCGCTTGCCGCTCTTCTTCGTGGTCAGCGAGTCGCCAAACTTGGTGCTAAGGGCACAAAGCAGGAACGACAGACCGATGGCGTAGTAGGCCAGCCGGTACTCGAGGCAGTCGACCTTGCCGTACTGGAACGAGGGCATCGCGGCCCACCAGGCTTCGTCCATCTGCACCTGGCCATAGAACTGCCGCACCATGATAGGCGGCACAATGGCAAAGAGTACGAGAGCAAGGATGGCTACGCAAGCGTCTCCTAACGTCGCCGAGCGCATCCTCAGGACTTCAGCAAGCACCATCAGGCCAAGCGCCAAGGCTGTCCAGGCACCCATCAGGGGATAGCCCAGGACGCCCACTACGGCCAGGTAGGCCAGTCGTGCCCAACGTTTCGGCATGCGCCGGAAGGGCAAGGCCAGCACGAGCGAGAGCAGGACGCCTAACGTGGGCACCCAGGGATGGCCCTGCAACTTCATGTAGTAGAGCCAATAGCCCGTCTGCACCAGGCAGGCCATCAGACAGAGCGGCACGAGCAGCGACAGCCCCTGCCACACGCCGCGAAGGCGGAACAGGCGGCATGTGAGCCACATGATCAGCGCCCAGGCCAGGAGCATCAGTCCCATGCCCACGGCGGGATGATAGAAATGCTGCACCATGTAGGCCGCCGCCCAGGTGAGGGGGCCGCCCGGATAGAAGGTGGAGATTTTGAAGAAGTAGTGCGTGGGCAACCACAGCGAAAGTTCCTGCATGCGATAGAGCACCTCGCTCTCCGTGCGGAGCACCAACCCGCCCATCACCACCAAAGCCACAGCCAGGAGCAACGGGACGAGGAATCGACGTAAATATTTCATTTTTTTGTATTTAATTCACGCTAAATCGTTGATAACACGTTCAAAGTTACAAAAAAAAGTTGTTGTAACGAAGCAATTTTGGAAGATTAACGCATTTCGGCCTGAAATAAAGGCAAAGAGGGGAAGAACGTGGAAGTTCAAAAATAGGGACAACGCAAAATTGGGAGGATTGGTGAAGGAGATAGGTTGCCAAATCGTAACCCAATTTATGACCTTGGGAACGAGAAAAGTACCCCTTCAAAATAGTGAAGAATGACGCACCTTTCACCGCCCGGTTCTTATTCCACAAACTGCTATATTTTGCATAGCGATGGATGCCAAAAAACATAGTAGATTTGCAGCCAAAATTAAAAAGGAGTAAGGAACATGAGAAGTACTTTTAACATTCTGTTCTATGTGAACAAGAGTAAGGAGAAGAATGGTGTGGTGCCTGATTAGGGCATCAGATTGCAGAAATGGTGAGAGAATAAAGTGTCTGACATTTCATAAGTAC
>CAMOUQ010000140.1 GCA_946626595.1 uncultured Prevotellaceae bacterium | reverse complement strand
ACATCCGCTTCGTGCTCTACCTCATCGACAAGTGGGGGCATGCCGACCGACTGATAAAGGAGTTAGGGTTATAACAAAAAAGAAAGGGGGCCTCGGGGGCTCCCTTTTTCCGTTTTTATTCATCTATACGACCAAAGCGCCTTACGTCGTCGATGACCTTGAGCAGATATTGTCCGTATTGGTTCTTGAGCATGGGCTGGGCTATCTGGCGCATGCGCTCCTCGCTGATCCAGCCGCGGCGGTAGGCAATGCCCTCCAGGCAACCCACCTTCAGGCCCTGACGCTTCTCGAGAACCTCGATGTAGGTGGAGGCTTCGGACAGCGAATCGTGGGTGCCGGTGTCGAGCCAGGCAAAGCCGCGGCCCAGCGTCTGCACCTTCAGTTCGCCTGCCTTCAGGAACTCCTGGTTGACGGTCGTAATCTCCAGTTCGCCTCGGGCCGAGGGCTTGATGCTGGCAGCCACGTCGACCACCCGGTTGGGATAGAAGTACAGTCCCACTACTGCATAGTTCGACTTGGGGTGTTCGGGCTTCTCCTCGATGGAGAGGCAGTTGCCCTGTTTGTCGAACTCGGCCACGCCGTAGCGCTCGGGGTCGCTCACCCAATAGCCGAAGACGGTGGCCTTGTGCTCCTCTTCGGCCGTGCGCACGGCTTCGTGCAGGAGTTGGGAGAAACCCGCACCATGGAAAATGTTGTCGCCAAGGACCAGGCAGGCCGAATCGTCGCCGATGAAGTCGCGGCCGATGATGAAGGCCTGGGCCAATCCGTCGGGACTGGGCTGCTCGGCATAGGAGAAGCTGACGCCATAATCACTGCCGTCGCCCAGGAGACGACGGAAACCGGGCAGGTCGTAGGGGGTGGAGATGATGAGAATCTCGCGAATGCCAGCCAGCATCAGCACGGATATGGGATAGTAAATCATGGGTTTGTCGTAGATGGGTAACATCTGTTTCGACACTCCCTTTGTGATGGGGTAGAGGCGCGTACCGCTACCGCCTGCCAATACAATTCCTTTCATGGTAAGCTATATATCTTTATGTTTGTGTGTGCAAATATACATCTTTTATGTTTTTCGGGTGCAAGAAAGGGATAAAAAGTGTGCATTCGCGATATTTTTTAATCATTAATTTTTAATTGTTGAATTTTTATAGTACCTTTGCACCCGATTAGGACGATGTGCCTATCGGTATAGCATTGGAGAGATGCCAGAGTGGTCGAATGGACCGCACTCGAAATGCGGCGTACGGGCGACTGTACCCTGGGTTCGAATCCCAGTCTCTCCGCTTAAGAAGCAGGATGTTGTCCTGCTTCTTTTCGTTTCGAGCCGGACTCTCACCCAGGCACAAACAATAAGGGCTACCCTCGCGGGCGGCCCTTGTTGCGGTTAAAAAAGCATTTGGTTGTTTTATTAATTAACGAAAGAGAAAAAGTATCATTGGCTACTGTGGTTCAGACTGTCTGCGCGATTGGCCGGCAGTGCTGCTTCGGTGTTGGGCGACAGCTGGGGCTCGGCGAAGAGCTGGATGGAATCCGTGCCGACGGAGGCTGATGCCATGTTCTGAACGGCCGCATCCTCGTGGCCACGCTGCTGAAATCCCTGCTGGGCAGCCATGCCGATGGTGAGCACCACTGCCACCACGGCAGCCGCACGCCACAGGGGGGCCAGGCGCTGGGCAAGGGTGATGACCTGAGCCTCGTGGGCCGACTGCTTGTCGGCCATGCCGATGCGGGCCATCAATCGCTGGTCGAAGTCGTCATTCAAATGCTCGTGAGCCATCTGCTCCTCGGCCCTGAATATGGAGCGATAGGGGAGCAGGCTGGCAGGAATGTCGTCCTGGGCAAAGAAGGAGCGCAGAATGGCCTCTTCCTCCAGTGTCGTCTGGCATTCCCAATACCGGTCGAGCAGTTGTTCGATGTACTTATAGTCCATACCTTGTTTTGATGTGTCTTCTCTTTGAAGACGAACGAGGCATGGGAAAAGTTACAGCTTGCTCAACTTTTTTTCGATTTTTTTCTTATTTCTCCTTCTTTTTCTTATTTCACCTTCCATACCTTCAGCGAAATGTAATCGCGTTTGCCCTCGGGCACGCAGACGAAGACAGCCCGGTTGAGCCAGTCGTACTTGCTATCTTCGGGTGCTTCGAAGTGGGGCACCGTGCGGAAGTAGAATCCCTCCGGGCCGTTGCAAAGCAAACCTTTGTTGCGAACGTGGATGAGTGTGCCGTCGTCGGTGCGGATGTTGTAGATGGCCTCCAGTTCCGTGCGGTTGCGTTCGCGGTCTACCAACTGATAGTCGGCTCCGCCACTGAGTACGGTGCCCTGCATGAGCGGTCCCTCGAAGGTTCCGCCCGTGATGGGAATCACTATGCGCTCGCCGTGCGAGGTGTGCCCGACGGTCATGGGCGGGTCGCAAGTCACACGCAGTTCGCACACGTATTCCAGGTCGGGCCCCTTCGCCGCATCTTGTGCCAGGGCAGTGGCGCCGCGGCTCGGCATGAGCAGTAAAGCTATGGCGCAGACAAACACGTGCCAGTGTTGCCTGCGCCTGAGTCTAAGGAAATACCTCATGGCTGTTTCTATTTTTTTTTCTGTCCTATCGGCGTCGGTTGCCCATCAGCACTTTGCGCCATTTGCCGTCGGGGCGCTGCTCGATGACCACACCCTGAGGCGTGGCAGCGGGGCGTCCCTGCAGGTCGTAGTATCTGTTTTCCCCGGTCTCCTGCTCGTCGGCTTGCATGTCCTCGATGCCCGTCCCCTCGCGGTCTATCATGAAGATGTAGGTGTTCAGACTGCGCTCGGGCAGGCTCACCACAATCTCCTTCACCGGTTCGTCGATGCTGATGGGCGACTCCTTGCAGAGCGATTCGTTGCTGGTCGACAGCACATGGGTGCCGCTCTTCACCTTGAAGGGCAGGCGCAGCCTCAGGTCATAGGCATTCTTGGTGGTGTCTATGGCCATCACGATGAGCGAGTCGCCCTTGATGTAGGCCGAGGTCTCGAAGAAGGAGTTGGTGCCGGTGGTCACGTTGGCCTTGGTCTCCAGTCGGGTGGAGCCGGTGACGTGCTTCGAGAAGTGCGACATGACAAAGGCGCGCGGCAGCAGCTGGTTCTTCCGGTTGGCGGCGCCATACTTGGTCTCGCCCGTTCCCACGAAGGCCCAGTGGGCACGCATGTACCAATAGATGTAGCCCGTGCATCCGGCCAACATGCATTCGTTCAGTTCTTCGGCAAAGATGAGCTGTTCGTGCCAGTCGGGCAGACTCTGTATCTGGTCGCTCACGGAGTGCTCCGTCATCCACACCTCCTTGCCATACTTGGCAGCCAGGACGGCGGCATTCTTCATGTTCACCAAGGGCGGATGGCCATAGATGTGCCCCGCTATGATGTCGACCTGCTCGCGAGCCACGGGGTCGTTCAGGAGCATGTTCGAATAGTCGGGCCGGAAGCCCAGGGGTTCGGCACTGATGAGCCTGACGCCGGGGTAAGTCTCGCGGTCCAGCAGGTGGGCATAGTTCTTCACCAGCTTCAGCTGTTGCTCAGGTGTGTACAGGCAGCCGGAGTAGTTCACCCACCAGTCGGGCTCGTTCTGTACGGAGACGGCATCCACCTTCACGCCCTTCGACTTCATGTAGGCCAGGAACGTGTTCAGCCAGGGGAAGAACTTCTCGTAGCAGTCGTCGCGCAGTTCGGCCCGTATGGCATTCTCGTCCTCGGTGTTGCCGCCCTGGGCGCGGCCGTTGGTCTTGTATTCGCCTGGGGGCGACCACGGTGTGCCGAAGACGATGCCCCCGCGCTGCTTCACCAGTTTGGCCGAGGGCAGCGAGCCCTGCCAGTCGTAGGGGGTGTCCCATCCCACGTCGGCCGCCGTGATGTCGCCCTTGAAGTTGGGCGAGATTTCCATACGCATGATGTTCAGGCCGATTCTCGAGGTAGGTCCGTAGAGCAGCTGCACGGGTCGGGTGTCGGTGCCGAAGGGACACATGGCACCGTCGCAGCAGGCCGCACCGAAGCCCGTTATCGTCTGTTGGCGGACGTCCCGCACGGTCACGATGATGGTGGCCGGCCGGGCCGCCGAGACCGTCATGGCCAATGCCAAAGCTGTGGTGAGAATGTTCTTCATATCCTTTTCGATACTTCTATTTTTAAGGTTATATCCACTGTTTAAGGTTATATCCAGGACAAAGTTAAACATTGTTCCCCATATACTCAAACTTTCGGCCCTTTTCTTTTGCCATTCGGGCAAGAA
>CAMOUQ010000139.1 GCA_946626595.1 uncultured Prevotellaceae bacterium | reverse complement strand
CAGGGGTCTTCCTTCAGCTGCTTGATGCCCAGAGACATCTTGCGCTCCTCGCGGTTCAGGGTCAGGATGACTGCCTCAACCTCGTCGCCGACCTTCATGAAGTCCTGAGCGCTGCGCAGGTGCTGGCTCCAGCTCATTTCGCTGACGTGAATCAGACCTTCTACGCCAGGGGCGATTTCTACGAATGCACCGTAGTCGGCCATAACGACAACCTTACCCTTCACGTGGTCGCCCACCTTCAGGTTGGGATCCAGAGCATCCCAAGGATGCGGGGTCAGCTGCTTCAGACCCAGTGCAATGCGCTTCTTCTCGTTGTCGAAGTCGAGGATAACGACGTTGATCTTGCTGTCCAGCTCAACGATTTCGCGAGGATCGCTTACGCGGCCCCAGCTCAGGTCGGTGATGTGAATCAGGCCGTCTACGCCACCCAAGTCGATGAATACGCCATAGGAAGTGATGTTCTTGACGGTACCTTCCAGAACCTGACCCTTCTCGAGGTGGCTGATGATTTCCTTCTTCTGAGCCTCGAGCTCGGCCTCGATGAGTGCCTTGTGGCTGACAACGACGTTCTTGTACTCCTGATTGATTTTCACAACCTTGAACTCCATCGTCTTGCCAACGAATATGTCGTAGTCGCGGATGGGCTTAACATCAATCTGTGAACCGGGCAGGAAGGCCTCGATGCCGAATACGTCGACAATCATGCCACCCTTAGTGCGGCACTTGATGTAACCCTTGATGATTTCATCATTCTCCAGAGCCTCGTTGACGCGGTCCCAAGAGCGGCTTGCACGTGCCTTCTTGTGAGAGAGAATCAACTGACCCTTCTTGTCCTCCTGGTTTTCGATGTAAACCTCAACGGTGTCGCCGACTTTCAGGTCGGGATTGTAGCGGAACTCTCCGGCGGGGATGATACCATCGCTCTTCGAGCCAATGTTTACGACGACCTCGCGCTTGTTGATAGAAATGACGGTGCCGTCTACGACCTTGTGGTCGTCAATTTTGTTCAGAGAACCCTCGTAGGCGCTCTCCTGTGCCTCACGGCTCACGCCGCTGTTGGCATCACCGTTGGCATAGGCTTCCCAATCGAAACCTTCCAGAGGTGCGACATTTTTGTAATCTGCCATGTTTGTAAATAAATTTGTTTAAGTAATTAATAGAGTTAGACTTTATGTTGATACAAACTCGGGCGCAAAGGTACGAAAATGTGAGTGAATATGCAAATATTCAATAAAAAAACATTATCTTTGCTGCAAAATTACGAAAAACTCGTTATTCAGTAGAACGAATCAGTCATTTGCCAAATATGAAGCAACTTCACCCCATAATGTTTGCAGGTACGGGCAGTGATGTGGGCAAGAGCATCTTGGCAGCCGCCTTTTGCCGTATCTTCAGGCAGGACGGTTATCATCCGGCACCCTTCAAGGCCCAGAATATGGCACTCAACAGTTATGCCACCCCCGAAGGACTGGAGATAGGCCGGGCGCAAGCCGTACAGGCCGAGGCTGCTGGCATTCCTTGCCATACGGACATGAATCCGCTGTTGCTGAAGCCGCAGAGCGACCACACTTCGCAAGTGGTGTTGAATGGTCGGCCCATCGGCAATCGGGATGCTTACGGATATTGGAAAAAGGACAACTTGGAACTCCGCAGCGAGGTTTGCCATGCCTTCGACCGTCTTGCCCAGCGATTTAATCCCATCGTGATGGAGGGGGCTGGCAGCATTGCTGAGATAAACCTGAAGGAGCATGACCTGGTGAACCTGCCGATGGCCCGTCATGCTAAGGCTGATGTCGTCCTTGTGGGCGACATAGACCGCGGCGGCGTCTTTGCCAGTGTCTATGGCAGCATTATGTTGCAGTCCCCCGAGGACCGCAAGCTCATCAAGGGCATCATCGTCAATAAGTTCCGCGGCGACATGCATCTCTTCGACGAGGGACGCCGCCTCTTGGAGGACATCTGCGGAGTGCCGGTTTTGGGTGTGATACCCTTCTTCAAGGATATTCATATTGAGGAAGAGGACAGCATGGCTTTAGGTGAGAAACTGCACGTCCGGAGTCGCGATGCCGGCAAAGTGAATATAGCCGTAGTCATGTTGCAGCACCTTTCCAACTACACCGACTTCGACGCTCTGGAGCAAGACCCGCGCATACATCTTTTTTATACGAATAACGTCGACGACATCCGACAGGCCGACATCATCATCCTGCCAGGAACGAAATCTACGCTTCACGACTTGTACGAACTGCGCCGCAATGGCTGTGCCCAGGCCATCATACAAGCCTATCGGGCCGGAGCCACCGTGCTGGGCATCTGTGGCGGATACCAGATGATGGGCATGGAGGTGCTCGACCCCATGCATGTCGAGAGCGAAATCGAACGCCTGCCGGGCTTGGGGCTCCTGCCCACGACGACCACCATGTCCGCTGAGAAGATTACCCGACAGGTTACGGCCAGGGCGAATTTCCCCATCTCTGGGGACAGCCCTGAGCAAATGAGGGGCTACGAAATACACATGGGAGAGACCCTCCCCATGGGAAACGCCCCGGCACAGCCTCTTGTCACCTTCGGCGATGGTCGGACCGATGGTTATTTTCTCGACCACCATTGTATGGGCACCTATGTGCATGGCATCCTCGACAATTCGTGCTTCGTGGATTTCCTGTTGCAGCCGTTTGCAGATAAGCTCCGTCGGGAGAACGCGTCCTTCGACTATGCCACCTTCAAGGAACAGCAGTACGACCAGTTGGCCGACCATGTGCGCAGGCATGTCGATATGGACAAAATTTACGAAATCCTTACCAAACAATAACCTTGATTCCAAGATTTAGAACCATGAAACTCAAAAGCATTCTTCCCCTTGCCCTGCTGTTGGGCCTGCCGCTGAATAGTCCTGCCGCCGAACTGCCTCAGGGCCGTTTCCCCGAAGCCAAGAAGGACGTCCTGACCGTGAACAACCGCCCCGCACCCAAGGAACGCCTGTTCCGAAGCGAGGCCGTGGAAAAGAAAATCAAGGAGGTGGCCTCGCAACTGACCAATCTGCGCCTGGCGTGGATGTTTGTCAACTGCTTCCCCAACACCCTCGACACCACTGTCCACTACGAAGAGAAGGGCGAAGACGGACTGCCCGATACGTTCGTCTATACGGGCGACATACATGCCATGTGGCTCCGCGACTCCGGTGCTCAGGTCTTTCCCTATGTCAGGTTGGCACCCAAGGACAAACACCTGCAGCGGATGCTGGCCGGTGTCATTCTGCGCCAGTTGAAGTGCATCTGCCTCGACCCCTATGCCAATGCATTCAACAAGGAGCCGCGGCCCGATGGCGACTGGATGAAGGACCTGACCCAGATGACCCCCATGCTGCACGAGCGCAAGTGGGAGGTGGACTCGCTCTGCTACGTACTGCGCCTCTGCTACGAATACTGGCAGCAGACGGGCGACGAGAGCGTCTTCGGCCCCCTGTGGATTGAGGCCGTGGAGAAAATCCTGGCCACCTTCCATGACCAACAGCGCAAGACCGGCCGGGGCAACTACCGCTTCCAGCGCCGCACCGAGCGCCAACTCGACACGATGAACAACGACGGCTGGGGCGCACCCGTTCGTCCGGTGGGCCTCATAGCTTCCGCCTTCCGTCCCTCCGACGATGCCACCACGTTGCTCTTCCTCGTTCCCTCCAACTTCATGGCAGTGCACCAGTTGCGCAACGCTGCCGAGATTCTGACCCGGGTCAACCGCCGCACCGACCTTGCCCGCCAGTGCACCGACCTTGCCGACGAGGTTTACCAAGCCCTGCAGCGCTACGCCATTCACCAGCATCCCAAGTACGGCCCCATCTACGCCTTCGAGGTCGACGGCTTCGGCAACCAGATGCTCATGGACGATGCCAATGTTCCCTCCCTCCTGGCTATGGCCTACCTGGGCGACGTCCAGCTGACGGACCCCGTCTACCAGAACACGCGCCGCTTCGTCTGGAGCGACGACAATCCCTACTTCTTCCGCGGTCGTGCCGGAGAGGGCATCGGTGGCCCCCACATTGGCTACGACATGCCCTGGCCCATGTCCATCATGATGAAGGCCTTCACCAGTCAGGACGACGCCGAAATCAAGGCCTGCATCGAGATGCTGATGCGGACGGACGCCGGCACGGGGTTCATCCACGAGTCCTTCCACAAGGACGACGCCACACGCTTCACCCGCAAGTGGTTCGCCTGGCAGAACACGCTCTTCGGCGAACTCATCCTGAAACTCATCGACGACGGCAAGCTCGACCTGCTCAACAGCATCACGACGACCGCACCGGTCCGGTAAA
>CAMOUQ010000138.1 GCA_946626595.1 uncultured Prevotellaceae bacterium | reverse complement strand
CTGATGGTGGCAGCGGGTGCGGAGTCGGGAGTTTCCTCGATGAGGTGTTGACTGGGCGAAATGCCATGTCGGCGTGTGAGTTGTCCACCGATGGGAACCCTTTCGCCGAAGGACGTTTCCGACAGTTCGATGAGAAACATTCGTCGGTTCTCTGGGTCGAAGCGGTAGGCCAGTCGTTGCCCTTCGTCCTCAAGGAAGTCTCCCAGACAGGTGTCGGCCATCAGGTAGACGTCTTCGTCGATGTTCACATTCTCCTCGTCGCCCAGCAGGATTCGCTGGACAGGTTTCCACTTCTCGTCGCAGATGAAGAACCGCTGTCCCTCGGTCTCCTCGTAGCCACAATGCTGCAGGATGAGCCGATGGAGGTCGGCAAAGGTTTCGTCGGCGTCAATCTTGAACTCGAGGATAAAGTCCTCGACCTCAGTGCTTATCAGGGTTAGACGTAGTATCATATTCTATTAGTGGATTTACGATTTACTATACCAGAAGGATGTTTAGTGGATGAAACCTCGTTGTTCGGTACACTTGAGGAAGTCGAGGATGTATTCGGTTTCCGGAGTCATGCCGATTTCTGTCTTCACACGTTCGACCTTTTCGGCCAGCAACCCTTCTCCCATGATGATTTGGAAGGTGCGATGCAGAAGGTCGATGGTCTCGCGAGAGAATCCGCGACGGCGCAAGCCCACGAGGTTCAATCCGCAATAGGCAGCTGGTTCGCGTGCCGTCATGGTGTAGGGCAGTATGTTCATGTTCACCTTCGAACCTCCGCCCACCATCGTATAGCCGCCGATGCGACAAAACTGGTGTACCAGCACGTGGGCACTCAGGATGGCATTGTCGTCGACAATAACCTCACCGGCCAGTTTGGTGCCGTTGCCGATGATGCAACCATTGCCCACGATGACGTCGTGTGCCACATGCATGCCCTCCATGAGGAGATTGTTGCTGCCCACCACCGTCTTGCCTTTGGCCTTTGTGCCACGGTTGATGGTTACGTTCTCGCGTATCTTGTTGTTGTCGCCTATTTCGGCCGTAGTCTCTTCGCCCACAAACTTCAGGTCTTGGGGAATGGCACTGATGACGGCTCCTGGGAAGAAAATGTTGCCCTGGCCGATGCGTGCGCCGTAGAGCACGGTGACGCTGTTCATCAGTGTGTTGTTGTCGCCTATGACCACGTTCTTGTCTATGTAGCAGAACGGGCCTATCTCGCAGTTTTTGCCAATCTTGGCATCTGGATGAATGTATGCTAATGGACTTATCATTCTATTTAATAATTAAGAATTAAGAGTTAAAAATTAAGAGTTAAAAATTTAATGTTTCTACTTATTCTTTATGACCTGTGCCATGAAGGTGGCTTCGGCCACGCAGTTTTCTCCGACGAAGGCATAGCCTTGCATGGTGCAGATGCTGTGAGAGAGCGGGGTCAGGAGTTCGCACTTGAGGATGAGTGTGTCCCCAGGCACCACCTTCTGTCGGAAACGTGCATTGTCGATGCGCAGGAAGTAGGTGCTGTAGTGCTCCGGTTCGTTCAGGAGATTCAGTATGTAGACGCCTCCTGCCTGTGCCATAGCCTCCAGCTGCAGCACGCCTGGCATGACGGGCTCGTCAGGGAAGTGTCCCTGGAAGAAAGGTTCGTTGGCCGTGATGTTCTTGATGCACACCACGCTTTTCTTGTCCAAATGTATGACCTTGTCTACCAACTGCATGGGGTAGCGGTGGGGCAGGAGGTGGCGTATCTGCACGTTGTCAATAACGGGCTTCTTGTTGGGGTCGTAGACGGGAGCCTGAATCTCGAACTTGCGTATCTCCTTCCGCATCAGTCGGGCAAACTTGTTGTTCACCGTATGTCCTGGCCTTGTGGCTATGATGCGCCCCTTGATGGGCTTTCCGATGAGGGCCATGTCGCCGATGATGTCGAGCAACTTGTGGCGTGCAGGTTCGTTCTCCCACACCAGAGGCTTGTGCTGGATGTATCCCAAGACGTTGGCATCGTGGTGCTCGGCTCCCGTCTGGTCGCAGAGTTTGTCCAGTGCCTCCTGTGTTGTCTGGCGCTCATAGATGACAATGGCGTTGTCGAGGTCGCCTCCTTTCACCAGTCCGGCCATCAGCAGGGGTTCTATCTCGCGTACGAAGACGAAGGTGCGTGCAGCCGCAATTTCCGTCTCGAAGTTCTCCATGTTGTCCAACGTGGCAAACTGGCTGCTGATGAATTTCGACTGGAAGTCAATCATCGTCGTGATGGAGAACTCTTCGTCGGGCAGGAGCGTGATGCACGAGCCTGTCTGTTCGTCCTTGATTTCTATTTTGTGCGTAATGGTGTAGTAGTTCTTGGGTGCATCCTGTTCCAGCAGGCCGACGTTTCGGATTTGCCTGACGTATAGTTCGGCACTGCCGTCGAGGATGGGGAACTCAGGGCCGTCGACCTGTATGAGCACGTTGTCCACGCCCAGGGCATAGAGGGCTGCCATACCGTGTTCGATGGTGCTCACGCGAACGTCCCGTTTGCCCAGAACCGTTCCGCGTGTTGTCTCCACTACATTCTCGGCCACGGCCTCCAGTATGGGCTGATCTGGGAGGTCGATGCGTTGTATCTTGTATCCGTGATTCTCAGGAGCAGGATTGAACGTTACGGTCAGGTTCAGTCCTGTGTGCAAGCCTTTCCCGTTCAGGGAGAAGCTTTCTTTCAGCGTATGTTGTTTGTCGTTCATAATCTCTAATCTCTAATCACTAATCTCTAATCCCTTCTAATCTCTAATCCCTTCTAATCTCTATTCTCTAATCTCTTCTTCAGTTCATCCAGTTCCTTCTGCATCTGGTAGATTTGTTTGTCCAGTTCGGGCAGCGTCTTGAAGACGGCACTCGACTTCCAGAAGTTGCGATAGTCTATGGCGGGATAACCCATGATGGTGGTGCCCGGCTTCTTCACGCTGTTGGGTATGCCCGACTGCGCACCAGCCTGCGTACGGTCGGCAATGGTGGCATGTCCGGCCACGCCAACCTGTCCGCCAAACATGCACCACTGGCCCACCTTGGTGCTGCCAGCTACGCCTGTCTGCGAACTGATGACGGTGTTTTCTCCCACTTCCACGTTGTGGGCAATCTGTACCAGGTTGTCCAGCTTCACGCCTTTGCGCACGTAGGTGCTGCCCATCGTGGAGCGGTCGATGCAGGTGTTGGCACCGATTTCCACATTGTCCTCGATGGTGACAATGCCTATCTGGGGTATCTTCTCGTATCCCTCGGCTGTGGGTGCAAAGCCGAAGCCGTCGGCACCGATGACGCATCCGGCATGCAGTATGCAGTTGTTGCCAACGTGACAATCGTGGTAGACTACGGCGTTGGAGTATATCTCCGTATGGTTGCCCACGGTGGCCTTTTCGCCGATGGTCACATGGGGGTGCAACACCACTTCGTCGCCGATGACTGCACCCGGACCTATGGCTACGAAGGGACCGATGTAGCAGTCCTTGCCCACGGTGGCCGTGGGGTCGATGAATGCCAGTGAGTCGATGCCTTTCTTCCTGGGCTTCATGCTTTCGGCCAGGGTGAGCAGTTTGGCCACCGTCTCGTAGGCATTGTCCACGCGGATGAGCGTAGCCTCGGTCTTGCCTTCCAGTTGGAAGTCCTTGTTTACGAGCACTACACTGCTCTTCGTTTCATACAGATAGTGGGCATACTTCATGTTGGCCAGGAACGATATGCACCCTGGACGCCCTTCTTCAATCTTGGCAAAGTCACTAATCTTCACTTCGGGGTTGCCTTCAATGGTGCCTCCCACGAGTCCTGCTATTTGTTGTGCTGAGAATTCCATTTACTCATTATTTATTTAGTTGTATTTCCATTTGTTGCTGCACCTTGTGTGCTTCTTCGCCAGCCCTTTGGGCGAAGTCCTCGCCTTTGGAGGCATAGATGATGGCGCGGCTGCTGTTGACGATGAGCCCACAATCCTCCGTCATGCCGTAGCGGCAAACCTCCTCGAGGCTTCCACCCTGTGCGCCTATGCCTGGAACCAGCAGGAAGTGGTTGGGAACTATCTTGCGAATGTCCTCGAAGGCTCGTCCTTGCGTGGCACCAACGACGTACATCAACCCCTCTCCAACCTCCCCCGTGGGGGAGGCGTTCCTTTCCCACTCTTGACTCTTGCGCAATACTCTCTCATACAGCTTTTCAGAGGATGATTCCTCCCCCTCGGGGGAGTTAGAGAGGGGTTGCGTTTGGAAGTCGTGCGAACCTTTGTTGCTGGTCAATGCCAACAGAATCACCCAGTGCTCTCTGGTGGGCTTCTCCTCCCCCTCGGGGGAGGTTGGGAGAGGGGCTTCCAGGAAGGGCGTCACGCTGTCCTCGCCCATATATGGGGCCACGGTGACGGCATCTACGTCCAGAGTCTCGAAGAACGTGCGCGCATAGAGTTTCGACGTGTTACCAATGTCGCCACGCTTGGCATCGGCTATGATGAACTGGTCGGGATAGTTCTGTCGGATGTATTC
>CAMOUQ010000137.1 GCA_946626595.1 uncultured Prevotellaceae bacterium | reverse complement strand
GGTTATTCCACTTGCTTGCAATATTGCACACCCAGGCGGTCGTAGAACTGCTCCAGACGGGGCAGGCGCCGACGGAAGTCCTCAAAGTTCTTCTGATCGGGGCGGCACCATTGCACTTCGCTCATGGCTGCCAAGCGGGGTAGCAGCTGATAGAAGGCATGTTCGGGGAAGGCCACCTGCTCTGTCCATAGGTTGGCCTGCACGCCAAGGATGCAATTCTGCTCTTCCTCGGTCAGGGCATCCGGAACGAGAGGCTCGAAGGAATATATCTTGCTGCACGAAACCTGGTAGCTGTCCGTCGTTCGCGGCTGTCGGCTGTAATCTTTCAGTTGGGGATGGTCGATGTAGGCATAGACATTGGGACTCATGATGACCCGATGGTGCTGCTTGGCAGCCTCGATGCCCCCTTTCGTACCCCGCCACGACATGACGATGGCATCCTCGGTCAGTCCGCCAGCCAGTATCTCGTCCCACCCTATCAGGCTACGGCCTCGCGAAGCCAGGAACTGCTCTATCTCGTGGTTGAGATAGGTCTGCAACTGGTTCTCGGGACTGTGCCGGCCATCGTCCTTCAGGCCGAGTTCCTCTATCTTGGCCTGGCACTTGGGGCACTTGCGCCAACAGTCCTTGGGGCATTCATCTCCGCCGATGTGAATGAACCGGGACGGAAAGACATCGCAAAGTTCGCCGAAGACGGTCTTGAGGAAGTCCAACGTCTCGGGATTGCCGCCACAGAGCACATCGCGCATGACGCCCCAGTGTGGTGCCACGGGATAAGGTCCACCCGTGCAACCCAGATTGGGGAAGACGTGCAGGGCTCCCATCATGTGGCCGGGCATGTCTATCTCCGGCACGACATTGATGTAGCGTTCGGCTGCATAGCGAACGATTTCGCGACAGTCTTCCTGCGTGTAATATCCGCCATAGGGGATGTTGTCATAGATGCGCATATTGCCCGGACCGATGACGGTCTTCTCCCTGACGCTGCCCTCCGAGGCCAGGCGCGGCAGCGACTTCACCTCGAAGCGCCAACCCTGGTCGTCGGTGAGATGCCAGTGGAACTGGTTGCAACCGTGCAGGGCCATCACATCGATGAACTGCTTGATGACGTCCACCGTGAAGAAGTGGCGCGCACAATCGAGCAAGAGACCGCGATAGACAAAGCGAGGTTGGTCGGCAATCCGCGTGAAGGGAAGACCTACGGACTGCGTCTGGCCCACGGGCAGACTCTTGCGCAAGGTTTGGGCGGCACGGAACAGACCTACCTGCTTCTGTGCCCTGATGTCGACACCCGAAGCGTTCACCTCCAGGGTGTAGCCCTCCAGCTGCTGTTCCGTCGGTGGGGCAACCTTGACACTCTTCCTTACTTTCCTGCCTGCCGGAGCCTCCAGGGCCAGTCGGATGGCGGCCTGTTTGTCGTCGGGAGTCAGCATGAGTCTGATGCCGGTGGCCTCCTCCACCCACTGACACAAGAAACCGGCCGTACGGCTCAGCTCCGCGTCATTGTTGTCAAAGGCTATGCCCATCCCCGAACGCAAAGTGAAGACCTGCGCCGTGTCCGTCCGTACCGACTTCGGCTGCGGAACGACATCGTAGTTGGCCCTCTGTGCCGAAGCCCAGCTCATGCCTGCCAGCAATATACATGTAAGGAATATACTTCTCATTTCCTCATTTCCTCATTTCCTCATTTTCTCATTTTCTCAGAATCTGATTCTTGCAAAGATGGGATAATGGTCGGACAGGCACCGCCGCGCCATACGTCCGTTCATGTCTTTCTGCCAACGGCCGTCGGTCAGTACGGCGTAAGCATCAACCGTCGTTGTGGGCGTCACGAAGATGTGGTCGATGCGCTCTGCAGTGTAGGAGTGGTCGTCGAAACCATTGTAGGTGCCGTTCTCAGCGAAGCGCACCTCAGCCGCCGTGTAGCAGTCCTTCAGCACACCGGATTCGGTGAAGAGCGAATAGAGTTCGTTGGACTGCCCGACGTTGAAGTCGCCCGTCAACACGGCCAACTTACGGCCGCCGTCGGTCATCTCCGTGATGCGCCTCATCACCAGCCTTGCAGCCTCGCTGCGGGCCTTCACGCCTACGTGGTCCATGTGCAGGTTGAGGTAATAGAATTCCTTGCCGGTCTGCCTGTCGCGGAAGTGTCCCCACGTGCAGATGCGGATGCAGGCTGCATCCCACCCTAAGGCCGGGCGGTCGGGAGTCTCGTTGAGCCAGAAGTGACCTTCGTCCACCAGTTCCACGCGCTCGGGATTGTAGAAGATGGCGGCATATTCGCCCTTTGTCTTGCCGTCGTCGCGCCCTACGCCTATCCAGCGATAGCGTCGGAGCCCTTTCTCCATATCGAGGAGCTGGGCATGCAGCACCTCCTGCGCACCGAAGACGTCGGGCCGTTCCCACAGGATTTGGTTGCAGATGACGGGGCACCGACGTACCCATCCGTTTCCGCTTATGCTGTCGTCGCGGTTCTTGTAGCGGATGTTGTAGCTGCCCACGGTCAGTTCCTGTGCCCCTACGGCCATGCAGAGCAGGCAGGCAAGCAAAATGAGAGAAAGCCTTTTCATGTCTGTTGATTTAGGTTATCCACAAAAGTCTGGATGTCAGCGCGAAGACGCTTGAAGGGCTCACTCGAGAGGAACTTCACGCTCTTGCGTATCATTTGGTCTATAGCCCCCAGTCGGCGCTGGTAGCAGGCGAGTTCGTTCTGCCGCTGCTGTGCATGCACGGCATTGCGCCGGATTTCGGCCTCGCGCTCCTTCCTCAGCTGCACACAGATGGGCGTCAGCAACGGGATGACGACGCCCTCCATGAGCGTATGGCCCTGCATATAGAGGTAGGCCGTCTCCGGTGTCAGTCCGATCGACAGCAATTGGTCGCGCAGCGGCTTGTAGGTCTGCTTGCCTTCGGGGTAGTGCTGCTGCATCCAGTTTATCTTTCGGTTCACCACGTGGCGCAGTTGGTCCAGCGTACGTTCGGGATGGAAGGGATTGACGTCGCGTATGCTCACCAGTCCGCCAAAGTCCATGAGCGTGAAGCGGCTGTAGCAGTCGTACCGATAGACCCACACATTCCATACCAACAGTGGCCAGATGATGCGGCTGTACTCCTCCATGAAGGCCTCCAGGTCCACCATCTCCCGGTCGTTCAGTGTTGCCATTACGCACACCTCATGCAGTCCGCGTGCGTAGCATTGATAGTTTTCGATGGCATAGACATAGGTGTGGAAGACGTAGGGATTCTCTATGATTTCCCTGGAGATGGGCGTGGTGCCCTGCATCATGTAGTCGTAGTCGGCATCCACGCAGGCTATCATGTATCGCCCCAGTTCCCCTGCAAGGGGAGCAGACGGGGCCGACTGGAGGTTCTTCAGCACGTTCTTCTTGCCCTTGCCCAGATTGGTCCGCGAGGGCAGCATCACCTCGAAGCCGAGCGTGTCCGTCTCGAACTCGTCGAGCACGGAGCGCCAGAACTGTACGTCGTCGTAGCTCTCCACATAGGCCACCACCTTGCGGCGAGCCTTCTTGGGCCGCAACCGGTTAGCCGCCTCGATGTAGCGCGACGATATGTTTTCTGTCAGCCTCTTTGCCACGGTGCTGCCAAATTCTTAATCCTTAATTCTTAATTTTTAATTCTTAACCCACAACAATGTCCTCCACATCGGTGATGCAGTCCTGCCATCCGTCCATCACCACAGCCGGACTGTGGGTGGTCAGTATGACCTGTACATGCGGATTCAGGTCCCTGACGATGGATATCAATTGCTTCTGCCACTCGAAGTGGAGGCTCACCTCCGGTTCGTCCATGAAGAGCACACCCGGTTCCCTGTTCTGCACCAGGACGGTGAGCAGGATGATGAGCATCTGCTTTTCGCCCGACGAGAGTTGATAGGGCTCTATCTCCTCGTCGTATTGCAGGAAGCGGATTTCGTTCGATTCGCGGTCCATTCGCTTGCCTGTCCCACGGAAGAGTTCGTCGACGAGGTTCTGGAAGTGCACCTTCTCTTCCACCATCTCCTGTGCCCTCTGCTGTGCGTCCTTGTCGCCGGAGGTCAGCATGGCAATCATGCGGTTGGAGAGGTTCACCTGATAGTCGAGGTATCGGCGTTGCAGCATGTAGAGTTGCAGGTCCAGTTCGGTCTGCAGCTTCAGATCGCTCACCTTCGAGAGCAGTTCGCTGCTGACCACGGCGCGGTCGAAGGAGCGAACCACATCGAAGCGGACCGTCTCGGCCTCCTCGGGACTGAACGTAATCGTCACACCGCTCATGTGCCGCTCCAGGTCGCGCCGTTCCAGCAGATGCTTCACTACGCGGTTCAGTATGGTGCTCTTCCCCACTCCATTCACGCCGCTCAGGATGTTGACGTCCGGCCTCAGTTCCCAGACGATATGCCTTCGGCCACTCCAGAGCGAATCTATTTCTATCTTTTGGATGTAGTCTGCCGTCTTTTTCATGGCTCTCATTATACTGTTTCGTGCAGCGAAGTTACGAATAAGAGCGCGATTTCACAAATAATTTTGCAGAAATCCGCCGGGGAGTAATCAAAA
>CAMOUQ010000136.1 GCA_946626595.1 uncultured Prevotellaceae bacterium | reverse complement strand
CATGGCAATGGGGGCAGGTCTCTAGCTTGCCGTCTTTGGAACCCGTACCGTTACAGGTCTTGCAGGGGACATACTTGCTGACCTTGATTTTCTTTTCGCAGCCACGGTCGATTTCCTCGAGCGTGAGTTTCACCTTAATGCGGAGGTTGCTGCCCCTAAGCACGCGCCGGGCACCGCGGCCGCCGCCGCTGAAGCCCGAGAACCCCGTGCGGAAGCCGCCGCCTCCGAAGAGGTCTCCGAAGATGCTTCCGAACTGCGAGAAGATGTCGTTCATATCCATACCGCCCTGGCCGTAGGCTCCGTCCATGCCTGCCATACCGAACTGGTCGTAGCGGGCCTTCTTGTCGGGATTGCTGAGGACATCGTAGGCCTCGGCAGCCTCTTTGAACTTCTCCTCGGCCTCTTTGTCGCCGGGATTGCGGTCGGGATGGTATTTGAGGGCCAGTTTACGATAGGCCTTCTTCATCTCGTCGGGCGATGCGTTTTTGTCTACACCCAATACTTCATAGTAATCTCTCTTTGCCATAACTTCTTATCCTCCTTTAAAATGCAACCACTACCTTTGCGTAGCGGAGCACCTTGTCGTTCAAGTAATAGCCCTTTTCCACCACGTCGACCACAAGACCTTTCTGGGAGTCCTCCGTGGCCGGAATACGGGTGATGGCCTCATGAAGATTCTCGTCGAACTTCTCGCCTTTGACATCCATAGGCTTCAGGCCCTTCTGTTCCAGAATCTTCATCATCTTGTTGTATATCAGAGACACACCCTCATCCTGAGTAGCGGCAAGGGCACGTTCGAAATCGTCGATGACCGGAAGGATGGCCTTCATCATCTCACGACTGCCATTGAGCAGAAGATCGGCCTTCTCGATATTGGTACGCTTGCGGTAGTTCTCATACTCCGAATAAAGGCGAAGGTATTTGTCGTTGAGTTCTGCCAGCTTCTCGCCCATTTCCTGCACTTTGTCAGCTTCGGTGGCTTCAGCCTCCGGCTCGGTGGCCTCGGTATTGGGGGATTCCTGGTTCTCAATCTCTTCCTGTTTTATCGGTTCTTCTTTTTCGGGATGTTTATCTTTGTTGCTCATAGTTTTTATTGATTATTTTTCTGCCATATATATATCAAAAAGACTGCCAATGGCAGTCCGACTGACATTTTGTCACCACACAAAGACATCCTCAGGCTTGCGAGGACGACGACCGGGCAACCAGCGGAAGTCTTTCATGCGTCGCCATTCTGCAGGCACCGCCGACACAGGATAGGTCTTAAGGTCGGGCTTGTCATAGGTGACAACACGCGAGGGCGCCCTGGTGGTGTCGAAGTATATGCGCATATCGCTGCCCATGCCGACGTTGACACCGAGCAGGGAGGTCCCGGTGGTGCTGTCGCCTTCGGTGATGTAGTAGACCATCTGTGCATTGCCAAGGACGTCGGCATATTGAGGCTCGCCGGACTCGAAATACACGACCCCCTGCCTGCCCTTGAGCTGGTTGAACTTCTCTCTGTCCACCTGCTGCACGCCGAAGCAGGCACTGCGCAGCCACGCACGGTGCACCCCGCTGGTGTCGTGGAGCAACTCAATGGTGTCGGCCGTGCACTGGTAGTGTTCATACCACAGCACCGGATCCTTATATAAAGAGAGCAAGGAATCGCCGGCGCTGTAGAAGGCCGAGTCGCACATGGCCTGGGCATCATGGCGGTAGACCTTGACCTTGTAGTTGGCACGGACGGACTGCAGCTGGTTGGCACTGTCGGTAGTGACATAGACGGTATCGGCGTGCAAAAAGAGCGAATCCCTGCCGTCGACAAAGAGCACCAATGCCCTACCCGTGACAAAAGAGAAGTTGCGAACCTGGTTTGTCTCGCCATAAAGGCCCGTGCAAGTGATATTGTTCACCGAATCGAAAATTCGCACATTGCCATAGGCCTTCCCGTACCGCTCCTGATCGTCATAATAGAGGGTATCGCTGTCGATTGTACGCCCCTGGTTGTCCACATGCGACGCACGGTAGGAGATGGCGAAACGCGTCTGGGTATTGTAGTCGCCCAGGTCGCTGAAGATAACCGACGAGTCGCTGTAGATACGTGTCGGACTCTCGAAGTGGGCCACCTCCGTGTTGGTATTGTAAATCAGCGTGTCCGTGTACAACGTCATACCGGTGTCGGCCAGCACAACCTCGTTATAGATGTAGAACTCTTTCCGGTCGGAATTGTATTCGCCCTGACGGCTGTCGAGGGTTCGCGCACCGCTGAGGGCGTGGCCCCACTCGGTGTAGTAGGCCGTAGCCTTATTGCGCTCATAAGTAACATGATTGGCAAGCAATTGGGTCCTTCCGTCGACCAACACCACGGTGTCGTCCCAGATGTCAACCACGCGAGTGTTGCCGTCATAGTACAGGCGGTCGCCGTAAATAAACGTGGTATCCGACAGCTTGATGACGACCGACCCGAAGGCCGTGAAACTGTTTTCCCGGGTATTATAGTGGGCCGAATCGGAGGTTAGCGTCATACCCTCATGGACAGCTTTCACACGGCGGTAGAGCACCCAGATGTCGCCATTGTTGGGGTCGCGCGAGCCCATGCCCGACGAGTACTCAATCAGTTTCTGCGCCGAACAGTGTGCAATCACTCCCCCCAGGAGCAAAGCCAAAAGGACTATTCTCTTCAATTGCCTGCGATGTTTAAACACGTAGAGACGTGGGTGGCCACGTCTCTACTATCTTGCTATGGGTGAATCTTATTGAACACGGGAGCCAAGACGATCCATTGCACAACGGAAACCAATCCAGGAGGCGGACTTGTCCTGGTCGAGGTAACGGCGGCTGGCGGCCTGCAGATAGTAGGCGCGATCCTTCCAGCTGCCACCCTTGACAACGCGGACCTTATTGTTCACCAGCGTATTGGTGGGACGCTGTTCGTCGTTGGACTTGCGGCGATACATTCTGTTGGTCCAGGTCTCATCTTCGGTGAGGGTTTCGCCCTCTTCTTCGCCTTCACCATCATCTTCTTCAACGTACTCTTCGCTGGTATCTCCCTCATCACCGGAGTACTCCTCCTCACCTTCTTCACCCTCCGTGTTTTGATCTTTCCAGTTATCGAGACCGGAGTGACGGTCGCCGTCGAGGTAGTTGATATTGTCAGCCTGACGATAGTTGCGGCGGTCGGCCTGGTAGTCAACATTCTTGTACTTCATCATACCGTCCTCGCCGATGAACACTTCGCCGTCCTCGTCGATTTCGGGGGTCTTGTAGACGTTGCCGCGGAAGGGGTCGATATCGTCGCCGCCCACAGAGCTGGAGGGGGTTTTACGATAGACATCCTGGCACCACTCGCTGACGTTGCCGGCCATGTTGTACAGACCGTAGTCGTTGGGGAAGTACCACTTCACGGGGCAGGTGTAGTCCCAGCCATCGTTCAGGTTGCCAGCCACGCCCATGGCGTCGCCGCGGGTGCGCTTGAAGTTGGCAAGGAACTGGCCGTAATATTTCTTGTTGGCGGAGCGCAGGCTCTGACCGACCCACGGGTAGGTCTTGTGCTCGGTGACGCGCTCGTCGTAGGTGGAGCCGATCTGGGCCAGGGCGGCAAACTCCCATTCAGCCTCTGTTGGCAGACGGTAGTAGGGATAGAGGATACCGTCGGATTTGCGCACCTGACGCTCCTCGCCACCAGCCGCGGGATCGAGGTTGGGAAGACCTTTTCTTGTCTCGCCTTCGAAGCGGCCGGCCAGGTAGACGTCGGTCTGGAAGGCGTTGGTACCCAAGTTCTCCTGGTCAAGCATGAGGATGCCCATGTCGACGAGCAGCTTCTCGTTGACGCGGTCGGTACGCCAGGTGCAGAAAGCCATGGCCTGCTCCCAGGTCACACCCACCACAGGATAGTCCTGATAGCTGGGGCTCTGGAAGTAGTAGTCAACGAAGCTCTCGCGCCATGCCAGGCGGTCACGCCAGGTGGCGGTGTCGGGCATCACGAATTCAACCTTCTCGGGATATTCCTCGCCATAGGCGCGGCGCATCCAGTAGACAAACTCGCCGTATTGCTTGTTGCTAACCTCGGTCTCGTCCATGTAGAAGGAAGAGACCGTGATGGAATGGGCAACGTTGTTCCACGTATAGCGGGTGTCTTCGGAGGCGAAACCTCCTTGCACCGAACCGCCTTCAATGAACACCAGGCCGGGGGCCGTGGTTTGGTTCGTTCTGTTGGAGACATCATAGCCGCCCCACTGGGGGTCGTTATAGTTCCATCCAGTAGTCTCGGACTGTCCGGCCTTGTTTCCACACGAGGCCAGGAACATCACGGCAGCCAACATCAGGCTTGAGAATTTGAACACTTTCATATCTTTTCTATTTATTTTTCCTTATAACGTATTTCTTCAAAAAAAGTTTCATTTTTCCTATTAGAAGGACGGGCAGCGGATGGCCTTGACCTTCTTTTTGTGCTCAGGCACAGGCAGCAGGAAACCGGCCGTAATCTCGTGCGCGCCGGCAGTGCTGTTGGCCAGCTTGGACACCGTCACGTCGTAGCTGTAGCCCACCTTGAAGTAGTCCTGCTGCACACCCACCTGGAAGATAAAGGCATCGGTGTTCTCCGTGCCGTGGCGGAACCACACACCCACCAGGAA
>CAMOUQ010000135.1 GCA_946626595.1 uncultured Prevotellaceae bacterium | reverse complement strand
AACTCGTGGGACATCTGGGGCAATAACGACGACCTGGAGGACTAATCGGCCCACGGGCCGCACAGAGCGCGCAGAGAACAATCTGCCTAATCCGCTTAATCGCGGTAGGAAAAATTCTCCGTCGTATCCGCTTAATCGCGGTAGGAAGGAAATTTCTGTGATATCTGTGTTATCTGTGTGAGATAAAAAAGGGGGGCGATAGTGCCCCCCATCCCCGTACCGCCCTGTGTGGCGAGTACAATAGTTTTTTAATTTTTGTTTTGTTGTGATGTTCCGCTGTGAAGCGAACCATCACGTAAGGTTTAAACTAAAGCCGCCGTCCGTGAGGATAGCGGCTTTTTCCTATACCATTAGTAGGGGCTCAGATTTATTTATCTCTTGCGTGCGTCAATCATCTGCTGGAAAGCTTCAGCATACTGCTCTGGACTATCGTAGCGCTTGAAATGGATTAGGCTAAGGGCATATACTTCTCTATGGCCTTGCTGGTCTTCTGCCGGCCTATGGCTATGATTTTCTCCGACTTGTCGTAGTCGAAGCCGCCGTAGCGGCTCATCTGTATGTCGACGAGAATGTCGGGTTTCATGAGCTGTGCCATGAGGAGCGAGTTTTGGCGTATCATCAGCGAACTGACGCGCGAGAGCATGGTGTAGTAGTTGAAGTCGAGACTGTCGGGGATGAGCTTGCTGATGATCTGACGGGAAAGCGAGGTGCTGCGGCGACGCTTCTCGGCCAGTTCCTCACGTATCTCCGACTGTGCCTCGTAGTCGTAGCCGCTGACGTCCACACCCACCAGCAGGTCGCCCTCGTGGCGTACGACGCGGTTCATGGGGATGGGGTTGGTGACGCCGCCGTCGATGAGTATCATGCCGTCGCGCTGCACGGGTTCGTAGAACGAGGGCAGCGATATGGAGGCACGGATGGCCTGGAAGAGACTGCCCTGGCGGAAGACCACCTCGCGGCCCGACTTCCAGTCGGTGGCCACGGCGCAGTAGGGCAGGGGAAGTTCCTCGATGGGGACGTCGGGCACGAACTCCATGATGGCCTCGATGATGCGTGTGCCCTTGACCAGATGGTTCAGACTGAGGGAGAAGTCGGTCAGTTCCAACATCTTCTTGCGGTTCACCGTCTTCATCCACTCGCGGAAGGCCTCCAGCTTGCCGGCGGCATATACGCCGCCTATCAGGGCCCCCATGGAGCATCCGGCTATGGAGGTGATGCGATAGCCGCGGGCCTCCAGTTCCTCTATGGCGCCGATGTGGGCCAGTCCCCTGGCTCCACCGCTCGACAGGACTAATGCTACGTCTTTCTTCATATCGTGGTGTCTATTCGTTGGTGAATGTGGAGGCCGGCAGGTCGGCACCGTTCACCAGGTTGGCCGTGGTGAAGGGTTGCCAGGCATAGCGCACGTAGTGGGGATGGCGCACCTGGCGACTGCTGAGGCGCACGCGGCCGTCTACTATCTCGGCCTCGGCGGGGTGGTACTCGCTGGGGTATTCGGCAATCTCGAAGGTGCGCAGTGGCTGTCCGTCGCTGGTGTGGAGCCCGTCGGCATAGTCGAACGAGACCCACGCCTCCCTGCCGCGGAACTCTACGCTGCGGTAAAGTGGGCCGGAGGGTACTACGCGTGTGCGCCCGTACCTATTATATAAGGCCAGGGCGGCGAGGCGGTGCCCCACGGGGCGCTTGTCCTTGGGATGCACGTCGGAGGGGTTGCCCACGTCGCTGCTGACCGCCATGCCCGAGTGCGGCACCCGGGAGAGCAGGCGGCGCTGCGAATCGCGGAACCAGGGCCACGAGGGGCGCTCGATGCTGGAGAGCTGAACGTAGTAGAAGGGCAGTTCGGGATTGTCCCATGCCGTGCGCCAACTCTGCACGAGCAGGGGGAAGAGCCGTTCGTGGGCATCCTTGTTGTGGGCGTTGCTCTCGCCCTGGTACCAGATGACGCCCGAGATGGGCAGCGAGCGGAGCAGGCGTATGCTGGACTCGAAGAGGTAGCAGGGCTCGTAGGGGTGGCGCTGGAGGGGCTGGTGCTGCTGGCCCATGTTGCGCAGGGCGCGGCCGCGCACCCAATCCTGGACGAAGTCGTTGCGCGTCCAGTCGCGCAGAATCTCGGGGAACTGGTACTCGAGCGTCCAACGGTCGATCCAGGCTTCGGCCGGACTGCCCCCGACGGCGTTGTTGATGATGCCGATGGGGCAGCGGAGGCTGTCCTGCAGTTCGCGGGCGAAGTAGTAGCCTATGGCGCTGAAGCGCGGAGCGGTCTGCGGCGTGCAGGGTTGCCAGCCGGGATTGGTGTAGTAGAGCAGGCGGTTGATGCTGTCGAGGGCCGACGCGGGCCATTCCACATTGTCGGTGCGCCAGCGAGCCTCAAGGTTGAGGAGGCGTATGTCGGGATTCTGGCAGAGTGGGATGTCGGCGGCTCCGGTGGCGCACTGCTGCAACTGGAACTCCATGTTCGACTGTCCCGAGCACAGCCACAGTTCGCCTGCCATGACGTTTTGCAACGTGATGGTGCGCTCCGAGGTGCTGACCGTCAGTGTGTAGGGACCGCCCGAGGGCAGGGGAGAGAGGTGCACGGTCCAGCGTCCGTCACGTCCGGCCCGTGCGTTGTGGCGCTGGCCGTTGATGCGCAGGCTCACCTTGTCGCCGGCGTTGGCCTGGCCTTGGATGTCGAAGGCACGGTTGCGGGGCAGCACCATGTTGTCGGTGAAGTAGGGCGGCAGCGAGAGGCCACCGTAGTCGCCCGTTATGGCGCTGTAGACGACCTGGGCCATGATGCCGTAGCCCTCGCGGTTGGGGTGGATGCCGTCGGGGAAGAGTTCGGGACGGTGGTGGAGCGGCTCGAAGAAGGAGATGAGTTCGCAGTCCTTGCGCCGGGCCACCTGTTCGATGACTTGCTGAATCTCGCGGTGCCAGTCGCGGGTGCCGCTGAGGAAACGGTGGTGGCGGCTGGAGAGCGGCGTGAGCCGGGCTACCAGGATGCGGCACTTGGGGTTGGAGAGGCGGACGGAGTCGATGAGTGCCGAATAGTCGCGGACGAATTCGTCGCGATAGTTGGGCCACGCCCGAGGGTCGGTGTCGTTGATGCCCAGGTGTATGACGGCGATGTCGCCATGGAAGTCCATTGCCTGCCGGAACTCGGGCTGGGCAAAGTAGGGGCGGAAGGCCCTGCGCAGCAGCGTGGCGCCGGGGCGTCCGAAGCGTCCGACCTCGTAGCCGGGGCCCAGGAGACGTTGCAGCTGGGTGGGGTAGGAGTCCTTTTCGGGGCTCTCCAGTCCGGTGCCGTAGGTGATGCTGTTGCCGATGCAGCTGACGCGGACGGGGGCACCCTTCCGCTGTGCCGTGGCGGCAAGCGATATGAGTAAACACAGCAGTAGGAAGACTTTTCTCATGGTGTTTCGTATGTTAGTGTTTCTTTGGCAGTACAAATATAGGAAAAATATATGAGACAGCGAACTGAAGGATGGTGTTTTATGTTAAATTTCCTTAAATATTCACTTTTTTGCCCTCTGAGATGAAAATAAGATGCGAAAAGGATGGCCGTTTCAGATTGTTTTTGTAACTTTGCACCCCGAATGGGTAAATACGCCCGTTTTTGAACATGTCTATACAATAATAAATATAATAATAACTAAAAACAAAAAACAAAATGCCTACAATTTCACAATTGGTAAGAAAAGGCCGTTCTGTGTTGGTAGACAAGAGCAAGAGCCCCGCTCTGGACTGCTGCCCCCAGCGTCGCGGAGTGTGCGTGCGCGTCTACACTACCACACCTAAGAAGCCTAACTCGGCGATGCGTAAGGTCGCCCGTGTCCGTCTGACAAATCAGAAGGAAGTGAACAGCTACATCCCCGGAGAGGGTCACAACCTGCAGGAGCACAGCATCGTGCTGGTGCGCGGCGGTCGTGTGAAGGACCTGCCCGGTGTACGTTACCACATCGTTCGTGGTACGCTCGACACCGCCGGCGTGGCCAACCGCACACAGCGCCGTTCGAAGTATGGTGCTAAGCGTCCCAAGGCTAAGAAGTAATCTCGGATTAAAAGATTAGAGATTAAAAGATTAGAGATTAGGGGATTAGAAATTAGAGACTAAAGATTAGTGATTAACAAAAACTGTTTTGAGTTGTAAACTAAGGTTGAGTAAGGCTCCGGAGGGAGTGCTGAAGAACGCGAGAATACAGCCCTGAACAAAAAACCCAAAACAACAATGCGTAAAGCAAAACCAAAGAAGCGCGTCATCCTTCCCGATCCCGTCTTCGGCGACGTGAAGGTATCGAAGTTCGTGAATCATCTGATGTACTCTGGTAAGAAGAGTATTTCGTACACCATCTTCTACACAGCCCTCGACATCGTAGGCGAGAAGATGCAGAGTGCAGAGAAGCCCGCCCTCCAGATTTGGAAGGAGGCTCTGGACAAAATTACTCCCCAGGTGGAGGTGAAGAGCCGCCGTATCGGTGGTGCTACCTTCCAGGTTCCTACTGAAATCCGTCCCGACCGCAAGGAATCTATCTCGATGAAGAATATGATTTCTTTCGCTCGCAAGCGCGGCGGTAAGACCATGGCCGACAAACTGGCTGCCGAGATTATGGATGCCTACAACGAGCAGGGTGGTGCCTTCAAGCGTAAGGAGG
>CAMOUQ010000134.1 GCA_946626595.1 uncultured Prevotellaceae bacterium | reverse complement strand
GACCCCCTGATTAACAGTCAGGTGCTCTAACCAACTGAGCTACTGAAGCAGGATGTCTGCATCTGTTTCCCAAATGCGAGTGCAAAGGTAAGAAGAATTTTTGAATACACCAAACAAATATCAAAAAAAATCTGTATCTTTGCAGAAAATTCAATGAAAAAATGAAAATTATAGGTATCGGAAACGCTTTGGTGGACGTTTTGGTGCGTCTGGAGAGCGACGAACAATTGAGTCAGTTGGGCCTGACAAAAGGTGCTATGCAACTGATCGACGGCGACCGGCAGCGTGAGCTCTCGGCCCAGATGCAAGCGTGGCACCCCGCCAAGGCCACGGGCGGCAGTGCCGGCAATGCCATGCTGGCACTGGCCAATCTGGGGGCTCGCCCCGGATTCGTGGGCAGGGTGGGCCTGGACGACATGGGTCGCTTCTTTGCAGACAACTGCAACTCGGTAGGCATCGAGGCCCGACTCGTCAGTCGCGACGGCATGACCGGTGTGGCCAACACGTTTATCTCGCCCGACGCCGAACGCACCTTTGCCACCTATCTGGGTGTGGCCGCGCAGATGGCTCCCGGGGACATCACGGAACAGAGCTTCCTGGGCTACGACCTGCTCCACATCGAGGGCTACCTGGTGCAGGACAATGCCCTCATCCGCCGCATCTGCGAGGTGGCCAAGGCGATGGGCATGACCACCAGCATCGACCTGGCCAGCTTTAACGTAGTGGCCGAAAACCTTCCGCTGCTTCGTCAGCTGGTGGCAGACTACATCGACATCGTCTTTGCCAACGAGGAGGAGAGCGCTGCCTTCACCCAGGGCAAGGCTCCCGAGGAGGCCCTGCGCGAGATAGCCTCCATGGCCGGGTGGGCCGTGGTGAAGGTGGGCAAGCGGGGCAGCCTGGGCATGCACAACGGCCAGTGTGCCAGTGTGCCGGGGCGGACGGTGAACGTCGTGGACACCACGGCCGCAGGCGATTTCTTTGCCGGCGGTTTCCTCTATGCCCTGTCCCAGGGGGCCGGACTGGAGCAGTGCCTGCGCATGGGGTCGCTGCTCTCGCAGCACATCATCCAGGTCGTTGGCACGCGCTTGCCCGAACCGACGTGGGAGCATATTCGCCGTGAGGCTGCGGAAATAATTAAGAATTAAGAAAGAAGAATTAAGCATTGAATTAAAGATTAAAAAAAGGCGATAACAGTGAAACGTATACTATTCCTTTCTCTCATTTTCTCATTTTCCCATTCTCTCCTTCTTTCCGCGCAGCGGGCCGAGAGCCACAATGCCGAGATAGGGCGGAACCTGGAACTCTTCGACGACATCTACCGGCAGCTTGACCTCTACTACGTCGACACCCTGTCGGCCGACACCACCATCAGGTGGGCCATCAAGTCGATGCTCTCGCATGTCGACCCCTTCACGCAGTACTATCCCGAGGACGACGACGAACTGCGCCAGATGGCCACGGGCAAGTATGCCGGCATAGGCAGCATCATCCGCTATAACACGAAGGAGGAGCGGGCCATGATCATCGAACCCTACGAGGGTACGCCCAGCCAGCTGGCCGGACTGAAGGCCGGCGACGTCATCCTGACCATCGACGGCGTGGACGTGCGGAAGAAGCCCACCTCGGAGGTGAGCAACATGCTGCGCGGCGAGCCCGGTACAAGTCTGGAGGTGAGCGTGCGCCGCATGGGGGAGGAGAAACCCCTCAACTTCCGCCTGACGCGCAAGACCATACAGATGCCCGCGGTCACCTACTACGGCATGACGGGCGAGGGGCTGGGCTACATCTATCTGGCCAGCTTCTCGCAAGGCTCCACCCAGGAGATGCGCCACGCGCTGGCCGACCTCAAGGCCCGGGGCATGCGGCGCCTGGTGCTGGACCTGCGCGACAATCCCGGCGGAGCGATTGATGAGGCCGTGAATATCGTGAACCTCTTTGTGGAGAAAGGGCAGAAGGTGGTGTACACGCGAGGCAAACTGGCCTCGTCGAACCGCGAATACTTCACGACGAGCGACCCGCTGGACATGGAGACACCCATCGTGGTGTTGGTGAACAGCAGTTCGGCCTCGGCAGCCGAGATTCTGAGCGGTTCGCTGCAGGACATGGACCGTGCCGTGGTCATGGGCACCCGCACCTACGGCAAGGGCCTGGTGCAGGCCATCCACGAGGTGGGCGACCGTGGCAACCTGAAGCTGACCATCTCGCGATACTACATCCCCTCGGGCCGCTGCATCCAGGCCTACGACTACCGCCATCTGACGGCCGACGGCCGCGTGGGCACGGTGCCCGACTCGCTGACGCGCGTCTTCTACACCCGTGGAGGCCGTGAGGTGCGCGACGGCGGTGGCATCAAGCCCGACATCGAAGCCCAGCCCGACAGTCTGGCCTCCGTGGTGTACGATGCCGTGGAGAGCGACGACATGCTGGCCTTCGTTACCCAGTATGTGCAGCAGCACAAGACCATAGCCGGACCTGCCGACTACCAGTTTGGCGACGACGAATACGCCCAGTTCGTGCAGTTCATGGTCGACCGCCAGTTCGAACCCAACCGGCGCACCGGCGAGGTGCTGAAGGTGCTGCGCGATGCGGCCAAACTGGAGGGCTGCTACGAGCGGGCCGAGCAGGCCTTCGAACAGCTGGAACAGGCGCTGAAGGGCGACGTGAAGAGCGAACTGGAGCGCCACCGCGACGACATACGTCCGTATCTGGAGGACGAGATTGTCTGCCGCTACTATTACCAGCGCGGCCGGGCCCAGCACCTGCTGAAGAGCGACAAGGTGTACGACCGCGCCGTGAAGTTGCTGGAGGACGAGGAAAGATACAAAGGAATACTGAAGAGTCCAAAGAAATAAACCAACGATGAGACGCAGAAGAAACATACGCACCGCCAACCGCGGATTTCTCATGGGCATAGCCGCACTGGCCGTCATGGTCATGCTCATGGTGGGGCTGTTCCTGTATTGGAGCATGCCCGTGAAGTGAGAAACGCATATACAACCCTAAAAAACATATATATATATCATGAAAGTAAAATCATTGATTATGGTCAGCGCATGGCTGACCGTTGCGGCCGGGGCCTTGATGTTCTCGGCTTGCGGCGACGACGAAGTGGATGAGCCACCCATGGGTGAGCCGAAGATTTCCTATTACGTGGTGGGCACCGTGACGAACGCCGAAGGCACGCCCCTGCCCAACATAACCATGAGCGTGAAGGAAGACTTCATGAACGCATTCGGCTACGTGCTGATGGCCGACACCCTGACCGACGCGCAAGGCCAGTACCGGACGAAAGTCTTCAGGGACGCCACCCTGCACGAGGGGCTGGTGGTCATGGCCGAAGACCCCGATGGAGTCTACGCCAGCGATACGCTCGACCTGACCCAGCTGCCCAAGAAGAAAGTGCTCTCGGGCGACGACATGATGGACCAGGGAACGTGGGAACTGACGGGCAACTTCGTCCTGAAGTTGCGCCAGTGAAAGATGCTTCCCGAGGCGAAAAACCGTCCATTATCAACAGTCTGGTTGACAAATGGGGGAACTTTCGCTCGAAAATATCCAAATTATTTGGTTATTTGAAAGGATATTCGTAATTTTGCATCGTTGAAAGTGAGGAGCCCGAAAGGAGTTCCTCACTTCTCGTTAATAAAACCTAAGTATGATAGACAAGAAACTTGTAGAGAATGTTGTGAATGAGTGGCTGGAAGGTAAGGAATACTTTCTGGTGGATGTCAATGTCTCGGCCGACGACTGCATCGTGGTGACTATCGACCATGCTGAGGGCGTATGGATTGAGGACTGTGCCGAACTGAGCCGCTACATCGAGTCGAAACTCGACCGTGAGCAGGAAGACTACGAACTGGAGGTGGGCAGTGCCGGACTGGGGCAACCCTTCCGCGTGCTTCGCCAATACGAAATACACATGGGCGAGCCCGTGGAGACACAGACACGCGACGGACACAAGTATCAAGGTACGCTGGTGGAGGTGACCGCCGAAGGATTCACCCTGGAGGTGGAACAGAAGGTGAAGCCCGAAGGTGCCAAGCGTGCACACAAGGAATTGGTGGCCATGAAGTTTACCTTCGACGAAGTGGCATATACCAAGTACCTGATAAAAGTGAAGTAAATATTAGAAAGAAAAATATATATGGCTACAAAAACCAAATCATCAGGAACCGTAAACCTGATAAACTCTTTTGCTGAGTTCAAGGAGATGAAGAACATCGACCGCGCCACGCTGGTCAGTGTCCTGGAGGAATGTTTCCGCAGTGTCATCGCCAAGACCTATGGGTCGGATGACAACTACGACGTAATCGTGAACCCCGACAAGGGCGACTTCGAAATCTATCACAACCGTACCGTCGTGGAAGACGGACAGGTGACCGACCCGCAGCGCGAAATCAGTCTGAGCGACGCACGCAAGATTGAGGACGACTATGAGGTGGGAGAAGAGGTGAGCCAGCAGGTCGACTTCAGCTCGTTCGGCCGCCGCAGCATCCTGACCCTGCGCCAGACGCTGGCCAGCCGCATCCTGGAACTGGAGCACGACACACTGTACAACCAGTACAAGGACCGCGTGGGCGAAATCGTCTCGGGCGAGGTATATCAGGTGTGGAAGCGCGAACTGCTGCTGCTCGACGACGAGGACAACGAACTGCTGCTGCCCAAGCAGGAGCAGATACCCGGCGACTTCTTCCGCAAGGGCGAGACCGT
>CAMOUQ010000133.1 GCA_946626595.1 uncultured Prevotellaceae bacterium | reverse complement strand
TCTGCCTCGGTCAGGTATGCTGCAATCTCCATGTTGTCGACCATGGCATAGTCGAGCGCATCGTTGAGGTATTGTTCCTGAGCGGCTTCTTCGCTATAGGCGAGGGAGTGGTCAGTGCCACGGTTCCAGTATAGAGCCGAGCCTACACCGAGGACAACGACGATGGCTGCGGCATAGCGCCAGAGGTTGCGCCTCAAGGAAACAACCTTGGCCGGCTTCTGCTGGGGCAGACGGGCAAAGAGTCGCTCGTCGAAGCTCTCGAAGTAGCCTTCTGGAACGCGGAATGGATTGGTCTTTCCACCGAGTTCTGTGATTTTGATTTCTTCCTGAGTCATCATTGTTCTTTGTGTTATTTGCTTTTTAGATGTGCCTTTATGGAAAAGGTTTAATCGTGACGTTCAAAAAAATCGCATATTTTTTTTACAGCGTGGTGGTACGAGGCTTTCAGCGCGCCTACGCTGGTGCCCAAGACCTGGCTCATGTCCTCGTATTTCATCTCGTCGAAGTACTTCAACTGGAACACTTGGCGCTGCTTGGCGGGCAATTGGCCGATGGCCTCCTGCAGCTGGAGCTGTGTCTCGTCGCCGTCGAAGTAGGGGTCGCTCTGCAGGGTCTGTGCCGTATAACTTTCTTTGTCGTCGAGGCTCACCGATGGGCGGCGTTGGCGTTCCAGGAAGTTCAGCGTCTCGTTCGTGGCGATGCGGTAGAGCCAAGTGCTGAGTTTGCTTTCGGCTCGGAACGCATCCAGTCCTGTCCAGGCCTTGATGAAGGTGTTCTGCAGCACGTCGTCTGCATCGTCGTGGCTGAGGACCATGCGGCGGATTTGCCAATAGAGGGTCTCCTTGTACGTGTCGACGAGTGTCGTAAAGGCGGCAGCGCGGGTGTTGTCGTCTTGCAGTTGGCTGATGAGCTGTTTCTCGTCGATTACTTTCATATTTAGGGCTTTAGACACTCGTTTGGTGTGATGGTTTAAATTTCATCCAGATTTTTTTCGATGACCTTGTCGTATCCGTACGGGTCGCTGAACGATTGGAGGGTGCCTTTTGGGGTGGGATAGAGCGTCCAGTAGTCGATCCATACGGGTACGGGCCTGTCGTAGGAAAAACTCGGCATGGGCCGGGCATCGGGGTGCGCCTTCTGGTAATTGCGTCCCTCCGGGGTGAGCGGTGGCAAGTCGATGGCCATGCGGATGCGGTCGACGAAGAGGGGCTTGGGGTTGTCCAGGAAGAACAGCGCAAGGTCGAGTGGACGCTCCACGCGCACGCAGCCGTGGCTGATGGCTCGGTTGGCACGTTGGAAGGCAGCGCGATTGTTGGTGTCGTGGAGGTAGACCGAGAAGTTGTTGGGGAAGCGGAAGATGATGCGGCCCAGCGAGTTGCCGGAACCGCGCTCTTGCCGGAGCGTGAAACGTGCGCTGCGCAGGTCGCTTGCCGACAGGGTGGCGGGATTGACCTCTTCCTTTGTCTCCTTGTTGATGGCCTGATAATGGTTGCGGGCGAAATAGGCGCTGTCGCCGGTGTGGCTGGGTATGATTTCCTTCCGGACGATGGTCTGCGGTATGACCCAATAGGGATTCAGCTCGACGTGGCGTATGACGCTGTGCAGGAGGGGGGTCTTGTGGTTCCAGTTACCGCAGCAGACGCGCATGGTCGTCAGGGTGTCTCGTTCCGTGTCCACGGCTGTCAGTTCCTGTCCGGCCAGGTTGACCCAGATGTATCGGCCGCCCGAGGGGTGTGGGTAGCGCCATCGCGCGCGTTCCATATTTATGCGTGCCATGCGCGAGCGCGTGGTGTCGTTTTGCGACTGTGCCCGCAGGTATTCCTGCTGCATTTGCTGATAGAGTGGGGAGGTGGGCTGTATCTGTCGCAGGAAGTCGCCGACGCGATGGTTGCGCACCTCGTCCATGGTGCGACGAATGAAACTGTCGGTGGGCTCCTCGTTGCCTTGGTCGAATATCTGTCGGTACACGACCGTCGTCCGCGTCTCGCCGGATGCGGGAATGTCGGGCAGCAGATGGTTGAAGACGCGACGTGGGTGGATGAATCCGAAACGTTGGCCGCAGGCATAGCGCATCAGGGCCTGTGTGAGCAGAAATTCGGTCTGGCCCAGGATGTCATTGGCCGTGGTGCCCTCGAAATTGAAATTGTGTATGCGCGAGAGCAGACGCTGCAGGGTGTCGGCGTGGAATGCCGTAGGGGTGAGGCCCATATCATTGGCCTGGGCCAGGAAGGTCAGGAGCGTGTCGGCCTGGTCGGTTATGCCTTCCGGGGTTAGCCATATAAGAGGGGCGTCTGGCTGGCCGTAGTGCTCGCGGACGTATCGGTCGGCATACATTTTTCCACCGGTGTGTCGGGCAGCCGCCTCTATGGCCTGCCATACGCGTTCGGCCTTGAGGGCATATTCGGGGCGTATCCATTCCTGCAGCTCGTCCAGACTGCGGACATGCTGATTCGGCTTGTTGTCACAAGCAAATAAGAAACATAATAAAATGAATAGGGAGAAAGCAGGCAGACTGCAACGCATGGTGCGTGTAGGTTAGCGGATGGAAATCTTTCGAACGACCTTGCCCACTTTCAGTATGTAGCAGCCTCGCTGCAAGTTCAGGGAGAAAGACTTGTCGTTGCTGTCGATGCGGATGCTTGCAACTTTCACGCCTGTCAGATTGTAAACTTCCAAAATCTCGCCATCGGCTCCCGAGACATGGACTTTGGAACCATTGACAGAAAGACTGATGGCAGACAACTCAGTGTCGACCTCCTCGCGGTCGCTCTGAGCCATCAGGCTCACAGGAGCAGCCACCAACAAGAGGCTCAATACTATCATTTGCAGTCTTTTCACCATACCTTTCTGTGCGTATTCTATTTATTTCGAAAGCAAAGTTATTGTTTTTTTTCCTTTCTTCCAAATATTTTCGGGCTTTTATGACAATTTTTCACAACTTTTACCGTTGCGGCCTAAATATTTAGGGTCAGTCCCTCGTTGGCAAGCACCGTATTGGGGAAAATGCTCTGGGCCTCCCTCAGCATTTTGCCTTCGTCGGTCATTCGCGAAGAATAGTGCCCGATGCACAGTCGGCCGACGTGGGCGTCGCGGGCGATTTGAGCAGCTTCCAGGGTGGTGCTGTGGAAAGTCTGCCGTGCGCGGAACTCGTTGTCCTGGTCGAACGTAGCCTCGTGGAAGAGCAAGTCTACACCTTCTATCATGGGGACAAGCGAGGGCAGGGGAGTGGTGTCGCTGCAATAGGCGAACGAGCGGGTGGGCGAAGGCGGAGTGGTGAGTCGGCTGTTGGGAACGAGCGTTCCGTTGGGCAGCGTCCAGTCCATGCCCGCCTTGATGTTGTTGATTTGGCTGACGGGAATCTCGTACATTTCTATCATTTCACGCCGTATGTGTGGCAATCCCGGTTTCTCGCGAAAGAGGTATCCGCAACAGGGAACCCGGTGGCGCAGGGGGAGACTCCACACTTCCACGCTTCGGTCCTCGAACACGAGCTGGTGGTTGCTGGTGTCGACGGAATGAAATGTGACGGCAAATTCCAGGTTGGGACAGAACGTTGCAAGTGCGGTCTGCATGAAGGGTTCCAGTTCCTGAGGCCCGTGGATGTGCAATTGGGACGTGCGGCCCAGCAGACTCATGGTGCAGACAAGGCCTGGCAGTCCCAGGCAGTGGTCGGCGTGGGCATGGGATATGAAGATGTGTCCGATGCGTTTCATGCTCAGTCCCATGTGCGCAAGGCGGGTCTGACTGCCTTCGCCGCAGTCTATCATGAAGTTTTTCCCGCGCGTCGAGAGAATCTGACAGGCGGGTCGATGGCGTTGGGTGGGATTGGCACTGCCGCAGCCGATGATGTGTAACTCGAATGGCTCCATGATATGAGAAAATGAGAGAATGAGAAATTGAGAAAATGAGAAAGTGAGAAAATGAGAAGTTGAGAAAATGAGAAAATGAAAAAGAGAGAATGAGAAAACGCTCATTTTCTCATTCTCTCATTATTATCAGTCTCAAGAATTACTTCTCGCTTTCCATCTTAGCCTTCAGTTCGGCCAGGGCGTCGATGTCGCCCAGCGTCGTGCTGGCTGCCTGGTTCTGGATGACGGGAGCGTCAGCAGCCTTCTTGGCGCGCGGAGCCTTATCCTTCTTGGCGTCGCGGGCGGCGGCACGCTGTACATCTTCGAAGATGCGGCTGTGGCTGAGGATGATGCGCTTGTTCTCCTTGTTGAACTCGATAACCTTGAACTGCAGTTTCTCGTTCAGCTGAGCCTGGCTGCCATCCTCCTTCACGAGGTGCTTGGGAGTTGCGAAGCCCTCAACGCCGTACTCCAGCTGGATGACGGCACCCTTGTCGAGCATTTCGACGATAGTACCCTCGTGGATGCTGTCTACGGTGAAGATGGTCTCGAATACGTCCCAGGGATTCTCCTCCAGCTGCTTGTGGCCGAGAGAGAGACGGCGGTTGGCCTTGTCAATCTCCAGTACGCAAACCTCCAGTTCGGCACCAATCTGTGTGAACTCGCTGGGGTGCTTAATCTTCTTGGTCCAGCTGAGGTCGCTGATGTGGATGAGGCCGTCTACGCCTTCCTCGATTTCTACGAAAATACCAAAGTTGGTGAAGTTGCGTACGCGAGCGGTGTGCTTCGAACCTACGGGATACTTCTCTTCGATATTCTGCCAGGGGTCTTCCTTCAGCTGCTTGATGCCCAGAGACATCTTGCGCTCCTCGCGGT
>CAMOUQ010000132.1 GCA_946626595.1 uncultured Prevotellaceae bacterium | reverse complement strand
GAAGACGCTCATCTTGAAGCCTGCACCGGCGGTGACGTACTTACGGTTACCCTTGTTCGCGTGTTCGTGGTGGTAACCGGCGCGTACCATGAAGCGGTCGTTGTAGTTGTATTCCAAGCCCAGGCTCCACTGTATCTCCTGCATTTCCTCCTTGAACCCGTTGGGTGCGTCGTGGAACGACTTGAAGATGCCGGATATGGGCGAGAGGTCGTAGTACTGACGCTGCACGCGGTCGGTGTATTCCTCATCGGATTCGTCCTCGTTCTGCTTGGGATAGGTGGGGACGAGGAGTTTGTTGGCATCGGCTGCGATGCTCAGTTTGTTGTACTGGTTGAAGGGCAGCGTGAAGTTGGCACCCAGGCGAAGGTTGGTGGGAATGAACTCGGCGTTGTCGTCGCCGCCGTACGATATCTTGGAACCGATGTTGTTGATGTTCAGGCCCCATGCGAAGGAGCACTCGCGGTTGCCCATCATGAAGTAGCCGTTGCGGTACATAGAGATGTCGGCGGCGAAGGCCTTTCCGGCCTTGCTCTCGGCGGTGTAGTCGTAGGTGATGTCGGAATAGATGAATCGCATGGCCACGCCCATCGAGAAGCATTCGCTGAGCATGCGGCTGTAGGCTACGTCGACGGCCAGTTCGTAGGGTTTGATGGTCATGGCGTCGTCGCTCTCGTCGAGGGATACCTCACCCAGCGTGAAGAATCGCAGCGAGGCACTCAGGGCGTTGTAGTCGCCGATGCGGTAGAAGCCGGCCAGGTTGGCCAGGTTGATGTCGTTGACCAGCTTGCGCAGCCATGGGGTGTAGGATGCACTGATGCCTGCACGGGCAATGTTGAAGGGGTACTTGGCCGGGTTCCAGTATTGCGAGTTGGCATCGGCCTCGGTGGCTACGCCCAGGTCGCCCATGGCACCGGCACGGGCATCGGGAGCAATGGCCAGGGAGGTGACGCTGTAGTTCACCGGGTTGAACATGTTCCTCTTGTCCTGAGCCTGGGCAGAACCAAGTTGGAAGTGGAGAGTGGAGACTTGAAAGTTGGCAACGCCGATGAGCATCACCACCATCAAATATATTCTCTTTGCATCCTTCATTATCAATTACACTTTTGCGTTATCAATTAAATAAACGAAGGAGTTACATCAATTATTGCCATGAATGATTATTTTTTGTGACTTGGTCACTTTCTTGCTGTTGCCCTGGCGCAATGTGGCGCGATAGAGATAGATGCCTGCGCCCAGTCGCCCGCCGCCCGACATCGTCAGGTTCCAGGGTACGCTGTAGAGGCCCGAACCGCTGTTGGCGGTCATCGACTGGCTCCACATGCGGCGGCCGGCAAAGTCGAAGACCTCGATGAGGAGGTCGCAGTCGGTGCCCGGCATGTTGTAGGTGACAAGGAAGTTGGTGCTGACGAGTGCCGGATTCTGGCTGACGGTCAGGTGGAGCACATGGGGCTTCAGCGAACTGTCGACCACGAAGTCGAGGCTGGTGCTGGTGGTGTTGTTCAGCACGTCCCAAGCGCGGAAGGTGAGCGAGTGAGGTCCGTCCTCCAGGGCCGGTATGCTGTAGGCCACGGTGCCGCGTGTGAAATCGCCGAACTCGCCCGTATAGCAGTCGTTCAGCACGTAGGTCTTCGACGCATCCCCGTCGACGGTGAGCAGCAGGTCGTGACCAAGGCCGCCTCCGCTGTAGTTGATGCCGTTTTCGTCCTGCAGTTTGGCCACGAAGTATGGCGTACTGTTCACCCGTCCGCCGTTCTCGAATTCCTCCTCGTTGAGGTAGGCGTAGATCTGGGGACCTTCTGTGTCGCTGTCAATCGACTCGCTGATGCCGCCCACGGTGAAGTCCTCGCTGTATCCGTTGGCCTCTACGTCGCCCTCGTTGTTGATGGCATAGAAGACGGCGCGCCCTGACTCGTCGCTGAAGTTGATGTCGACGGGCATCACGAAACTGATACTGAACGTGCCTGCGCGCACGCTGTCCTGTCCGCTGAAGAGGATTTTCTCACGGCTCGTGAACTGGTAGGGGCCCTTCTTCACCGAAGCATTGTTGCGGCAGACGATAGTCTCCAGATTGTCGTAGACACGTGCCGAGAGCATGCCGTTGAAGTTTCTCAATGTATCGACGCCTTCGCCGGTGAGATGTCCGCTCATGCGCACGGGGCTGCCTGCCCGCAGTTGCATCGAATCGGCATCGGCTATGTGTACGCCGTTGATGCTGTCCAGCACCACGCGATTCGAGGGCGCTCCGAAGGTCAGGGCGGGGTCGCCCAGAAGGGCGTAGTGGAGCTTGTTTTCGCGGTGATCCAGTTCCAGGTTGTTGGCTATGATGTAGCTTTTGGCCAGGCGCACGGCATCGCCTACGCGATAGCGACGTCCGGCATCGTCGGTACCCAGGAGGTAGCGCATGAACCAGCAATTCATCTTCAGATTGTTGTTGGCATACACCGTACGCGCCGTTCCGTAGAAGGCTACGGCACCTCCGTCAGGGTTCAGGACAGCCGCCTCGCCGATGTCGTCCACCAGTCCGTCGTAGGGCATGACGTCGCAGGCAGCCGTCACCCACAGGGGCAGGTTGGTGCCCTTGAAGGCCACGAAGTCTTCCAGTTTCAGCACGAACTCATGCGAGAGGCAATAGGTGTTGGCATGTCCTGTATAGTTCATGACCAGTGCCCCTTCGGCCATCTGGTCCTTCACAATCTTTGTCACATCGGGGTATGTGTTGCTCGTCAGGGTCGACACGCGTTTGTAGGCATCCCACATCACCTTCCTGACTTCCATCTCAGGGTTCAGTCGCATGGTTTGTTCGGCTATGGTGTCGGCCATCCACAGGTGTTCGTTCTCGTCGCCGTCATCGCCCATCACCATCACGATATTCTTCCATCCTCCGGCGTTGGCATTGGTGAGGTGGCGTATGCTCTTGTCCACCATCACCTTGGCCTCCGAAGCGCTCTTCACGGGGAAGCGTCCGATGCCCAGGTCCAATTTGTCGTCGGTCAGGCGGCTCCCCTCGCCATCGTCGAGCAGGCCGAAGTAGTCGTCCATGACATAGCCCTGCGTGTCGCTGAAACTGTTCTCGCTCTCGAAGCAGAGCAGATGGTCGTCGGGGCTGTACTTGCGCCAGCCGGAACTCAGCATGCGGTTGTCCCAGGCGCAGTCGCCGAAGAGCAAGAGGTAGCGAGGCATCTGGTCGTCGGTCTGGGCACGGTCGTAGAGCATCTTCATCAGTCGCCGATAGGCGGTGGCATCGGGTGTGCCGCTGGAGAATTCGTTGTACACTTGGTCGGCCCTGACCACACAGACGCGCAGACCGTCCGTCTGCCGATGGGCCTCAGCCAGTCGGTTTGCCTGGGCGGTCAGTTTGTCGTTAGCAGGAACGATGATCACCATGTCCAGGCTGTCCAAAGCGTGCAGGTTCTGGTTCTCTATGGTGCCCACCACGGCGGGTTGGGGAAAATCGTATTGGGGATTGAAGGCCACATAGCGGCGCGAAGCATCGTCCACCACCACCTGATAGGTGTTGCCCTGCTGGGTTCCGGATATCAGGCAGGCCGTGTCGCCCGGCTCACCGATGCGCATCACCTGGAGGCCGGAGCCCGAGACATTGAATCTGGCCTTGCCCGACTGCGAAGCCGAGAAGGCCACATAGCCCTCGTGGGGCGTAATCTGGCGGGTGTAGTGCAAGGCCAGGTAGTCGAGACGTGCATCGTGACCCGAGGTGCTGGAGAGGTTCACCGTCCAGTCGTCCCCTACCCTATAGCTGCTGACGTCCGTCGTGCGCGAAGCCGAGGTGGCGGCCTGATAGCTGCCCAGAGCCGAGAGCATGGTTGCGGCCAGTGCGTTGCCGTTGACCGTGGTCTTGAGTTCCGTGCTTTCGTCGCTGGAAGCCGTGAAGACCACCGTCAGGCGTTCGTCGCCCTGACTGTTGTGGGTGGTGAGTTTATAGGTATGCGAACTGCTGTTGGCATAGTTCACGGGGTCGTAGAGATTGCGCCCGCCGTGGAACCATGCGTATTCGTCCTTTTCGTAAAGCACATGGTCTGTGAAGGTGTCGTAGGAGACGTCGCACGAATCGAGTTTCTCGGCGGTGGCCATCTGGCTGGGACTGTCGCCCTGGGTCAGGAAATAACAGGCCTGCGTGGCATAGGGATTGATGACGCGCGTGTTTCCGCTCCAGTAGACCAGGCCATTGCCCCAGAAGAGCCACGTATCGTTGTCGGCCTTGTAGAGGGGTACCTCCTGCAGGTCGTCGTACTCCTCGTCGGGGGCAGAAATCTCGCTCAGGCGGTATCCGCCGTGGCCGTAGAGGCGGACGTTGTCGGGATTGGAGAATCCCATCTTCTTCAGGGCAGAGCGCGTCAGCCGATACATGCCATCGGCAGTGATGGCTATCTTCACCCACTTGCCCTCGGCCAAGACGCTCTGGCGGACGTATCGCTCCGAGGCCGTAGCCTGGGGGGCGCGCCGGATGTTGCGTGCCTTGGGGGTCGGGACGATGTCGATGCTGGCGCTGAGCAACTTCTGGTAGCGTCCGTCGCGCTTGACGATGGGACAGAAGGCAATGTCCAGCATCCCTCGCTTGCGACTGACAGAGACGGAGGCCGCAACCTCCAGCTCCTCGCCCACGGGGATGCCCGTCTGCTCCACCCGACGCACCTCATCGGCCGAGAGCGGAGCCCATTCGGGATAGGTTATTTCCACCCGATAGTCGTACATCCGGTAGTCGGTCTCCAGGGGTACGACCTCGGTGTA
>CAMOUQ010000131.1 GCA_946626595.1 uncultured Prevotellaceae bacterium | reverse complement strand
GCTTCTGGGGCTCGCAGCGCATGATGGCGGTCTTCTCGTCAATCATGCCTTCGTGCAGCAGGTCGATGGCAATCTTCACCATGGCAGCACCTGTGCGCTTACCGTTACGTGTCTGCAGGAACCACAGTTTGCCCTCCTGTACGGTGAACTCCATGTCCTGCATGTCGCGATAGTGCTTCTCCAGCTTATCCTGCAGAGCGTCGAGCTGAGCGTAGATTTCGGGCATGGCTTCCTCCATAGAGGGATACTTGGCCACGCGCTCTTCCTCGCTGATGCCGGCACGCTCAGCCCAGCGCTGAGAGCCAATCTTGGTGATCTGCTGGGGAGTGCGGATACCAGCCACAACGTCCTCGCCCTGTGCGTTCACCAGGTACTCACCGTTGAAGAGGTTCTCACCGTTGGCAGCATCGCGGCTGAAGCATACGCCCGTAGCAGAGGTGTCGCCCATGTTACCGAATACCATGGCCATGACGCTGACGGCCGTACCCCACTCGTCGGGAATTCCCTCCATCTTACGATACAGGATGGCGCGCTCGTTCATCCAGCTGCGGAATACGGCGCAGATGGCGCCCCAGAGCTGTTCTACGGGGTCGTTGGGGAAGTCCTTGCCTGTGCGCTCCTTGATGGCGGTCTTGAAGCGGCGAACCAGTTCCTTCAGTTCGTCTACGCTCAGGTCCTTGTCGAGCTTCACGCCACGGATGGCCTTCACCTGCTCAATGATTTCCTCGAACGGGTCGATGTCGGTCTTGTTGACGGGCTTCATCTCCAGCACCACGTCGCCGTACATCTGCACGAAGCGGCGATAGCTGTCATATACGAAATGGGGATTCTTGGTCTTCTCCACCATGCCCTCGGCCACCTCGTCGTTCAGACCCAGGTTGAGGATGGTGTCCATCATGCCGGGCATAGAGGCGCGGGCACCCGAACGTACGCTCACGAGCAGGGGGTTCTGGGCATCGCCGAACTTGCAGTTCATCAGGGTCTCGATGTGCTTGACGGCAGCCATTACGTCGTCGTTCAGCAGCTCCATAATCTTCTCCTGACCTACCTCGTAGTACTCGTTGCAGACGTCGGTAGTAATGGTGAAACCAGGAGGAACGGGTACGCCAATGTGGTTCATCTCAGCCAGATTGGCACCCTTGCCACCCAGTTGCTCACGCATCTGGGCGTTACCCTCGGCTTGTCCGTTACCGAAGGTGTAAACTCTCTTTTGACTCATGTTCTGTAAGTATTAAAAATTGGTATAATTTTATTGGTTTGTTTGCAAAGGTAACATTTAATTCTCTTTTCTCCAAATTTATTTGTACCTTTGCACCATAAATTCTAAAATATGAGCAGAAAGAGAAAAGAATTGCCTACATTGGAGCAGATTGAGATAACTGATGTAGCAGCCGAAGGCAAGGCTTTGGCACGTGTGGAGGATTTGGTGGTGTTTGTGCCTTGGGTGGTGCCTGGCGACGTGGTCGACCTGAAACTGACGAAGAAGAAACACAGCTATGCCGAGGCCGAAGCCGTGAAGTTTCATAAGCTGAGCGAACGGCGTTCCGAACCCTTCTGCCGCCACTTCGGCGTGTGCGGCGGATGCAAGTGGCAGTGCCTGCCCTACGAGGAGCAGTTGCGATGGAAGCAGAAGCAGGTGATGGACGCCCTGAAGCGCATCGGCAAGGTAGAGTTGCCGGAGTGCCAGCCCATTCTGGGCAGTCGCAAGACGCGCGAATATCGTAACAAACTGGAGTTTGGCTTTGCCAACAAGGCATGGCTGACACGCGAACAGATAGCCAGTGGCGAACAATTCGACCAGCCCGGAGCCGTCGGCTATCATGCCGGAGGAGCTTGGGACAAGGTGCTGCCCATCGAGGAGTGCCACCTGATGCAGGACGTCAACAACCGCCTGCGCAACGACATCCGCGACTATGCCTATGCGCATGCCCTGTCGTTCTTCGATGCCCGCGAGCACGTAGGACTGCTCCGCGGCATGATGATTCGTCTGTCGAACACCGGCGAACTGATGCTCCTCATCCAGTTCTGCATCCAAAACGACGACGAACGCCAGCAGGCCATGGACATGATGGACTTCATCCACGAGCGCCATCCCGAGGTGTCGAGCCTGCTCTGGGTGAACAACACGAAATACAACGACACATTTGGCGACCTGCCCATCGAAGTCCACAGCGGCACCGACCACATCTACCTGGAAATGGAGGGCCTACGCTTCAAGGTCGGCCCCAAGTCGTTCTATCAGACCAACACCGACCAGGCCTACGAGCTGTACAAGGTGGCCCGTTCCTTCGGATTCACTGACACAGAGGGTGCAGAGAAGCCCATTGTTTACGACCTATACACCGGCACCGGCACCATAGCCAACTTTGTGGCGCGCCAGGCCCACGAGGTCATCGGCATCGAGTACGTGCCCGAGGCCATCGAGGACGCCAAGGTCAACTCCCAGCTCAACGGCATCACGAACACCCAGTTCTTTGCCGGCGACATGAAGGACATACTCACCGACGAGTTTATCCAGGCCCACGGCCGCCCCGACATCATCATCACCGACCCACCACGCGCTGGCATGCACGCCGACGTCGTCCAGACCATCCTGCGGGCAGCCCCCCGGCGCATCGTCTACGTCTCGTGCAACCCCGCCACGCAGGCCCGCGACCTGGCCCTGCTGGATGCCGACTACTGCGTCCGCAGGATTCAGCCCGTCGACATGTTCCCGCATACGCAACACGTGGAGAACGTAGTCCTTCTGGATAGACGGAACGAAGCATAAAACCCCTACAGAACAACTATATACATTAAACGAAATAAAGAAGTATGAAACCTACCGCCATACTCCTCCTCCACTGCCCCGACCAGCCGGGCATCATCAGCGAAGTGACCAAGTTCATCACCGACAACCACGGCAACATCGTCTATCTGGACCAGTATGTCGACCGCGAGGACGGTGTCTTCTTCATGCGCATCGAATGGGAGCTGGACGGTTTCCTCGTTCCGAAGGAGAAGATCAAGGAGTATCTCAGCACGCTCTATGCCCAGCGCTACGAGATGACGTTCAATCTCTACTACAGCGACGAACGGCCGCGCATGGCCATCTTTGTCTCTAAGATGAGCCACTGCCTCTACGACCTCCTGGCCCGATACAAGGCCGGAGAGTGGAATGTCGACATCCCCTGCATCGTCTCCAACCACGAGGACCTGCGCTACGTGGCCCAACAGTTCGACATCCCCTACTACGTCTGGAGCATCAACCGCGACCACTCCAACAAGGCCGAGGTAGAACAGGCCGAGATGGAACTCCTGCGCGAGAAGCGCATCACCTTCATCGTCCTGGCGCGCTACATGCAGATTATCAGCGACGACATGATAGCCCAGTACCCCCACCATATCATCAACATCCACCACTCCTTCCTGCCGGCCTTCGTGGGTGCCAAGCCCTACCACCAAGCATGGGCCCGAGGCGTGAAAATCATTGGAGCCACGAGCCACTACGTGACAGCCGAACTGGATGCCGGCCCCATCATCGAACAGGATGTGGCACGCATCAGCCACAAGGACACGCCGGAGAGCCTCGTCCTGAAGGGCAAGGACCTGGAGAAGATAGTCCTCTCGCGTGCCGTGTCGAAGCACATCGACCGCAAGATACTGACCTACAAGAACAAGACCATCATATTCAGCTAAACACACACACCTATCACAATGAAAGACCGGGAAGTATGGATAGACTGGATGCGCGTCGTGGCCTGCCTGATGGTGATGACGGTGCACAGCACCGAGCCTTTCTACATCGGTGGCGAGGGGGCCCGCATCCTGACGGCCATGGATGCCCGTTGGGTTTCGATGTCCGACACCTTCGTACGCGCGTGCGTACCTTTATTTGTTGTAGCCAGCAGCTATCTCCAATTTCCGCTCCACTACTCCACCGGTGAGTTTCTGCGCCGGCGCATGTTGCGCGTCGTTGTGCCCTTCGCCGTGTGGTCGCTGGTCTATGCCCTGTATTGGGGCAATGCCGGGGAGAATCTCTCCAGCCTGCTGCTCAATTTCAACTATGCCGCAGGCCACCTGTGGTTCGTCTACATGCTCGTCGGGCTCTATCTGCTCATGCCCATGCTCTCGCCCTGGGCCGAACGGGTCGGCAAGCGCGAACTCCAGTTCTACCTTCTCCTCTGCCTGCTCACCTCTCTCCTACCCTTCGTGCGCGCCTTGGCCGGAGGCAATCCCCCCGTCATCTATGGTCCCACGGGCATCCCCAATCCGGCTCGCTACCCACTGTGGGGCGAGGCCTCGTGGAATCCCTACGGACTCTTCTACTACTTCAGTGGCTTCGTGGGCTACATGCTGCTGGGGCTCTATCTGCGCCGCTTCGTCGGCCCCCTGTCGTGGCGCCGCACGCTGGCCATAGCCCTACCCGCTTGGCTCGTCGGCTTCGCCATCTGCTATCTGGGTTTCCTGTGGGCCGTGGAGGCCGACGCCCAGGGCGTGTACCCCGTCGAAGGGCCCACGGGCATGGTTGTCGCATGGGAGACGACCTGGATCAACGACACCCTGAGCGTAGCCCTGATGACCATCGGCTGGGTGCTCGTCTTCCGCAAGATTACGTCGCAGGGCAGTTTCTTCCGTCGCATACTGCTGCCCGTCAGCCGGGCCAGCTACGGCATGTACCTCTGCCACATGATAGTCCTGGCCGCCGTCAGCGGCTGGCTGCGCACTGCGCTTGGCACTGGTCTCGACGGCCAGTTGGGCATCTGGACCACCCCCGTACAGATTCTTTCCACCGCCCTACTGACGTTCCTCGTCACGGCCCTCTTCTGCGTTGCCGTACAGCGCATCCCGCGCCTCGGCAAGTGGATTGTGGGCTAACCTTGCGTCCCCCTCTTTTCATCGACGCGTCGT
>CAMOUQ010000130.1 GCA_946626595.1 uncultured Prevotellaceae bacterium | reverse complement strand
TGTAGGTATAGACGCCGGTGGCGGGATTGTAGGCGACCGACTGAGACACGACGCGATGGTAATAGTCGAACTTGGCATCCAGGTAGTACATGCCCTGGCGAGGGGCCGTTTGGTCGGAGTAACTGGCACTGAGCGATGTCATTGCCGCGCCTTTCAGGTCGTGGTTGCCGAGTTTGACGATGAGGGGATGGCTGTCGTCGCGCCAGTCGATGCGGTCGAGCAATTCGGCCGGGGCATTCTTGTAACTGGCATGAAGGTGGATGTCGCGCTTGCCGTCCTTCCATACGTGGCGGAACGAGGCGTGAGGGTCCAGGATGACGGTCGTCTGCCGGGCTATGGTGTCAATCACGCCACGCTGATAATGGATTCGCTCATGGACGACGGGCACGCCCATGCCTATGCTCCATCGCTGGTAGCCTATGGTCATGCGGATTTGGGGGTGGATGTAGGTGCCGTGCTTTGACAGACTTATGCCGGGCTTGTGCTCCCAGCGGCGGCGATGCAGGTCGTAGGAGTTCGATGGGTCGGTGATGGCCGTGAGGGCATCGAGTTGCGAGGGCAGAAGGAGCGTGTCGGGATGATAGAGCCAGTCGTGGTTGTCGGTCACCGTGACGTTTGCCCCGTCGCCTACCGACAGTGTCAGGTCGTGGCCGAGTTCCTTGTGATAGGAGAACGATGCCAGGCCTCCCGTCCAGCGGTTCCGGATGGAGCGGGAATTGTGCGTGGTCTGCCCCGACGGGGGAACCGTCTGGCACGCGACTTCGGCGGTCTGGTATCGCATGGCCTCTTCCGTCTCCTCGTTATTGTGGTTTATATAGCCATAGTAGGAGATGTGCTGCTTGGGGCGGCGGAACTTGACGGTGCCCTGCGCGTCGGCGGAGAGGCCCCAGGTCGTGGCCTCGTTCATGCCCACGGTGCGCTGCAGGATGGTGAGCGAGTCGGCCTGCTCCTCAAAAGCCGAATGCATAGAGCCGTCGCGATGGGCATAGCGGAAGTCGGCGGTGACGTAGGTCCAGGGCTTCTTCAGGGTGAACTCGTTGTGCAGGCTCAGGCGGTTGTTGCCCTGGCGGTTGAAGGCATCGGTCCGCGCGGTCGGCGTCAGTCCGTCGAGGTACTGCTCGCGGCGCTGGTGCATGGTCTGTTCGTCGCTTGTGGAAGTGAACTCGGCACGGAATATCTCCTTCACCTTGTCTTCCTTGGCATAGTAGGCCACCTCGCCTGCCACGCTGCGCGTCGTCAGCAGCGACTGCGGTGTCGTGCCCGGGCGCCAGTGGCCCTGTTGGCCGATGTGGCGCGACTCGTTCACGTTGTTGATGTTGCCCAGCAGGGTAGTGCGCACCCGGTCGGTAAAGCCTAAGAGGAAACCACGGCCCAGGTAGCGCTTGTCCGTGCCGCCGGCAGCCTCCACGTTGGCAATGTAGCCCCGGCTGTATTCGTCCTTCAGATTCACGTCCATCACATATTTCTTCGGCTCCACGTCGTAGCCCAGGGCCTCGTTCTTTTCCGTCTGTTTCTCATAGACCTTCAGCGTCTTCACGGTGTAGTACGGCAGGTTCTCCATCAGCACGCGCTTGTTGCCGCCGAAGAACGTGTGCGAACCCAGCAGGAGTTCGTCCACCTTGCGACCGTTGACGAATATCTCGCCCTGCTCGTTCAGCGTCACGCCCGGCATCTGGCGGATGAGGTCGCCCAGCATGGAACCCTGTGGCAACTGGAAGGCCGTGGCATCGTAGATGAGCGTGTCGCCGCGCCAGAAGAACTTCACCTTCGTGGCCGTTACCACCAGTTCCTTCATCGTTTTGCCCTGCATCTTGCGCATGCTCAGTTTGGGCACCTCCACCTCCTTTTCCCCTGCAGGGACGGGCACGCGCTGCCACTGGTCATCGTAGCCGTCGAGTTGGGCACGGACGAGGTACTCCTTTGCTAGACCGCTGACCTCGGCCGCATAGTGTGCCATCACGATGCGCTCGCCGCGACCAATGAAAGGTGTCATTTGTGCACTGTCCACGATCACCGTGCTGTCCGCCGAAAGGATGGAGACGTGGGCCTCGGGCAAGGGCATCTTCAGGAAACCATCCTCCACTTTGCCCCCGAGGACAATGGTCTGGAGACGCTGCTTGCGCTTGGCCTGCACGGTTATGTGTTTGCCGTCCGTGTTTACCCTTACGGGCAGTCCCTTGCAGAGTCGGCGCACGTCGTCGGGCACGCTCTGGCCCTTCGGGCGGGCCGATGTGCGCAGTTCCGTCAGTCCGTCGGTCAGGATGTCGATGGTGTATTCGGGATGCTCGTGGGCCAGGGCCTGCAGAGCCTCCACAAGAGACTCTCCCCCCGCCCTCCCTTGTAGGGAGGGGGCAGTTACCTGTGCAGACAGAAAGGGGGACGAGAGTATATATATAATAAGGTATAAAAGCCGTCGCATCACTCGCCCTCCTTCTTTCCTGTTTCAACAATGAGTGTATCGGCCTGCAGGGTGATCTGAAGCCCCTCGAACAGGTTCAGTCGGCCAATCAGGCTCGACAGCGAGTCGGTGGGTTGCCACGTCATGATGAGTCGCATTGTGCGAACCTCCTCGTTGCGGAACAGGACGACCTTGCCATAGTGCTGGGCTACGACCGTGAGGATGCTGTCAAGCGGGGCGTTATCGAAGCTAAGGGCAGACCCATCCCCCTGCCCTTCCCTGGGAGGGAAGGGAGCCTCGTCCCCTACGGAAGAGACATTCTCTGCTTCCGTGGGTGAATTCAAGAAGGGGCGAACGGCTGCAAACAGCAGGCCCGCCATAAGTATGGCCCCTGCGAATGCGGCAGCAATCTTCCGGTAGAGGCCTCTCCCCCGCCCATCCGTGAGGAAGGGAGCCTTTCCGGCCCTGCCCATAGAAGGCGAGGTCTTCCCCTCCCCTTCAAGGGGTGGTCGGGAGGGGTCTTGACTTTCGCGCAGCCACACCATCATCTGGTAATGCTTGCGCATGTCCTCGTCGGCCAGCAGTTCTTGCATCTGTTTCTCCGTGTAGCGGTCGGGGTGCTCGGTCATGTCGAGCAGGATTTCCAGTTTGTCCATGATACTCGGGATTTAGGGATTGAACCTTTGCTTCAACTTACGGATGGCCTGTGCCAGATGCTTGTAGACGGCCGCCTCGCTGATGCCCAGCTGTTGGGCTATCTGACTGTAGGTCATACGCTCCCGGAAACGCAGTCGCACCACCTCGCGCGTCTGCGGCGTTAGTTCGGTGTCGATGAAGTGGAGTATCGACTCCAGCGTGGCCTCCCTTTCCTCTGCCGTCCGGCTGTCTTCGGCCATGGCCTCGTCCAGTGGCAGGAGACGATGCACACGCTCCCTGACGCCCTTGTGGCGCAGCACGTTCATGCACCGGTTGCGCACGGCCGAGAGCAGGTAAGGCACGCCATACGGCACCTCCGTCCTTCGCTCGGCCAGCTGGGCAAACACGTCGCTCACCGCGTCGCGCCCCTCCTCCTCGTCGGCCAGCAGGCGACTGGCCAGGCGCAGCATCTCGGTGCGATGTTGCTCATAGAGTCGTCTGATGTCCGCAGCAGTTTCCATCCGTTTTTTTGATAGCTTTCTGTTCATAAGACACCCGAGGCGGTGGTTTCCCAACCCCTCGCCCCCTCTTTTTTCGTGGAAAATAGGAAAACCAATGGGTGGCAGCCCCAGTCAGTGGCGATGCTCACGCTGGAGATATTCTATCAAATCTTTGGGAAAATTGGTTTCGAGAATGGTAAAACCCTGTCCGATGAGCCATCCCCATCCCTGCGATGGACGCTGGAAGATAGACACAAGGTCGTCGTGTCCGGCTGTATGGTTGGGCCACGTGCTGGCCACGAAGGCACGGCTGCCAGACTCCAGTACGCGGGGCAGCAGATGGTAGGATTCGCCCTCCAGCGATGCCATGCGGAACTGGAAGGCCAGAGGCTTCAGCTCACGGACATACTCCTCTACGTAGGCCGTGAGGTTGGGTATGCGGTCCTCGATGACAGGACAGTAGATGACGCTGTCCAGCGCCGTGCCGAAGATGCGACGGGCCTTCTCGTAGGGCCAGTCGAGAACAAACATGGTCTCCTGCAACACCCCGTGCCGCCGCAGCACCTTCAGCAGGGCACGCACAGTACTGCCCTCCTCAGTGCCGGGCAGGTCTACGCCCGCCTTGTCCAGATAGAGATGGGCACGTCCGCGGGCCTCTTCGATGTATTCCTCCAGTGTGGCCACGGGCATCTGGGTCGATTGCCCCCAGTTGGTGCGGAGGCGCAGGCGGCGCACCTCCTCCAGTGTCATGTCAGCAATGCGCCCCGTACCGTTGGTCATGCGGTCCACCGTGGCATCGTGCATCATCACGAAGAGGCCGTCGCGCGTCTGCCGTACGTCGGTCTCAATGATGTCGGCCCCGAAGAACAGGGCATTCCTCAGAGCCTGCAATGAGTTCTCTGGTGCATACTTCCAGTCGGCGCGGTGGGCGGCCACGAACACGCGGCCCTCCGCTGTATTGCGGCGCAGGGGACATTGGGCAAAGGTCGAAAGCATAAGTTGCATGAAGAGCAACAGCACGAAGAACGGTCTTTTCATGTTACAATATTCCATTAGTGATTTGCCCCACAAAGATAGTGCAAACCGAGCAAAATGCCAAACTTGTTTAAGAATTTTCGAGGTGCAGCCTATCTAAAACCGAAGGTTAAAGATAGTGCAAACCGAGCAAAATGCCAAACTTGTTTAAGCATTTTAGAAACGAAAGAGCAGCGAGGGCCATCGAACTCGTTCGTTTGGCCGAGTCGCGAGTGAGGAAGGCGAAGCCAATGTGAAGCCAACGTGAGTCTCTAATTCCGAAGGTTGAAGGTGGCTCTCAGCATGACGGTTCTGCCGCAGAGACCGTAGTCGTAGGTATAGGTGTTGATGCCGTCGAAGATGGTGTAGGCGTAGTG
>CAMOUQ010000129.1 GCA_946626595.1 uncultured Prevotellaceae bacterium | reverse complement strand
TATTGAAGTGCCTTTCCTCCAATCTTGTGAATCCTTGAGGGATGTCAATGGCTACGGTGGTAGCCTCCCCATAAATGTAAGATATGTCTTGGGCTGAGTTGGTCTGTTTCGCGTAGGTCTCAAACGAGATGCTCCGTTCCTTTTGGTCGACTACCGAACTGATGCTCTCTTTGCTGAATTGCCTCTCTATGTAAAGAAGCTTCGAACTGATGGAGGCAGCCTGCTCTTCGGGCATGGATTGCATCAGTCTGTCGTAGGCGTCGGCCGTGAGTGGCAAGGAGGCTCCAGTAGGGCCTATCAGTTGCCTAACCTCGCGGAGCAAATGCCTACGGGTGAAGTTCGAGAAATTGACGGGCAATGCCGACGTGAGCAGGAACAGGGCGGCAAAGGAGAGTCCCACCCAATGGATGCGACGGGCACGGGTGAGGTAGAGTCCCAGGCACACGGCATAGAACCAGAGGTTGAGCAGGATGAGATAGAGCCGTGGGATGGTGACGCCATAGTCTATGAAGCGGCGGATGATGCCCACGGTCATCAGCAGGAGCAGGGGCGTGAGCACGAGGGGCAGGAGGCGTGCTATCTTGTCGTCGATGCTTCGTTTCTCTGACAGACGAATGGGGTAGAGGCCTATCTCAATGGCAATGCATCCCGCCATGGACGCTATGACGAGCCACGAGACATAGCCATTGGGCAGTTCCCACTGCACCAGGATGCGGATGGCATAGGCCAGGAGTACCAATACGTAGAGCCCCTCGAGGGGTACGAAGATGTAGCGCATGACGTTGCCGAGGAAGGCCGAGCGCAGGGGCGTCGTGTCGTGCTTCTCTTCGCCATCGGGTATGCGCCCCAAAAAGAGGAGGGCAGGCAGATAGAGGGAGAAGAGCACGCCGGAGATGGAGTACCACTTCCAGCCAAGATTGACGGAGAAGAGCCACTTGAGGGAGACGAGCAACAAACTGAGTCCTCCCCACAGCAATAGGCCAATGCCTCCGCATACGACTAAGTTCAGAAGCAGGCGCAGGGCGAAGTTCCACGCGGCGGTGTCGTTCGTTTCCTTGCGGAAGGAAAGCAAGAGGACGGAGAGCGCCAGGGCAAACAATATGGAGGCATGCATCAGTAAGGTCTCCGTTGGCTGCCCCTTGCCGAAGTCGATGGAGTAGAGATAGATGGTGTCGGCCAACAGCAGGGCGTAGGCGCCTGTTTGTATGTTGTTGGTCTTCTTGTCCTCTTCGACTTCTTCAACCCATAGGGCCAGGGTGAGAGAGAGCAGAGCGCCCACGCCGAGGAAATAGCCAAGGGTGGAATTAAGAATGTCGTAGCCAGGCTCGACTAAGATGAGATAGATGAGAAACAGAGCCAATGCCGTGACAAATGACAGGGGCGCAGGAAAGCGCCTGGCGCACTTGTGCAGTGCGTTTGTCAGGGTTTGCAATATGGCGGTGTGGAACATCATCTTTCAGTTCTCAACTTTCAATTTTCAATTATCAGAGTTCCGTTTCCTTCATCCGTTCGGCATTCTCGGCCACGATGAGGTGGTCGATGCAGTCCTGTATGTCGCCGTCCATGAAGGCGGCCAGGTTGTAGATGGTGTAGCCGATGCGATGGTCGGTGATGCGTCCCTGGGGGTAGTTGTAGGTGCGTATCTTGGCCGAGCGGTCGCCTGTGGAGACCATCGTCTTGCGTCGGCTGGCGATGTCGTCGATGTACTTCTGGTGCTCCTTGTCGTAGATGAATGTGCGCAAGCGTGCCAGGGCGCGTTCCTTGTTCTTGGGCTGGTCGCGTGTCTCGGTGCACTCCACGAGTATCTCCTCCGTTTCGCCCGTGTTGGGGTTTGTCCACATGTAGCGGGCACGCACACCCGACTCCACCTTGTTCACATTCTGTCCGCCGGCACCGCTGGAGCGGAAGGTGTCCCACTTGATGGCGCCTTCGTTGATTTCCACGTCGAACTCCTCGGCTTCGGGCAGTACGGCCACGGTGGCGGCAGAGGTGTGTACGCGGCCTTGCGTCTCAGTGGCAGGCACTCGCTGTACGCGATGCACGCCCGACTCGTATTTCAGTGTGCCGTAGGCTCCCTCGCCTGTGACGGAGAAAACGATTTCCTTGTATCCGCCCGATGCGCCTTCGCTGTAGCTGGAGACCGCAGTCTTCCAGCCCTTCGTCTCGCAGTATTTGGTGTACATGCGGAAGAGGTCGCCTGCGAAGAGGGCTGCCTCGTCGCCGCCCGTTCCGCCTCGTATTTCCATGATGACGTTCTTGTCGTCCTCGGGGTCGGCAGGGATGAGCAGGAGTTTGATTTCCTCCTCCAGTTCGGGCAGTCGGTGTTCGCTCTGTGCCATTTCCTGGCGCAGCATTTCCTTTGTCTCGGGGTCGTCCTCCGTGGCGAGCATCTCGCGTGCGTCCTGCACGTTCTGCAGGTGTCCCATGTATTCCTTCCTGGCCTCCATGATTTTGCCCAGGTCCTTGTATTCCTTGGTCAGTTTCACGTAGCGCTTCTGGTCGGCTATCACACTCGGGTCGGTAATCAGTGTCGACACTTCCTCGTATCGCGACACCAGTCCCTCCAGTTTATTCAGTATGTTGTTCTCTATTGCCATAATTTTTCATTGCGCTGTGGCGTTCTTATTTCAATCCTTTGGTTTGAAGTTTGGGTTCCCGTCGGGTGTCCCAAAAGTCGTCAATCTTTATGACATCTTTCTCTATGGTATAAATTAGTTTGTTTTTTCTGCTTATTACTACGCTTCGATATTTTTGCTTTAAATCCATCAATAAGGGTTCTACAGCTCCTGCCTGAGGCATCGAACTTAGTATGTTCTCCCATTGCTGTGTGTTGTTTTGGAACTTCTCCAACGCTCGTTGACCAAACTCCTGCTTGATATATTGGGCTGCCTCGAGCCATGACTGGTATGCCCTTTTTGTCCAGATTATTTTCATAGCGAACTTTGTCCCCGAACAAACTCGTTCATCATAGTGTGAACTTCATCTTGCGAATAGTATTCTCCTGCTGCATATTGTGCTTCGGATTCTGCCAGACGCTCATGCAGTTCCTCTATGGTATAGGGTACAACCTCTTCTTTGGCTGTTGCGTGTGCTATCAGTTGTTTGGCATATTCAGTCAGTTGCTTTTTCAGCAATGTCACGCTATAGGAGCGCGGAATGTCCAAAGATAGGTTAATCGTTGCGGTCATATGATAATTACTTAAAGTTTCTTGAAACAAAGGGAAGGCACAGGCGCAGGGCGTTGTGCCAGTATTCCCACGTGTGTCCGCCGTCGCGAACGCGCAACTGAGCATTGAAGCGCTTCATGCGCAGCTTCTTGTACAGCTCGATGTTGTTGTCGAAGAGGAAGTCGTCGTCGCCGCAATCGATGAAGAAGGCAATCTGGCGCAGGGCGTTCAGTTCCTCGTCGCTGGCCTTGTCCAGTTTGTCGAACGGGTTGCGCTTGGCCACGGCGTTGGTCACCTGTGCCACCTTGTCGTCCAGCGCGGCATCGGGGCGTGCCTGGGCATTGAGCCATGCGCTCATGGGGTAGCAGGCGCAGAACATGTCGGGATGTCCCAGGGCATAGCCTACGCTGCCGCCTCCGCCCATCGACAGGCCTGCCACGGCGCGTTGTCCGCGACTGCCTCCGGCTCTGTATTTCTGCTCCACGGCGGGCAGGAGTTCCTGGAAGAAGTGGTCTTCGTAGGCCCAGCCGGGCATGTTGAAGTATCCGTTCCAGACGTTTTTGGTGTCGGGGCCTCCGGCACAGGGCATGACGATGACCATCTTCTGTGCCTCGCCGGTGGCCATCAGTTCGTCGGCCACGCGGTCCATTTGTCCCTTGTCCTGCCATGAGCGTTCGTCGTCGGTGAATCCGTGCAGCAGGTAGAGCACGGGATAGTGGCGGTTGGTCTCGCGGTGGAATCCGTCGGGCAGGTAGACCATGTAGTGGCGTACGGTGCCCAGGATGTTGCTCTTGATGCTGTCGCGCACCACGGCGGCGTCGGCCGATGTCGTAACCATTAGCCCCACCAGAGCCATGCTGATTTTCCGTAATACAGTTTTCATATCATTTTTCTATTTTCAACTTTCAACTTTCAATACTCAAACGTTCCGTATTCGCTCTTGATGCAGAGGCTCTTGGGGCCTTCCTCGATGTGGCCGACGACCTGTGCGTCGATGTTGAACGAACGGCTGATTTCGATGACCCTTTCTGCATCCTCGGGTGCGAGGTAGACCTCCATGCGATGGCCCATGTTGAAGACTTTGTAGGCTTCGCTGTAGTCGGTGCCGCTCTCCTGGATGATGGTGCGGAAGAGGGGCGGCAGGGGGAACATGTTGTCCTTCACCACGCGGCAGTTGTCGCTCACGAAGTGCAAGACCTTCGTCTGTGCGCCGCCTGTGCAGTGGACCATGCCATGGATGCGTGGCCGCAGTTCGTCCAGTATGCGCTTCACCACCGGGGCGTAGGTGCGAGTGGGGGAGAGTACGAGCCGACCGGCATCGATGGGTGAACCCTCCACGGGGTCGGTCAGACGGAGGGAACCGCTGTAGACGAGTTCCTCGGGCACGGCCTTGTCGTAGCTTTCGGGGTATCGCTCGGCCAGGTATTTGGCGAAGACATCGTGGCGTGCGGAGGTCAGTCCGTTGGAGCCCATGCCGCCGTTGTACTGCGTTTCGTAGGTGGCTTGTCCGTAGCTTGCCAGGCCCACGATGACGTCGCCCGGGCGGATGTTGCGGTTGTCGATGACGTCGCTGCGCTTCATGCGGCAGGTCACCGTAGAGTCCACGATGATGGTGCGCACCAGGTCGCCCACGTCGGCCGTCTCGCCTCCGGTGGCATAGATGCCGATGCCCATCTGGCGCATCTGCTGGAGCAGTTCGTCGGTACCGTTGATGATGGCCGATATGACCTCGCCGGGGATGAGCATCTTGTTGCGTCCGATGGTGGAGGAGACGAGTA
>CAMOUQ010000128.1 GCA_946626595.1 uncultured Prevotellaceae bacterium | reverse complement strand
TGCCCGATGAATTGTATGCCGCAGCAAGGAGCCTGAGCAAGTTGTTTGATAGCGAGGTCTTGAGTCGCGGATAAGTAAATTCGGCTATATTTTGTATTTTTGCAGCATGAAACGAATCGCTATATACCTTTTTATAACATTTTTGTGCAACATGTCGGCCGGCGCACAGTCGTTGCCCACGCTGCGAGTGCTGGCCATTGGCAACTCGTTTTCCGAGGATGCCGTGGAGCAGAACCTGTACGAACTGGGCCGCGAGGCCGGCTACAACCTGATTATCGGCAATGCCTATCGGGGCGGACAGGGACTGCAGTCGCACTGGAACGTCGTCACGCAGGGCGAAGCGGCATTCGAATACCGCAAGGTCGTCGACGGACAACGGACCAACCGAAAGGGCATGCTGCTGGACAGCATCATCGTGGACGAACCTTGGGACATCATCACCCTGCAACAGGTGAGTCAGGACGCAGGCCTGTATGCCACCTATGACCCTTATCTGCAGGAATTGCTCCACCACGTGCAGAAGACGGTGAGGTCGAAGAGCGTACGCTACGGCTTCCACCAGACGTGGGCGTACGCCCAAAACGCCACCCACAAGGGCTTTGCCAACTACGGCAACGACCAGGAGACGATGTACAAGAGCATCATCAACGCCGTGGGACGGGCCCTGAACGACCACACGGAACTCATCTTCTGCGTTCCCTCGGGGACGGCCATACAGAACATGCGCACCACCCCACTCGGCGACCACATGAACCGCGACGGATACCATCTGGACCGTACGGCCGGGCGATATACGGCGGCCTGCACGTGGCTGGAGGCCCTGACGGGGGTGTCGCCTGTGGGCATGCGATACAAGCCAAAGGGCATCAGCAGCACCGTTGCCCTCATTGCCCAGCAGGCAGCCCACGATGCCATACTTCATCCCGACGTGGTGACCGAACAGACGGCCTCGCAACAGTATCTCGACACATGCCGCATCTCCGTATTCGGGTCGTCCGTAGCCCACGGAACAGGCGCTGTCAACAATCATGGCTATGCCTATCAGTACGGGCAGCAACTCCTGCAACGCACCCGAAGCGGAAAGAGCCGATACCCCTTCACCATCTCCGACATCAGCGTCGGGGGCAACACCACCGCCGACCTGTTGCGACGCTACAACGACCTGATTTTCGACCTCGGCCGATACGTTGTCTTCGGCCTGTCGCTGGGCAACGAAGGCATCCACAACAATACGCGTGCCCAGAAGGTGATGGAGACTTGGCGCGACAATATGCTCCGCCTTGTGGACATGGCACGGAAGGACGGCAAGGTGCCCGTCGTCATGGGCAACTACGGACGGGCGGACTACAATGCACGGGACTATGCCTTCGTGAAACAGCTGAACCTGATCATCCAGGAATGGGATGTGCCCTCGGTGAACCTGCTCGGAGCCGTAGACGACGGACAAGGCCGATGGCCCACGGGCTTCGAGAACGACATGGGACACCCCAACACTGCCGGACACCGCGAAATGATGCTTACCATCCCGCCTTCGCTGTTCGATGCCTTGGCCGAAGGCAAGCCGCTGCCCACTCGCGATACCTCGAAAAACTACGTACTGACACGAGGCAACACCATCAACTTCGTGCCGGAGGGCATTGCCCACCCGTTTGCCGTCAGTGTCAGCGTACGGGGCAGCGACCGTGGTCGCGTGATGACCTTCGTGTCGGGCGGACGCAGGGCCTGGGTCGGTATTAACAAAGACCATCGGGCCTACTATTGTTCGACAATGGGCGATAGTATTGTGTGCAACATTCCAATAGAGGACAACGTGCGACACATTATTAGTGTCAGTCACCGCTATGCCCAGCGCCAGACGCTCTTCTTTGTGGACAACGAAGGAAACCGTACGAACGAACGCATGCAACTGGACTCGGTGATGGTGGGCGACTACGGCAACCGCAGCGTGAAGCGCCGCTTCTCAGAACTGTTCTTCTGGCGTTCGGCCCTGAACCGCGACGAGATATCGGCACTGGCGCGAGGTGCCATGCTGAAGTCGAGCCTGGAAATCTATACCCCACTCGACGGGGAGGAACGTGACAACCTGCCCAACCTGGCACAAAGCTTGAATCAGGCCCGGCTGGTACCCTACCAATCGGCACGCAAAAGAAACCATACACCCAATCCCCGCAAACGATGAAGATAATCCGCAACAGCATCATACCCCTGCCCGGTTTCACTGCCATGAACCTCTGCGGCGTATTGTTCGTCAGGGGCAATGCCACGATAGACGACGAGATGCTTTGCCACGAGCGCATCCACAGCCGCCAGATGCGCGAGATGGGCTACCTGCCCTTCTACGTCTGGTATCTGACCGCGTGGCTCATACGTCTCCTTTGGGCCATTGCCAGCCTGCCGTTTACCGACAAAAAAAGGCGTAGGCACCGTCTGTACGATGCCTACGCCCATCTATGGTTTGAACGGGAAGCCTACGAGCATGCCTCGGATGCCCACTATCTGGAGCACCGGCGGCCCTATGCCTGGCTCATCGAACCACTCTCCGCCTGCCGCCGATGATGTACACGCCCTTCGAGAGCCTGGAAGCGGCAGATACCCTGCGCCCACTCAGGTCATAGGCTTCACCATCTCCATTCCTCATTCTTGTGCTTTCGCCATTCAGCACATCCCCGATGCCATCCTCCTCGTCCTTGGCGGATGCCTTGTAGGAGAACGAAACCGACTTGTCGGTATTCTGCTTGATATCAAGCACGCGGCGATTCATAAACTTGGTGCCATCCGTATTCTTGTTGAACAGCGTGGCAGCCGGTGCCGACACGTTGGTCAGGCTGTCATTTCCCCGGTAGGGATAGAGGTCGCCCGTCAGGGTCTGCTTGGTGTACATATACTGTCCGTATTGATCGGAATACTTCCAGTACTTCGAGTCATCGTCGTTGTCAGCATGGAAGATGGTGCAACGCTGGTGGTCGTTGGTCTTGCTGTAGCCATACATTCTCATGTCGCGCGTCGTTACCTTCGTATTGGGCGTATTGTCGTTCCAGATGTCCTTGTCGAAGTCGACATGCGTTATCATCAGTCCGCGTGCCGGCAGTTGAGCGTCCCAGCCCGTCATCTGGCGGTTCTCCAGCATGTAATATTCATCGGGATGTGCCTGGTTGTATATGATATAACTGTCGCCGCCGTCGCTCAGCGCCTTCAGGCCCTCCACCGAAACGTCCTCGTCAGAGAGTTCGATGGGTTCCAGCCATCCGCACATCATGCGCTCGTGGGCCGTATATCCGGCCGGCACAAAGGCATTGCCGTTGTACGCGCCAGTGTCCATGAGGTCGAATTCGCTCATGCCGAAGTTTCCGCTGTACGAGGTGTCGTAGAAGTCGGGGAAACCCATGCAGTGCGAAAACTCGTGGCAGAAGCAGCCGATGCCTTCGATTTTACCTTCTATATCCACCTCGTTGGAGCAGGCATACGTGTCGATAGTCACCCCATCCAGGCGCTGCGTTCGACTGGAGGCAGAAAGGTAGTACATGTGGGGCCAGACGGCTTCGTCGTCGTAACTGTCGGCCTCGCCCGTTCCGGCATAGAGCACAAACACCTGGTCGACATAGCCGTCACCGTCCCAGTCATAGTCCTTGAAGTTTACCTCGGCATCAGCGGCCTTGCATGCCTCCACAATCATGGCTTCGGGGTTCTTGTCGTTGTCGTCACTGTCGTTTCCGCCGTAGTACGACCGTTTATTGGCCATCGTGTAGGGCCCCACGACGTCAAATTCCAGTTCGAAGAGGCCACGGCTCTGCGCCTTGAAGTAGTCGGCCACCGAACCCTGGAACTCGCCGACGCTATATCCCTCCTCGTTCAGGATGCGCTTGTATTTGGCAAGGTTATTCGCTGTCTTGAACTTTACGTCCTGATACTGCGCCAGGATGACAAGTCCCTTCTTCTTTCCCACATAGTGCGTGCGGTCGCCAATGCCCACCTTGCGCGGAGCCTTGCGGGTACCCACCTTGCTCATCGGAGCCTTGCGCTGTGCCAAGCGGCTTACAATCTGCGTTTCGTCCACTTCCTTCAGCACATTGTCCGACATCATCAACCGACGTCCGTCCTCAGTCATCCAGAAGTGTACATGTTCGTCGCCACGCAATTGTGCACGCACCTCCGTCCCATCACTCAGTTTAAGTGTCTTCCACAGTCCCGGCTTGGCCGGTATGGCCATAGCTGCTGCTGTCGAAAGCACCAGCGCCAAAGCACAAAAAGTTCTTTTCATCCGATTATACCTATATAATATATTCAACTAAAGTAGGGGCAAAGGTACGAATAAGCAGGCGAAATGCCAAATTAAATTGAACATTTCCGCCTTTGGACTTAAACTAAGATGCAATAAAAAGCAGGTTACCGACCAGGAAAAGTCTCGTAGGTACCGTCGTCAAAGAAGATACGAATCTCCGTAATGCGTCGCTGAGGTTTGTCAACATATTTCACAACCTCACGAATTACCGGTGTATGGGGGTCCCCTCCAACGCTGTCAAAAGGCAAACTGGGAGCAGTCACCTGACTGCCCGTAGCATGTTGCTCGTCGGCTGTCCGGTCGCCCTTCTGAGCCTCAGACGTTCCGTCCTGATTACCAGAGGCATCGGGAGTGTCCTTGATATACATGTCACCCTCACCAAACAAGAGCCACGACATGTTGAGTTTAGGGAAGCGACGATGCAGCGCCTCAGCATGATTCAAAGTCGGGCTCGTACGGCCGTTGAAAATACTTGACAAGGTAGCAGGACTTATTCCAGTAGTGGCAGCGAAGTCTTTTTGATTGAGTCGCTCCTGCAACATGATTTGTTTAATGCGATCTTTCATTCTAGTCGATGATGGGAGGGCACCCCTCGAATTTTCGTTTTCTAACTCAATACAAAGTTATAAAAACAAATTCACACTACCAAATTTATAATTCAAAAAATAAATCCGAAAAGCATAATTTAAGGTTTGAATTATATATTC
>CAMOUQ010000127.1 GCA_946626595.1 uncultured Prevotellaceae bacterium | reverse complement strand
CGCTCCATCCAGATAGACCTCAACCCCTTCACCCTGGTGGGCGCCACGACGCGCAGCGGACTGCTGACGGCTCCGCTCCGCGCCCGATTCGGCATCAACCTGCATCTGGAATACTACGACGCCCCGACGCTGAAGCACATCATCGTGCGCTCGGCTGGCATACTGGGTGTGCCCATCTCGTCGGAGGCCGCAGGCGAGATAGCCAGCCGCAGCCGTGGCACGCCACGCATTGCCAACGCCCTGCTGCGCCGCGTACGCGACTTTGCGCAGGTGAAGGGCAACGGCGAGATTGACCTCAAGATTGCACGCTTCGCACTGGAGGCCCTGAACATCGACAAGCACGGACTGGACGAGATAGACAACAAGATACTGCTGACCATCATCGACAAGTTCAAGGGCGGACCCGTGGGCATCAACACCATTGCCACGGCCATCGGCGAGGACGGCGGAACGGTGGAGGAGGTGTACGAACCGTTCCTCATCAAGGAGGGATTCATCAAGCGCACGCCGCGAGGCCGCGAGGTGACGGAACTGGCCTACACCCACCTGGGACGCACCCTGGGCACACGCATGGGGGGCAACCCGCTACAGGGGGACTTATTCAATTAGAAATATTAATAAAGCTAATTATATATCTTAAAATGGAAAACGAAAAGAAACAATTATCCTTTGTAGAAGAACTGACATGGAGAGGCATGATACACCAGATGATGCCCGGAACGGAGGAAATGTTGAGTAAAGGTATGCAGACGGCATACGTGGGCATCGACCCCACGGCCGACAGCCTGCACATCGGACACCTGTGCGGCGTCATGATGCTGCGCCACTTCCAGCGCTGCGGCCACAAGCCCATCGCCCTGCTGGGCGGTGCCACGGGCATGATTGGCGACCCCAGCGGAAAGAGCCAGGAACGCAACCTGCTGGACGAGGCCACACTGCGCCACAACGTGCAGTGCATACGCCAACAACTCTCGCGCTTCCTCGACTTCGACTCGGACGCTCCCAATGCCGCCGAACTGGTCAACAACTACGACTGGATGAAGGACTTCACCTTCCTGCAGTTTGCCCGCGACATCGGCAAGTGCATCACCGTCAACTACATGATGGCCAAGGACAGCGTGAAGCGCCGCCTGAACGGTGAGTTCCAGGAGGGCATGTCGTTCACCGAGTTCACTTACCAGCTCCTGCAGGGCTACGACTTCCTCCACCTCTACCAGGAGAAGGGTTGCCGACTGCAGATGGGCGGTTCGGACCAGTGGGGCAACATCACCACCGGCACCGAACTCATCCGTCGCAAACTGGGCGCCGAGAACGAGGCCTTCGCCCTCACCTGCCCCCTCATCACCAAGGCCGACGGCAAGAAGTTCGGCAAGACGGAGCAGGGCAACGTATGGCTCGACCGCAACCGCACCAGCCCCTACCAGTTCTACCAGTTCTGGCTGAACGTGGGCGACGAGGAAGCTGAACGCTACATCAAGATATTCACCTCGCTGGACAAGCCCACCATCGACCAACTCATCGAGGAGCACCGCCAGGACCCCGGTCGCCGCGTGCTGCAGAAGCGACTGGCCGAGGAGGTGACCGTCATGGTGCACGGCCGCGAGGACTACGAACTGGCCCTGGAGGCATCGAACATCCTCTTCGGCAAGGCCACGAAGGAGAGCCTCGTCCGGCTGGACGAGAAGACTCTGCTCGACGTCTTCAGCGGTGTGCCCCACTTCGAGGTCAGCCGCTCGCTGCTCGAGGGCGAGGGCTGCAAGGCTGTCGACCTCTTTGCCGAGCACTCGGCCTGCTTTGCCTCGAAGGGCGAGATGCGCAAGCTCACCCAGGGCGGCGGCGTATCCCTCAACAAGGAGAAGTTGCAGGCCTTCGACCAGATGATTACCACCGCCGACCTGCTCGACGGCAAGTATCTGCTGGTGCAGCAGGGCAAGAAGAAGTACTTCCTGCTAATCGTAAAATAAGTAACTTCATGAAAAGGCTTCTTATACTGGCGATTCTGTGCAGTCTGTCCTTCACGGGACTGACTGCTCAGATTCGTTACTGCATGTCGTATGCCGACTATCAGGAAGGCAAGTGGACCGAACTGGACACGCTGAAACTGAAAGGACGGAACAAGAATCATCGGATAAAAATCGAGAACGACTCGCTGAACGAGATCATCAAGGACGAAGCCTTTGCCGTGCTCTACCACGACACCCTGTTGGTGAACAAGGCGCACATGTATTACAACGGCGAACGCTTCGGCAAGGGATATGCCCCTGCCTTCATCTACCGCGACGGACAGATATTATTCGTCAGCCGTCTGCCGCATGAAAAAGATGTTACGGGAACTCCCGCCGTCTTTAGCTTTTCAGTTATGTTCGGAGCCATTGGTGGCGTCCTTGTAGCAGGGGCCTATGCTGCTGCTAACGATGGGCAATACTGCTTCCTGGTGAAGCGAGAATACGAAGGCGGGCGCAAGGAGGCGCGCATGATTGACGACAAATTCATGAAACGCTTCGAGGAGAAAAGCCCGGAGTTCTATGCCGACTACATGTCCGCCAAGAAGAACCAACGCAACTCGGCCGCCAACATACTGCGCGTCTTCAGGCATTGGCGCCTGATTAGCTAAGCGTCGGGACACCTGCGGCCTATACATATATATTATAAAATATACATGAGTACTGTTATCTATCCTTCGCCCATCTTTGGGCCTGTACATAGCCGGCGGCTGGGCATATCGCTGGGCATCAACCTGCTGCCGGCCGACGGGAAGTGCTGTTCGTTCGACTGCATCTACTGCGAATGCGGACTGAACGCCGAACGACGACCCCGGCTTCCGCTGCCCACACGCGAGGAAGTGAGCCAGGCACTCGAACGGCAGTTGCTGAAGATGCACGACGAGAACCTGCACCCCGACGTGCTGACCTTTGCCGGCAACGGCGAACCCACACTGAACCCCAAGTTCCCCGAGATAGTGGACGACGTCATACGGCTGCGCGACCGCCTGTGCCCCGAGGCAAAGATTTCGGTGCTGTCGAACTCGACACAGATTCATCGCCCCGAAGTGCGCCAGGCACTGCTACGGACCGACAACCCCATCATGAAACTCGACACCGTGCAGGCCGACTACATCCGCCTGGTCGACCGTCCGCAGGGCCACTACGACGTGGAGCGCATCATCGACCACCTGGCCGAGATGAGCCCGAAGGTCATCATACAGACCATGTTCATGAAGGGACCGGAGGCGACGGACAACACGGAAGCGGTGTATGTAAGTCCGTGGCTGGAAGCCCTGCAACGCATAAGGCCCCGCCAGGTGATGGTTTACACCCTGGACCGCGAAACGCCCGTACAGGGACTGGAAAAGGCCAGCCCCCAGCGGCTAGACGAGATAGCCGACCGCGTGAGGGCCATTGGGCTGGACTGTATGGTATCTTACTAAGATTGCCCAGGAATGCCTAGGAATGCCTAGGATAACCTAGGATAACCTAGGAAATAAAAAAAGAAGAAGACAATGAAGAAGAGTATATTCGGCATGTTGCTGACGATGGAGAGCCTGTTCATCGGGTGCGTAGCCCTGGTAGCCTTCTACTACCACTGCAAGCTGGGCGAACAGGACTGGAAGGCCTTTGCCCTGACGGCGGCCATCACCTTCGTCTGCGGCTCCCTGCTCACGGTCTACGGTCACACCAACCTGGGCCGTCGCAACCCCACCCTGTCGCGTGGCGGTGCGTTCATCATCGTCGGACTGACATGGGTGGTATTCTCCTTCTTCGGCATGCTGCCCTTCATCTTCTACGAGGGGCTGGATGTCGACATTGCCAGCGCCTACTTCGAGACGATGAGCGGATTCAGCACCATGGGAGCCACCATCATCCCCAACATCGAGGACATGCCACACGGCATCCTGCTCTGGCGCAGCCTCATGCAGTGGATGGGCGGACTGGGTATCGTGGTCTTCTCCTTCGCCATGCTGCCCGTCAAGGACATGAAGAACTCCACGATGTTCATCGCGGAGATGTCCGGCCTCACCGTCAACCGGCTGAAACCCAAAATCGGTGCCACCTCGCGCCGCCTACTGTTCATCTATCTCGTGCTCACCATTGTCTGCGCGCTGATGTTCTGGGCCGGGCCCATGAGTCTGTTTGATGCCATCTGTTACGCATTTTCCACCATAGCCACGGGCGGATACGGCACCCACACGGCCAGCATCGGCTACTTCCATTCGGCCTACGTGGAGTATGTGTGCGCCACGTTCATGATCATCTCCAGCATCAACTTCGGCATATACTACTACATGTCGATATGGCGCGGACGCGAATGCCTGAAGAACGAGGAGGTGAAGGGTTTCCTCTTCACCGTGATGGGACTGGTGGCCATCTTCTGCCTGCTGTTCCGCTTCGGCACGTTCGACGGCAGCGTGGCCGTACCGCAGACGGGCGAGGAGATATTCCGCACCAGCCTGTTCCATGTGGCCACCATCATCAGCAGCAGCGGATTCCAGGCCGAGTGCTTCGACTACGTGGGCTGGGGCACGGCCTTCTGGATGCCGACCATCGTGATGATGATACTGGGCGGCTGCACCGTCAGCACGGCCGGTGGCATGAAGATGATGCGCGTGCTCATCTATCTGAAGTATGCCTTCCGCGAATTCCGTGTTCACCTCCATCCCCAGGCCGTCATCAGCATCAAGTTCAACGGCCGCATCATCACCGAACCCCACATCCGCCGCGTCATGTCCTATCTGGTCATCTACGTTTTCCTGCTCATCATCAGCTGTGGCGTGATGACCATGTTCATGGACTTCGACATCACCACGGCCTTCGGTGCCGTCATCTCCAGCATGGGCAACACAGGGCCCGCCTTGGGCTCGCTGGGACCGGCAGGCAACTTCGTAGACGTCCCGGCTGCCGGCAAGTGGCTGCTCAGTTTCCTGATGCTCGTGGGCCGTCTCGAAATCTTCACGGTGCTCTTCCTCTTCATGCCCAAGGCCTGGAGAATAT
>CAMOUQ010000126.1 GCA_946626595.1 uncultured Prevotellaceae bacterium | reverse complement strand
GGAGTAGGGGGTGTGGTCCAGTGTCCAAGGTTCTTCCATGGCATACCAGTCGGTGCTGGTGGACGGTTGTCCGTTCAGCTCATTTTCCAACTGGGTCATGAAGTGCTTCCAACGCGGATAGTAGAAATCGCGCAGGATGCCTTGCCATTCCTTGTGGGCATAGTCGTGCAGATGTCCATCATCGGCACACGGACGGTTGCCCCATGTCGTTATCTGTACGCGTGCGTTCCATTCGTAGAGGTCGCTTTCTGCTGAGGTATTGCCGAGGCTCCGTGCCTGCTGCGTCCAGTGCCCCAGACGGAACTCGCTGCGTGTGCCCAACAACTTGTCCTGGGCAAGGAGTAGACGCAGAAACTCCTCGCTGTCTTGCCTGAAGGCTTGGCGGTCGAAACTGCGGAAGTCGGCCATCGCCCTGTTGTAGACGATGCGTCCGCGGTCGGCTATGGCCTGGCGGCAGATGTCCACCAGGTCGTACTCGAAGTTGTTGTTGCCGCGATGCTGGTCGGCCGCCGACAGCATCAGGCAGGCAACCTCCCATGTCGTGTTGGGGTCGTAGTAGTTCGACATTCCGCTCCACGTCGACACTTGGAAGCAGTTCTTCCCAGGTCTTGCGCAGAAGATGCTTTCGTGGGTGCCCTGCTGGTAGTTGCTGGAGGGGGCATTGTAGATGCCGTCGGCCAGGATTCTCCAGGCTCGTTGCAGCCGTTCGTCATCGCTGCCGTAGCGTGCCTTCACGTAGCCTTGTATCCAGTCCTCCTTGGTGGGTATGTCTGTGAGCCAGGGCAGTTCCGACATCATCTCGAACATCACGGGATTGTTCTCCGTCCCCTCCATTGTCAGGCCCCATCCCACGAGGTGCTGCGCCAGGGGATGGGTGCGAGTCAGGCGGAAGTTGTTAAGCAACTGGTCCATGCGTCCGTGAAGTCCCACGTTGCCTCCGAAGTTCTCCAACAGGCAGAAAATCCAATCGTGCTGCCCGTATCCTTTCTCGCGATAGTACGGGCTGGGTATGCCCCACATGGGGCAACATTCGCTGAAGAGGTCGAGAACGATGACCTCACCGGCAGGCAACGCTTCCAACATGGCAGGCAGGGGGTTGGCCCCCCAGCCCTGAATCACCCATTTGGCCTGTGGGTTGGCCTGTTTCATGGCTTTTAGTATGTATTGTCCCATCTGGCCGATATCCACCCCTTTGGGCAGGCCGCCCTCGTGGAAGGGGTCCATGCTGTAGTATGGAGCCTCGCCATAGAGTCGGCGGGTCTCTTCGTAGAATATCTGTGCAAAGCGGGCAAACTGAGGGTCGCTGGGCAGCAGTATGTTGGGGCGGACGTAGTTGTTCCAGTACTGTTTCGGTGCATCGCTCAGGAACGAGGGTATCATACCACAGTAGCCTGGCAACACGGGCTTCATGCCGAACTCGCGCATGCGCTGCAGTATTTTTTTTTGCAAGGCTTCCTGTTGTGTGTACCAACTTTGGGGCAACGGGCCTCCCCAGCCCTCGAGGTTGTTCATTTCCCACCAGGCCATGAAGGCCGGTCCGGGCACAAAGCGGGCCACGTCCGCCTCGCTGTAGCCCAGGCGGAGTAGTATGTTGCGCCAAACGCATTCGTGGCCGACGGCAGCCAGCGGCATGTTGATGCCGTGCAGCGCCATCCAGTCGAGTTCCGTCTGCCAACGGTCCCAGTCCCAGAAGGCCATCGTGTAGGAGTAGGTGCAATAGTTGAAGTCGTAGCGCAGACGGAGGTCAGTCTCGTGCCGTTCGCGCTGCCTGACAGGCGGCAGTTGGGCGGGCAGCTGGGCCTGCATCTGGTTCCACGAAAGATGGATACCTGCGTAGTGCTTTAGGTACCAGTTGAGGCCCGTGGCGATGTTGACCCACGAATTGCCTCGGATGACGGGCTTGGCGCCACGTTGGTCCAGTTCGAAGTAGTCGGTCTGACCTTTCGTCTTCTCTATTACAAACCTGCGGCTGGCGCCCTTGTCGATGCGCTCCAGCAGTCCGTCGATGGGGGATGAGAAAATGAGCGAACGAGAAAATGGGAAAATGAGCGAATGAGCGAATGAGAGAAGGATGAGTAGAGCGATGCGTTTCATGGTGTCGAATGTTGATTTACGGCAAAAATACAAATTTATCATCGATATTCAATGGTCAATTCTCAATTATTTCTTATCTTTGTGCAAAATAACCCTTGACAACCATGAAAAAGACAATTACCACCCTGCTGAGTTTGTTCCTGCTCCTCTGTTCTTCGGACGTCATGGCGCAGTATGAGATTTTCGTTACACCATCCGAGGAGGCCATCCCATACCGCATTCCTGCCATAGTCACCGCCAAGGACGGCTCGCTGGTGGCAGTGAGTGATTATCGCTACTGCCGCTTCGACATCGGTGCAGGACGCATCGACCTGCACTTCCGGCGTTCCACCGACAACGGACTCTCCTGGGGCAACATCTACACACCGCCGACGATGGTGGGCGATGGTGACCTCACCCCTGGCCATCAGGAGGCCGGATACGGCGATGCGGCAGTGGCTGTCGACCGCAAGTCGGGTCGCATGATGCTCATCTGCTGTTCGGGCGGTCCGCTCTTTGGCTACAGCACCATCGAGCACCATCAAGGTATGGCTCGCTTCTACAGTGACAACGGCGGCAAGACTTGGAGTAAGCCTGAGTATATCGGCGAAGAGACCATCTACAAGCCCCTCTCCAAGGGAAAGTACGGCCCCATCAAGGCATGGTTTGTGGGCAGCGGCCGCATCTTCCAGAGCCGTACGGTAAGGGTTGGCAAGTACTACCGCCTCTACTGCTCCGGCGTATCGCGCAACGAGAAGGAAAATGCCAATTGGGTTATCTACAGCGATGATTTCGGCCAGACGTGGCACATACTGGGCGGCGTGGACGCTTCGCCGGTGCCGGGCGGCGACGAACCCAAGTGCGAGGAACTGCCCGACGGACGTCTGTTGCTGAGCAGTCGTGCCTGGGGAGGCAGGTTCTACAATATATATACCTTTACTAATGTGCGCACGGGCGAGGGCCAATGGGGCCAGAAGGCCTTCAGTGGCAAGGACAACGGCGGCGTGGAAGCCAACCAGAACTCGTGTAACGGCGAGGTGATGGTGGTGCCTGTGGTGCGCCTGCGCGACAAACAGAAAATGCACCTGCTCTTGCAGAGCCTGCCCCTGGGGCCCGGCCGTGCAAACGTGGGCATTTACTACAAGGAACTCGCCACACCTGCCGACTACGCCACACCCGAGGCACTGGCGCGGACGTGGACGGGGCGCTATCAGGTATCGCAATTGCCTTCGGCCTACAGCACCATGACGCTGCAGGGCGACCGCACGCTGGGCTTCTTCTATGAGGAAGAGACCCACTGCACCTCGAAGGGTGGCGGCTACACGATGGTATATCGCAACCTGAGCATCGAACAAATCACCGACGGACAGTATCGTGCCCGCAAGTAAAGTCTGGAAAACTTTGCTGAGGGAAAGAAAAATTTTAAATATATTTGGTGTATTCGGTGATTTTTCGTACCTTTGCAAGCCGATTATTATCAGGGCACCCCAAAAAGTGCCCAAACTGCGTGTGAATAGCCCGTTTCATTGGCCTGGACGGACGGTTCGTGAATCGCAGAGAATCAAAAAGTTAAACGTAGAAAACGAACATTAAAAGAAATGGACACACTGAGTCAGAAGACCACTTATGTGAACAAGGTGACTGCAACGAAGGAATGGGTCGTAGTGGATGCTACCGACCAGGTTCTGGGTCGCCTCTGCACGAAGGTGGCAAAATTGTTGAGAGGTAAGTACAAGCCCAACTTCACTCCGTTTGTGGATTGCGGCGACAATGTAATCATCGTGAATGCGGACAAGATTGTCCTGACGGGCAATAAGATGACCGACCGCACCTACCTGACCTATTCGGGCTATCCCGGTGGCCAGAAAGAGCACACTCCCGCCAGCATCATCGCTAAGAAGAATGGCTACGAGAAGCTGCTGCGCAAGGTCGTGAAGGGCATGCTGCCCAAGAATAAGTTGGCCAGTCGCCTGCTCACCAACCTCTACATCTACGAGGGCAGCGAGCACAAGCACGAAGCCCAGAGTCCCAAGACAATCGATATTAACCAGTACAAATAATAACCGAAGATGGAAGTAGTTAATGCACTTGGTCGCCGTAAGAGCGCCGTTGCCCGCATCTATGTAAGCGAGGGTTCGGGTAAGATTACCATCAACAAGAGAGACCTCACCGAATACTTCCCCAGCTCTATACTGCAGTTCGTGGTCAAGCAGCCGCTGACGACGGTCGACGCCGTGGAGAAGTACGATATCAAAGCAAACCTCACCGGCGGCGGCTACACCGGTCAGTCTCAGGCCCTGCGCCTGGCTATCGCCCGCGCTTTGGTGAAGATTAACGCCGAGGACAAGAAGGCACTGCGTGCCGAAGGCTTCATGACCCGCGATCGCCGTGAGGTTGAGCGTAAGAAGCCCGGACGTCCAAAGGCACGTCGTCGCTTCCAGTTCAGCAAGCGTTAATGATAATCTCAGGCTTAGAGCCCTTAGGGCCCTTAGAGTTTCTGCTATTATTAATCGAGAACTGAAGCACGCTGTTTAGCATCTAAACCCACTCGACTCCCTATTAATCGGGGGGACTACCTGTGAGTTGATTCTAAATGAATTAAAAAGAACGTAAACAAACAAAAACAAGAAAACAAGACTATGTCAAGAACAAATTTTGACCAACTGTTGGAGGCCGGTTGTCACTTCGGCCACCTCAAGAGAAAGTGGAATCCCGCCATGGCTCCCTACATCTTCATGGAGCGCAATGGCATTCATATCATCGACTTGCACAAGACTGTTGCCCGCATCGACGAGGCTGCAGAGGCTATGAAGCAGATAGCCAAGAGCGGCAAGAAGATACTGTTCGTTGCTACTAAGAAGCAGGCCAAGAGCGTCGTAGCCGAACTGGCTACCAGCGTGAATATGCCCTACGTCATCGAGCGCTGGCCCGGTGGCATGCTCACCAACTTCCCCACCATCCGCAAGGCTGTGAAGAAGATG
>CAMOUQ010000125.1 GCA_946626595.1 uncultured Prevotellaceae bacterium | reverse complement strand
TTCGGCTACACCGAGGAGAAGCTCGTCAGCAGCGACATCATCGGCATGAAGTTCGGTTCTCTGTTCGATGCCAACCAGACCATGGTTAGCAAGATCGGCGATGGCAACTCTCTGGTACAGGTTGTTGCTTGGTACGACAATGAGAACTCTTACACCAGCCAGATGGTTCGCACCATCAAGTACTTCGCTGAGCTCTAATCAACGGATATACTTATAAAACAAATAAGGGCCGCCTGGAAATTCCAGACGGCCCTTACTGTTTTTTGTGGCTCCGCTCAATGAAGCGGCCCTTATTGTTTTTTGTGGCTTCGCTCAATGAAGCGGCCCTTACTGTTTTTGGTGGCTTTGCGCTATGTGTTTAGGCGGCTCTTAATGTTCGGTGGTTCCGCGCTATGCGAGTACAGCATCGGCCAGAGCCTCCAGGTTGGGCAGGTCGGCCTCCTTCATGCGGCTGCGTATAGTGACGACGGGGGCCACAATTTGACAATCCTTCAGCTGTCCAATCATTTCTGTCATGACCTTTCCGGCAGAGGGAGCCCACGAACCATTCTCCACGAGGGCAAAGCGACGACGCTGGAAGCCTTTGATCTGGAGATGATAGAGGAAGTCGTGCATCGGTGGGAAGACGCCAGCGTCATACGAAGCTGCAAGCAGTACAAGAGTGGGGTAGCGGAAGGCATCCTCAATGGCCTCGGCCAAGTCGTCGCGAGTGAGGTCGCTGACCGCAACTTTGGGACATCCCTTAGCCTTCAGCATTTCAACCATCTTCAGGGCAGCGGCCTTCGTGCCTCCGTGTATGCTGGCATAGGCCACGAATACACCTTCGGTCTCAGGCTCGTATTTGCTCCAGGTGTCGTAGAGGCTGAGGAAGGGAGTGAGGTCGCCGCGGAGCACAGGACCGTGCAGCGGGGCAATGGTGCGAATGTCGAGTTTGGCGGCTTTCTTCAGAACGTTCTGAACCTGCATGCCATATTTGCCCACGATGTTGAAGTAGTAGCGCCGCGCTTCGCATGCCCAGTCGGCCAGCGTTCCGTCGGCATTCCGTTTTTCGTGCTGTATGGCTCCGAACTTGCCAAAGCCATCGGCGGCAAAGAGCACTTTCTCCGTCTGTTCGTAACTCATCATCACTTCCGGCCAGTGCACCATGGGGGCAGCAATGAACTGCAGCGTGTGCTGACCCAGTGGCAGGGTGTCGCCCTCCTTCACGATGAGCAGTCGGCCGCTGAGGTCGGCCTCGGGGAAGAAGTTGGGCAGCATCTTGGCAGCTGCGGCACTGAGCACGATTTTTGCCTCTGGGTAGGCCGAAGCCACGGCAGCGATGTTGGCAGCGTGGTCGGGTTCCATGTGGTGAACGACGAGGTAGTCAATCTCGCGTCCGTCCAGGGCGTCGAGCATGTTCTTCTGCCATTCCACCGATTTCCGCTGGTCGGCAGTATCCATGACGGCCACCTTGTCGTCGAGAATGACGTAGCTGTTGTAACTCATGCCCTCGGGCACCTTGTACTGACTTTCGAAGAGGTCGATGTCGAGGTCGTCGACACCGATGTAGCGAATCTTATCTGATATGTTCATAGATTTGGTACAATATTAACTTGTTTCAGAATAAAGTGGTTCAAAACTTGGTAATCTCGCGAGCCGGCACTTCCCGTACCCGGCCTTCGGGGCATACGATGAATGACAAATCGTCGTGCAGACCTCGGTTGAGCAGTCGACGCTGAGCCAGCAGTATGCCTTCGTCGATGCGCTTCTGCATGAGGAGCACATCCTGGCTATTCTTTTGTTTCTTGCTCATCTTCGGTCAGGTATTTGTTTTGTAATGCCTCGAACTTCTCCTTGTCCAGGATGACCGGCGCCTTGCCCAGTTCGCCGCTGGCGATGTGCAGGGTGGGGATGTTCGAATTGTCGTATAGAGCCCAGTAGTCAACAATGGGCATGTAGAGGTTAAAGAGGTTGGACAGTCCACCCTCGAATCGGCGGTAGACGACGTCCGTCGGGATGTTGTGGCCACCCTGGCTAACGCGCTTGGCCACACGTTGCACAGCCTGTTCGGGCGTAGCCAGTGAGAAGAACAGCAACGTTACGAAGTATCCACGCTTCTGGGCCTGCTGGATGAGCTTGACGTATGAACGTGTGGAGAGCGTCGTCTCGAAGGCAAACGTCTCACCCTCCTTCAGCAGGTAGATGACGCGTTCTATCATCAGTCGTCCGGCCTGGATGGCTACACCTTCGGGATGGAAGGGTGAGAGTCCGCGCGCAATTTCGTCGGCATTGACGAATTCGCGGCAATCCAGCATCTCGGGCAAGACCGTGAAGGAGGCCGTTGTCTTGCCGGCCCCGTTGCATCCTGCAATGATGTAGAGGTTTAACTTCTTTTCGGGATTCATGATTGTCAATTATCACTTGTCAATTTTTTGTATCAGGTCGGGGCGCAGGCGTTTGGTGCGCTCGATGCTTTGCGACAGTTCCCATTCCTTAATCTTGGCTTCGTTGCCGCTCAGCAGTATGTCGGGCACCTTCCATCCCTTGTATTCGGCGGGTCGGGTGTAGACCGGAGCGGCCAACAGATTGTCCTGGAACGAATCGCTCAGTGCGCTCTGTTCGTCGCCGATGGCCCCCGGAATGATGCGCACGATGGCATCTGCCATTACGGCTGCGGCCAGTTCTCCGCCAGTGAGTACATAGTCGCCTATGGACACCTCTTTCGTAATCAGGTGTTCGCGTATTCGGTAGTCGATGCCCTTGTAGTGTCCGCAGAGTATGATGAGGTTCTCGCACAGGCTCAGTGTGTTGGCCATGGGCTGGGTGAACTGTTCGCCGTCGGGCGAGGTGAAGATGATTTCGTCGTAGTGGCGCTCGGCCGTCAGTGCCGAGATGCAGCGGTCGATGGGTTCGCACTGCATCACCATGCCGGCGAATCCGCCAAAGGGGTAGTCGTCCACGCGGCGCCACTTGTTGGTGGTGTAGTCACGCAGGTTGTGGAGGTGTATTTCCACGAGTCCCTTCCGTTGGGCACGTCCCAGAATACTCTCGTTGAGGAAACCCTCGATGAGTTCGGGCAATACGGTGATGATGTCTATGCGCATAGTCTTGTTTGTGAGTGCAAAGATACAAAAAAGCGGAAACCCATGCAAGGGCTTTCGCTTTTTTATATAGGAAAGATTCTGAAATTACTTGATGAACTCCACGCTGCGTTTTACAAACTTCGTGAGGGCTTCGCCTCGCAGCATGCCGTTCTGCAGGAGTGCCAAGTCGATGAGCTGGTGCACGCGGTCGCTCTGTTTGCCATACTCGCTGAGGATTTCGTTCTTCTGGTCGCGCTGCGCCTGTATGTCGTCGCCGCACTTCTTCAGTTCGTCCTTCTCCTCCTGTGTCACCTCTTCGGGCTTCTTCTTATCCTGCTCCTGGCGCATAACTGACTGGCGGGCGGTCAGTCCCTTGATTTCGGCCTCTATGGGGCGAATCTTCTCCAGTGTAGCGTTTTCGCTGTCCTCGAGCACGCTCTTGATGAGCGGGGCGTCGGTGTTCAGCACCAGGGTCAGCATGTCGGGCATTTCGCCGTAGAAGTTCATGCCGGGCTGCAGTCGCGACATCTCTTTCATGCGTCGCATGTATTCGCTCTGTGTCAGCATTACGGGCAGGGCATCCTCGCCCAGGGCCTGTGTCTCGACGTGGAAGTCGAGTTTGTTGGTGCGAGGCATCTGGCTGTTGAAGATGGCCGAAAGGCGGTCGCTGCGTTCAGCCTCCAGGACATCGCGCTTCGTCTCCTCCTTCTGAATCAGGCGGTCGATGACGTCGGCATCCACTCGCGTGAAGGTCACTTTCTCCAGTTTACGTTCCAGCATCGACACCAGCGGCGTGTCCAGTTGACCGTCCATCAGCAAGACGTTGTAGCCCTTGTCCTTGGCAGCCTGGATGTAGGTGTACTGGTTTTCGGGGTCCTGGGCATAGAGGTAGATGAGCTGTCCGTCCTTGTTCGTCTGGTTGTCCTTGATGAGGGTCTGATACTCGTCCAGGGTGTAGTACTTGCCATCGACGTCCTTGAGCAGGGCGTATGCCTTGGCCTTGTCGTAGAAGTCGTCCTGCGAGAGCATTCCGTAGTGGATGAAAATCTTGATGTCGTCCCACTTCTTCTCGAAGTCGGGGCGGTCCTGCTTGAAGATGCTCTGCAGGCGGTCGCTCACCTTCTTGGTGATGTAGCCGGAGATTTTCTTCACGTTCTGGTCGCTCTGCAGGTAGGAACGGCTGACGTTCAGGGGGATGTCGGGCGAGTCGATGACACCATGCAGCAGCATGAGGAATTCGGGTACGATGCCCTCCACATTGTCGGTGACGAAGACCTGGTTGCAGTAGAGTTGAATCTTGTTGCGCTGGAGGTCGAGGTTCGACTTAATCTTGGGGAAGTACAGAATGCCCGTCAGGTTGAAGGGGTAGTCGACGTTCAGATGAATCCAGAAGAGCGGCTCGTCGCTCATGGGGTAGAGCTTGCGGTAAAACTCCTTGTAGTCCTCATCCTTCAGATTGGCCGGTTTCTTTGTCCAGAGGGGTTCGGTGTCGTTGATGATGTTGTCCTCCTCGGTGTCCACCTGCTTGCCGTCCTTCCACTCCGTCTTTTTGCCGAAGGCTACGGGTATGGGCAGGAAGTGGCAGTACTTCGTCAGCAGGGCCTGCATTTTGTCCTTCTCGAGGAAGTCCTTGCAGTCGTCGTCGATGTGCATGACGATGTCGGTTCCGCGGTCGGCCTTGTCGCATTCCTCCAGGGTGAATTCGGGACTGCCGTCGCACGACCATTTCTGTGCCACGGCGCCCTCCTGGTAGCTTCGCGTGATGATGTCCACGCGCTTCGAAACCATGAAGGACGAATAGAATCCCAGGCCGAAGTGGCCGATGATGGCGTTGGCATCGTCCTTATACTTGTCCAGGAAGTCGTTGGCGCCAGAGAAGGCTATCTGGTTGATGTATCGGTCTATCTCGTCAGCCGTCATGCCGATGCCACGGTCGCTGACCGTGATGGTGCCGGCTTCCTTGTCGATGCTGACGGTCACCTTCAGTTCGCCCAGTTCGCCCTTGAAGTCGCCTTTGCCAGCCAGTGTCTTCAGTTTCTGGGTGGCGTCTACGGCATTCGAAACGATTTCGCGGATGAAGATTTCGTGGTCAGAATAGAGAAACTTTTTGATGACGGGGAAAATGTTCTCAGTCGTAACCCCGATGTTA
>CAMOUQ010000124.1 GCA_946626595.1 uncultured Prevotellaceae bacterium | reverse complement strand
GTTAAAGATAGAAATAAAAAAAGTTAATTCCTTGCAGTGTAGAGGTATTATCCTTATTTTTGCAGCAAATATTGTTATACTTTTACAAAAATCTGTAGCCATGAAAAGAATCTTAACAATCGTCATTGCCCTTCTGGCTTGCTTGACGGGTTATGCCCAGTTTGACGGACTGGTCAGCGTGGAAACTACACCCATCTTGGTGGATGAGAATGAGAAACAGATAGGCAAGCTGTTGATGCGGGCAGACGAAAAGATGGAAACTTCGACCAAATTCAGCAAGGTGGACGATAATACGTCGCTGATGGAATATACGTTCACGGCAAAGGAGGATGTGACGAATCCCAGAATCTTAGTGGCATTCGCGCATGCAGAGAAACCCCTGTGGTGGATGATACCCGCTACGAAATACAATAGTACGGACAGGAATGTGTCCATCCAGAAGCGAGGCGACATACCGTCGCAACAGTTTGGCGTTTATTCCTGGCAACGGACGAGCATACAAGGTTTGACTTATACGGAGGGCAAGACCTATGCCGTGGCAACGTGGTCGGACGGAGATTGTGCGGCAACCCTGCTTTCCACAAAAGAAAATGCCTTGCACTGTCTGATGTGGCCCGAGATAGACAATCCTGTAGGCAATGGCTATGAGCTGAAGAAGGATGAGAAGGAGCTGCCGACGGCTTCTCGGTCATGGGAAGTCGGGGACTATAACTTTGCCCCCAAGAATGACGTCACGATGAAAAAGGGCGAAAAGAAGGTCATACGCATGTATATCCATACCTCGTCCGTCAAACCCAACCATGCAGCCATGAGCGATTTCCTGCGTTCGGCATGGAGTCTGGCAAAGGTTCCCTCGCTGCCGGAGGTGAATGACAAAAAGTTGTGGAAGGAAGGTGTCGGAAAAATAAAGGACCAATCATGGTCTGGTGTGGAGAGTCTCGCTGTTGCCAACGTATTGCTGGCTGATTACGCGCAGAAGGGCGGCAAAGCTTTGCTTTCTAAGGGCATGGAGTTGTTGAACAGGGCGCTTGACTTGGAATGGAAATCACTGACAGGTCGGCAACAGGCCGAGTTGGCAGTCGGGCTATTGCGTGCCGATGCTTTGGCTATCAAATCTGGAAAGCCACAGCCAAAATTCAGGGAGAGAGCGCTTGAAATCTGCCAGTACATTCTGGCCGAGCAATACCCCGATGGGATATGGGACAAGACAGGTCATTACTATCTGCCGGCCTTGCTGTCGGCTTATGAGACGACGAAGGACAACGCCTACCTGCAAGCTGCCCAGAAGGGATACGCACCCTACATGGCGGCTTTGAGAGAGAGTGATGGTGGCTGGTGGTGGGGAGACGCAGACAGGGATTCGGCTGTGCCTTTGCTTCAAGCTGCCCTGCGGCTATACAAACATACAGGCACAGACACCTTCCTGCAGGATGCTGTCTTGGCATCAAGTTTTCTGAGTACATGGCTTTGGCACAGCGATGTGGACTGGCCCGTAAAAGACGGACAGCCTGGTAAGCAGTATCACACATTTGGACTCAGTCGTCCATCCTCAGATTGCCCACAATTTGACATTGAGGCTTGCCGATGGGTGCCCGAGTGGATGGAACTGGCGAAACTGACAGGCGACCGGCAATGGCAGGAAAAAGCAAGGATTATCTGGAAGTCGTCTGCACTGATTGCCTCGCAAACCAGTGAGGTGAGGCCGATGGCCGTACAATTGAATGTTTTGCAACGTATAAAGGAGGGTGTGTCAAATCCCTACCTTTTTTAAAATCCCTTGTCATCGACACTGTCGATTGTACGGTAAAAGACGAGTTACTCTCCGACAGCAGCAGTGACTGCGTCGACCTAATTGTTTACTAAGGGGGGCCGAAAGTTTGGCCATTTCGGGAAAATGTTGTAATTTTGCCCCAAGAAGTAAACTGAAATGACGGAAAAGGAAATATACCCGCTGCTCGCAGGGATTGAATATCCCAGCGACCTGAGGCGGCTGCCCATGGAGCAGTTGCCACAGGTGTGCGACGAACTGCGGCAATTCATCATACACGAACTGGCCGACAATCCGGGCCACTTCGCATCCAGCCTGGGCGTGGTGGAACTGACCGTGGCCCTGCACTATGTTTTCAACACTCCGGACGACCGCATCGTCTGGGACGTGGGCCATCAGGCCTACGCCCACAAGATTCTGACCGGCAGGCGCGAACGCTTCCACACCAACCGCCACCTGGGCGGACTGAAGCCCTTCCCCTCGCCCGAAGAGAGCGAATACGACACCTGCACCTGCGGGCACGCATCGAACTCCATCTCCATCGCCCTGGGCATGGCCGTGGCGGAGAAAATGAGACATGGGGAAAATGAGAAAACGAGGCACGTGGTGGCCGTAATCGGCGACGGAAGCATGACGGGCGGACTGGCCTTCGAGGGACTGAACAACGTGTCGTCGACACCGAACGACATGCTCATCATACTGAACGACAACGACATGTCCATAGACCGCAGCGTGGGGGGCATGGGCGAATATCTGCACAAGCTGCACACGAGCAGTACCTACAACAGGGTGCGCTATCAGGCGGCCCAACTGCTGTATCGCTGGCACGTGCTGAACGACGACCGCAAGGGCAGGGTGCTGAGGTTCAACAATGCACTGAAGTCGCTGCTCACGAACCAGAGGAACATCTTCGAGGGACTGAACATCCGATACTTCGGGCCCGAGGATGGGCACAACGTGGTGGAACTGGTGAAGACGCTGCAGCGCATCAAGGACATGAAGGGGCCGAAGATGTTGCACCTGCATACGGTGAAGGGCAAGGGCTTCGAACCGGCCGAACGCGATGCCACCATCTGGCACGCTCCCGGAAAATTCGACCCGGAGACTGGCCAGCGGCTGAAGCCTGCCAGCGACGGACAGCAGCCCCTGCGCTACCAGGAGGTGTTCGGCGAGACACTGCTGGAGATGGCTCGGGCGGACGAACGCGTACTGGGCGTGACGCCTGCCATGCCCACGGGCTGCAGCATGTGCATCATGCAGCGCGAGATGCCGGAGCGCACCTTCGACGTGGGCATTGCTGAGGGGCATGCGGTGACCTTCTCGGCCGGACTGGCACGCGAGGGCATGCGCCCGTTCTGCAACATATACTCTTCGTTTGCCCAGCGTGCCTACGACAACATCATCCACGACACGGCCATCAGCGGACTGCCGGTGGTGCTGTGCCTGGACCGTGCCGGACTGGTCGGCGAAGATGGTCCGACGCACCACGGCGTCTTCGACCTGGCTGCCTTGCGGCCTGTGCCGAACATCATCATCTCTTCGCCCATGGACGAGCACGAACTGCGCCGTCTGATGTACACTGCCCTGAAGTGCGAGACGGGGCCTTTCGTGATACGTTATCCCAGAGGCCGAGGCGTCTTGCTGGACTGGCGGTGCCCGCTGGAGACGGTGCCCATAGGCAAGGGGCGACGCCTGCGCGAGGGCAATGGGCAGACGGCCGTGCTGAGCCTGGGCCCCATTGGGAATGTGGTGGCAGAGGCCATACGCGAGTCGGGGCTGGACGTGGCGCACTACGACGTCCGTTTTGTGAAACCTCTGGACGAGGAAATGCTGACGGAGGTGGCCAAGCGCTACAGCCGCATCATTACCATCGAGGACGGCATCGCGGAGGGTGGCATGGGTTCGGCCATAACAGAATGGATGACCGACCATGGCTACAAGCCCGACATCGTGCGCATGGGCCTGCCCGACAAGTTTGTGGAACACGGTTCGCCTGCCGAGCTGTACCGCATCGTGGGGCTGGACAAAGAGAGCATCGTGGAAAGGTTAAAGATTATAGATTAAAGGTTCGCATGAAAATCATTATTGCCGGGGCAGGCGCAGTGGGTACGCATTTGGCTCAACTGCTCTCGAAAGACGATCACGACATCGTGGTCATAGACGAAAGTTCGGACAAGACCGACATGCTGACGGAATCGGGCAACTACGACCTGATGACCATAAACCTGCCGCCTACAAGCATCGCTGCACTGAAGGAGGCTGGCGTACAGCACGCCCAATTGTTCATTGCCGTCACACCCGACGAGAGCCGCAACCTGAACTGCTGCATGTTGGCCCACACGCTGGGTGCCAAAAAGACCGTGGCACGCGTGGACAATGCCGAATACGTGCAGCAGCAATATCGCGACATCTTCAGCAACATGGGCATCGACAGCCTCATCTATCCCGAGATGCTGGCCTCGCAGGAAATCATCGAGGGCCTGCACCACTCATGGGTCCGACAATACTGGGAGATACACAACGGTGCGCTCATCATGATGGGAATCAAACTGCGCGAGACGGCCAAGATTCTGGACATTCCCTTGCGCGAACTGTGCCCTCCCGATGCACCGTACCACATCGTCACCATCAAGCGCGACTACTCCACCATCATCCCCGGTGGCAACGACATGCTGCGGCTGGGCGACATTGCCTACTTCATAACGACACGCAAGCATGCCTCGCTCATCCGGCAACTGGTGGGCAAGGAGGAATATCCCGACGTCAAGAACGTGATGGTCATGGGGGGCGGACGCATCTCCGTGCAGCTGGCCCACAACAAACCGGACTGGATATCGATGCGCATCGTAGAACAGAGCGAGGAACGCTGCCTGCAGCTGAATGACCTGCTGGAGAACGACGACATCGTGGTCATCCACGGCGACGGACGCGACACGGGCACGCTGGTGGACGAGGGCATCAAGAAGTGCCAGGCCTTTGCCGCACTGACGCCGGAGACGGAGACCAACATCCTGGCCTGCCTGGCTGCCAAGCGGTTGGGAGTTAGAAAGACCGTGGCCCTGGTGGAGAATATGGACTACGTGAACATGGCCGAGAAACTGGACATCGGCACCATCATCAACAAAAAGGTGATTGCCGCCAGCCACATCTACCAGATGATGCTGGATGCCGACGTCACCACCATGAAGAGCCTGACCATAGCCAATGCCGACGTGGCAGAGTTTCTGGCACTGGAGGGCTCGCTCATCACCCAGCGGCCCATACGCGAACAGCGCCTGCCGCAGGGGGTTGCCCTGGGCGGACTGATTCGCGACCGCATCGGTATGCCCATCAACGGTAGCACCATAGTGCAGCCCGGCGACAGCGTAGTGGTGTTTGCCATCGACGGGCTGGTGAAGAAGATGGACCGCTTCTTCCGCAAACCGGAAGGGGGGCTCATCGGGAAACTGCTCGGTTAAAAGGTTATTCCACTTGCTTGCAATATTGCACACCCAGGCGGTCGTAGAACTGCTCCA
>CAMOUQ010000123.1 GCA_946626595.1 uncultured Prevotellaceae bacterium | reverse complement strand
CACGGATTTTAATCTGTTTAATCCGCTTAATCGCGGTAGGAAAAAGCATCCGTGTAAATCCGTCCAATCCGTGTTCGAAAATAATAATTCGTTTAATTCGTGTAATTTGTGGTCAGCTGAAGGCTCCGTCGAGATATTGTTTTGTGAGTTCGTGGCGGGGATGGTTGAAGACCTGTTCGGCGTCGCCCTCCTCGATGACCTCGCCCAGGTACATGAAGATGACGTGGTCGGCAATGCGGCGGGCCTGGCGCAGCGTGTGCGTGACCATGACGATGCTGTAGTCACGCTTCAGTTTCACGAACAGTTCCTCCACGGTGCGGCTCGATATGGGGTCCAGTGCGCTGGTGCTCTCGTCGGCCAGCAGGTAGCTGGGCTCGATGGCCAGACTGCGGGCCAGGCAGAGGCGCTGCTGCTGTCCGCCCGACAACTTGCCGGCAGGGTCGTGCAGGCGGTCGCGGACCTCGTCCCAGAGACCTACGGCACGCAGGTAGTACTCGACGATGGCATCCAGTTTCTTGCGGCCGCTGATGCCGTGGATGCGACAGCCGTAGGCAATGTTGTCGTAGATGCTCATGGGCAGCGGACAGGGTCGCTGGGGCACCAGGCCGATGAGACGGCGTATCTCCGTCAGTTCGCTGGCGCCAGCACGGACGATGTCGTGCTTGCCCAACTTGACGACACCCTCCAGGCGTACACCCTCGATGGTGTCCACCAGGCGGTTGAAGGTGCGCAGCAGGGTGGTCTTGCCGCAACCCGAAGGGCCAATGATGCACGTAATCTTGTTCTTCGGAATCTCCACGTTCACCATTTTCAGTATGGGGTTGCCGCCGATGTAGACACTCAGGGCGTGGGTACTCAGACGGAGGTCTTCGGGGTGGGGAAATTTGCGGTCCACCACGAAGGGTTTGATGCGTGTGTCTGATGTCTTATTGCGATGAAATAGGTTCATGGGCGTGGAAGTGGTTGGGGTTATTGAATCTTATGCCGCGAGAAGCGGTTCATGATGACGCGTCCGCCGATGCTCAGCACGAGCACGATCAGTGTCAGTACCACAGCCGCGGCGTAGGCACGGTCCTGAACCTCGTGCGAGGGCGACTGCAGTTGGAAGAACACGCTCAGCGGCAACGTGGCTGTCTGTTGGGTGAGACTGGTGGGGATGCGGTCGGAGAATCCGGCCGTGAACATGACGCCTGCAGCGTCGCCGATGGCGCGTCCGATGCTCAGCAGTGTGGCCGTGGCAATGGCTGGAGCTATCTGGCGCACGATGACGCCGATGGTCTCCCACCGCGTGCTGCCCAGGCTGTAGGCTGCCTCCATGAGGTCGGAGGGTATGGTCTTGGCCACCTCGTCCATGGAGCGGATGAAGATGGGGATGATGAGCAGTGTGACCACGATGGTACCGCCCAGGAGGGAGGCACGCAGGCCGAAGTATATCATGATGCTGAACCCGAAGGCTCCGTACACGATGCTGGGTATGCCATAGAGAACGTCGTAGGCCAGGCGGGCGATGGAACCGAAGCGCGAGTAGGGCTTCAGGTATACGTTGAGGTAGAAGACCACGGGGATGGAGATGATGAGTCCGAGCACGGTGGCACCGCCTACGATGTAGAGCGAACCGACGATGGCATTGAGGAATCCGCCTCCGCCGCCCATGTAGAAACCGCTGCCCGGGAGCGAACTGACCATCTCCCACGACAGCAGGGGCAGGCCGCGACGGAACACTGAGAGCACTACACTGGCCACGAAGAACATGACCAAGGCTACGGCGGCATACATCAGCAGTTTGAACAGTCTTTCTTCCAGGATACTCTTTTTCATGCGGTTATTCCGATTTCACTCGCTTCAGCACAAGGCGCGAGAAGAGGTTAAAGACCAGTACGACGAAGAACAGGATGAAGGCGGCAAACATCAGTGCACTCTCGTAGAGCGGCATCGACAGCATCTCGCCGTAGTTGTTAGCAATGAGGGCCGGGATGGGGTAGCAGGCATCGAGCAGCGAGCCGGGTGCGATGGCCAGGTTACCGCAGACCATGATGACGGCGATGGTCTCGCCCATGACGCGGCTGGCGGCCAGCACGATGGCTGCAATGATGCCCGGAGCCGTCTTGCGCAGAATGACGTGCTTCGTCGTCTGCCAGCGGGTGGCTCCGAGGGCAAAGGTGGCCTCGCGCAGTTCGTGCGACACGTTGCTGAAGATTTCGATGAACAGGCTGACGAGCAACGGTATGACCGTGACGCTCAGAACGATGCCGCAGGCCAGCACGGTGTAGCCCGTCGTGTTGCGGCCCACCCAGGGTGCAGCCACATTGGCCACCCAGGGCACAATGAGCAACATGCCCCAGACACCGTAGATGACGGAAGGCAGGCCGGCCAGGATGTCGAGGAAGGGGTATATGAAACGACGCACCATGCTGTGGGCGTATTCTGTCAGGTAGATGGCCGTCAGCAGCGAGATGGGTATGGCAATGATCAGTGCCAGAGCCGACACCCACAGGGTGCCCATCAGGAAGGGGAAGAAGCCAAACTGGTTCTTCATCGGTCGCCACTCGCTGGCCGAGAGCAGTTCCCACAGCGAATGCTCCTCCAGGATGGGGGCGGCCTTCAGATACAGTCCGATGGCCATTGCCACCACCAACAGCAGACTGCCCGTCGTCAGTATGAACATCAGGAAGCCTGCTCCGCGGTCTTTCAGTCGTCTACGATTCATTCCCAATCTCCGAATCTCCTAATCTCCTAATCTTCTAATTTTCTAATTTTGCCAAACTTGCGTCCAGTTTCTCCTGAGGAATGGCGATATAGCCCTGGGCCTCATTGGCCTTCTGTCCCTCGGTAAGGATATACTTGAGGAACTCGATGACGACGGGATTGGTGGGTATGCCCTTCGATACGAAGTAGAGGTCGCGTGCAGGGGGCGAGGGGTAGCGTCCGTCCTTGATGGCCTCCACCACACCCTGCTTCGTGGCGTAGAAGTCTTCCTCGGGGTCAATCTGTCCGTTCTCGTTCACGTCGATGGGTGCAATGGCCAGTCCGGGATGAGGTTTTCCGGTCTTGATGTCGTAGGCAAACCCGATGTTATTCAGGCCGATGGCATTCTCGTCCTTCTGTACGGCCTCTGCCAGTCCCGGGTCGCCAAAGACGGCCGTACCGAGCAGGTCCTCCTGCTTCTTGCCCAGGTAGAGCGCCCAGGTCTCAGCAGCACCGCAGGCATCGCTGCGCGTGTAGACGCTGACCGGAGTCTGGTTGGCATTCTCCACCACCTGGCCCCAGGTCTTCACCTGGCCGGTGATGAAGAGGCCGATGAGCTGGTCGCGTGTCACGCCGTGCTGGAGCAGAGCCTTCATGACGGGATTCTGTGCGTTGATGGTGGGCACTACGGCATCCTTGGCCACGGCAAAACCCACGGCGCCGTTGGCAATCTCTGCCTCACCCAGTTCGCGGCTCACCATGCCAAAGTCCACCACCTGAGCCAAGGCGTCAGTGATGCCCTTGCCGGCACCTCCGGCCGAAACGTCGATGGTCACACCGGGGTGCAACTTCTGGAAGTCGTTGGCCCACTGTACGGCCAAAGGATATAGCGCGAAAGCACCGGAGAGCGAAATCTCGCCACTGAGGCCGTCGTCGCCGGCCTTCTGCTGCTTGCCGCCGCAACTTGACACGCCAAGTGCCAGGGCTGCCATGACGGTCAATGCCGTCAAGCGAATCATATTCTTCTTCATACGGATATAAAATATTTTTTTGCTATAATACTCACTATTAGGTGCAAAGTTAAGTTTTTTTTGTTATTCGTGCAATATCTTGTTGGTTAAATCGAGAAAAAATGTTATCTTCGCGGCCTAAAAGAAGATATATACTATGTTTGTAGCCAAGCAATTGAAGGATAGGAGTGTCTGCGAGTACCTGCTCTACATGTGGCAGGTGGAGGACACGATAAGGGCTTTCGGGCTTGACATCGACCGCATCCGTCAGGAGTATCTTGCAGGTTTCCAGTTGACTGACGAACAGAAACGTGAGGAAGTGCAGTGGTTCGACGACCTCATACGCATGATGCACGAGGAGGGATGCCAGCAGCAGGGACATCTGCAAATCAACCGCAGCACCCTGTCGCTTCTGGTCGACCTCCACCAGCAGCTCCTCGACAGTCCCAAGCAGCCCTTCTATTCGGCTGCCTACTACAAGGCTCTGCCCTTCATCGTCGAACTGAGGGCCAAGAGCGGCAAGGAGAGCGGCGAACTGGAGACCTGCTTCAACTGCCTCTACGGCGTCATGATGCTGCGCCTGCAGGGACGGGAGGTGAGCCCCGATACGCAACAGGCCGTCCAGGCCATCAGTCATCTGCTGGCCCTGCTGGCCGATGCCTACAAGAAAGATAAACAAGGAACACTGGAATTATGAACGAAGAAATAACGAGAAGAAGAACCTTTGCCATCATCTCGCATCCCGATGCGGGTAAAACGACACTGACCGAGAAACTGCTGCTCTTCGGCGGACAGATTCAGGTGGCCGGTGCCGTCAAGAGCAACAAAATCAAGAAGACCGCCACCAGCGACTGGATGGAAATCGAGAAGCAGCGTGGCATCAGTGTGACAACCTCCGTCATGGAATTTGACTACAACGGATACAAGGTCAACATCCTCGACACCCCCGGTCACCAGGACTTTGCCGAGGACACCTTCCGCACGCTGACGGCCGTAGACTCGTGCATCATCGTGGTGGACGGCGCCAAGGGCGTGGAGGCCCAGACACGCAAGCTGATGGCTGTCTGCCGCATGCGCAAGACGCCCGTCATCATCTTCATCAACAAGATGGACCGCGAGGGCAAGGACCCCTTTGACCTGCTCGACGAACTGGAACAGGAACTGCAAATCAAGGTGCGCCCCCTGAGCTGGCCCATCAACCAGGGTGCAAAGTTCAAGGGCGTATATAATATATATGAAGAGAACCTCAACCTCTTCACACCCGACAAGCAGAAGGTGACGGAGAAGGTGGAGGTGGACATCCACAGTGCAGCACTCGACGAATACGTCGGTGGGGACGATGCCCAGAAGTTGCGCGACGACCTGGAACTGGTGGACGGTGTCTACGATGCCTTCGACGTCAATGACTACCTGGAGGCCCGGACGGCACCCGTATTCTTCGGTTCGGCCCTGAACAACTTCGGCGTGCAGGAACTCCTGGATTGCTTCGTAGAGATAGCCCCCTCGCCGCGTCCGACGCAGGCCGAGGAACGTCTGGTGCAGCCCGACGAACCCAAGTTTACGGGCTTCATCTTCAAGATTACGGCCAACATCGACCCCAACCACCGTTCGTG
>CAMOUQ010000122.1 GCA_946626595.1 uncultured Prevotellaceae bacterium | reverse complement strand
AGGAACACAAGTGCAAATTTACGAAAACTTTTCGAATAACAAGGGCATGAGGGAAGATTTTGATACAAAAAAAGCGCAACCCCGATGGATGGAGTTACGCTTGGCTTGATGGGTGATTGATTAGAGAGGCTGGGGATTAATAGAGTCTCATGCGGGCAGTACCCCTTTCTCCCTCATATAATCTGTTAGGTCTTCCACCAAATATCGGGAACTGAACGTGTGCAGCACATCGTATGAGGGAACAATGTAACCATACAGAATGCCAGAACTTAGCAGTCGTCTGTATACCTCTTGCTGGGAGAGCTTCAGGTGTGCTGACAACTTTCCAATACAATAGGTCACGAATTCCAGTACTTTCTTATCCATAATAAGACTTAACTTTGGTGTTTCACTAAATGTTTCCAGTCCTTATGGGTACAAAGTTACACATTTTCTTTGAAAGAATATATAAAGTAATTGCGAATTTTGGTTATCCTTGCAGGGCGAATGTACAGAACTTATAACTATTTGGATAGAGATGAAGAGAAAATTACTTTTTGCCGGGCACAAGAAGCAGCGACAGCCGTCGGTCGGCAAACATCTACAACCTACAGGGGATACGTGTCGACACGAAAAATGCCGGCATATACATCAAGAACGGCCAGAAGGTCGTATTAAACTGAATTTACGAGCGAGACTTGAACTCCCCTTTCTGCACCAGATACTCGGCTATCTGGACGGCATTGAGGGCTGCGCCCTTCTTGATCTGGTCGGAAACGAGCCAGAAGGTGATGCCGTTGGGGTTGGCAAGGTCCTTGCGGATGCGGCCGACGAAGACGTCGTCGCAGTTCTCGTGGAAGAGGGGCATGGGGTAGACCTTGTTCTGAGGGTCGTCCTCCAGCTGCAGACCCTGACCGTTGCGCACGGCCTCGCGGAACTCCTCCACGCTGACGGGGCGCTCCGTCTCGGCCCAGATGCTTTCGCTGTGGCAGCGCAGGGAGGGCACCCTGACGCACATGGCCGAACAGAGGGCGTCGGTGTGCATGATCTTGCGGGTCTCGTTGTACATCTTCATCTCTTCCTTGGTGTAGCCGTTGTCGGTGAATACGTCAATCTGCGGAATGACGTTGAAGGCCAGCTGGTAGGCGAACTTGTCGACGGTGGGCTTCTCACCGGCCAGCACCTGGCGATATTGTTCGTAGAGCTCGGCCATGGCGGCGGCACCTGCTCCGCTGGCAGCCTGGTAGGATGCTACGTGGATGCGACGGATGTGGCTGATGTTCTCCAGGGCCTGCAGGGCCACGACCATCATGATGGTGGTGCAGTTGGGGTTGGCAATGATGTTGCGCGGGCGGACAAGTGCGTCCTCGGCGTTGCATTCGGGAACGACCAGGGGCACGTCCTCGTCCATGCGGAAGGCGCTGGAGTTGTCTATCATCACGGCTCCGTGCTTGGTGATGGTCTCGGCAAACTCGCGGCTGGCACCGGCGCCGGCACTGGTGAATGCCACGTCCACGCCCTTGAAGTCGTCGTTGTGTTGCAGAAGCTTCACTTCTATCTCCTTGCCGCGGAAGGTGTACTTGGTGCCTGCACTGCGCTGGCTGCCGAACAGCAGCAGCTCGTCGATGGGGAAGTTACGCTCGTCGAGCACTCTCAGGAATTCTTGTCCTACGGCGCCACTGGCGCCCACTATTGCAACTCTCATAGTTTCTTAATGTTAGTATTGCGGGTGCAAAGGTACAAACTTTTTCTCATTTATCGAACGGAGTTGTTAAGATTTCTTTGCAGGAAGAACGATTTCGTGAAAAGAAAATAGCTCAGCACGCCTGCAACATTGATGAAGACGACCGTCCAGAAGGCCGACGAATAGCCCAGGTGCTCCGCCACTACGCCTCCGCCCAGCATGCCCAGGCCCATGCCGATGTCCCAGGAGATGAGCAGTGTGCTGTTGGCCGTTCCGCGTTGGTTGTTGGGGGCCACGCAGATGGTCATGTTCTGGAAGGCGGGCCACATGTGGCCGTTGCCCAGTCCGATGAGCAGGGCCGACCCGTAGTAGCCGATAAGAATTATGTATTGTGCATTGTGCATTGCGCATTGCGCCAACGTGGGCATTAATATAAATAAGGTATAGCCCACGAGCGAAATGCACATGCCAGCGGCGGCGTTGTGGGTCAGTCGGCCCTGGCGCAGCGAACGGGCGCCGGAGAGGCGCGACAGCATCAGACCGCCGGCCAGGAGCATGAAGTAGGTGCCCGTGCCTCCCGTGAAGCCCAGGGTCTCCTTGCTGTATATGGCCAGGTAGCTGCTGAGCACGCCGAAGCAGAAGCCGAAGGCCACCATGTTCAGTCCCAACAGCCATCCGCGCAGAAGGAAGAAGCGGTCGAGCGACATGGGGGGCTTGTTCTTCACGGCAGGGCGCTGGGGCACGTGTATCGTACCGTCGACCAGCATGCCCAGGCAGGCCATGATGAGTGCTATCCAGAAGAGCAGTTGGAAGCTGTGGGACAGGCGATAGATGTAGACGCCGATGGTGGGGGCGAGGGCCATGGCCAGATTGTTGCTGAGGCCGTAGTAGCCGATGCCCTCGGTGCGCCTGCTGCTGGGCAGGACGTCGATGGCCACCGTGGAGTTAGCCACCGTCAGGGCACCGAAGGGGCCGCCGTGGAGGGTGCGCACCAGGGCAAACATGAGCAGGGTGCCCGCTGTCAGGTAGCCGACGAAGAAGGCCGTGAACACCAGAAAGCACACCATGAGGACGCGCTTGCGGGGAAACGTGTCGACAAAGTAACCGCTGAATGGGCGGCAGAACAGCGACGTGAGCGAGAAGCCCGATAGCACCATTCCGATGACGTCCTTCGTGGCTCCGAAGTGCTCGCTCAGATAGATGGGTAGCAGGGGGGTGAACAGGTAGAAGGCAGCGAACAGAAGGAAGTTCGCAGCCATCACCTTACAGTAGTTTTTGTTCCAAAGTTTGTCCATACGGGTGCAAAATTACTCAAATATTGTGGATTATCAATTGTCAGTTATCAATAATTTTGTAACTTTGTAGCATGTTACCGAGCCACCCCTTGATAACTGACCCTACGTGGACCTTCTTCCTCGTGCTGGCTGTCATTCTGCTGGCACCGCTTTTGGCGCGTCGTGTCCGTATCCCACACATCATTGCACTGATGCTGGCCGGCGTGCTGATTGGCCCCCACGGGCTGAACCTGGTGGCGCGTGACCGTTCGTTCGAACTCTTTGGCCAGGTGGGCATCTACTACATCATGTTCCTGGCTGCGCTGGAGCTGAACATGGGCAGCGTGGAGCACTATGGGCGCCGCGGTCTGCAGTTCGGTCTGCTCACGTTCCTCATCCCGATGGGTATGGGGGTGGCCTCCGCCCACTATCTGCTGGGCTACGGCATGGGAACCTCGTTGCTGCTGGGCTGCGTGCTGGGGTCGCACACGTTGGTCACCTATCCCATCGTGAGCCGCTATGGTCTGGGGCGCTACCGCTCGGTGGTCATCTCCGTTGTGGCCACGGCCATTGCCATTTTCCTGGCCCTGCTCACGGTGGCCGTCGTCGTGGGACGCATGCGCCCCGATTCCGACTGGCAATATTGGGCCCTCTTCGCCCTCAAGTGTGTGCTCTACGGAGCCTTTGTCATCGTTGTCTTCCCTCGCCTGGGCCGGTGGTTCCTGCGTCGCTACGACGACAGCGTACTGCAATACATCTTCATCCTCTCGCTCGTCTTCCTCAGTGCTGCGCTGGCCGAACTGGCAGGCCTGGAGGGACTGCTGGGCGCCTTCATGGCTGGTCTGGCCGTTAATCGCCTCATACCCCGCACGTCGCCTCTGATGAATCGCATCGAGTTTGTCGGCAATGCCCTGTTCATACCCTATTTCCTGATAGGCGTGGGCATGATTATCGACATATACATCCTGGTGAGCGACTGGCGGACGATATGGGTGGTGACGGTGATGGTGGTGACTGCCACCCTGTCGAAATGGCTGGCGGCGGAGGTGATGAGGCTGACCTCGAAGGGCGGTCGTTACAGCTGCATGCTCATGTTCGGCCTCACCAATGCCCATGCGGCCGGTGCGCTGGCCATAGTCATGATAGGCACCGCTCCGGGCATCGAGCTGATGGACGGTGCCCTGTTCAATGCCACGGTCATGCTCATCCTCTTCTCGTGCATCATATCCTCGCTTGCCACCAACTATGGGGCGCAGCAGACGGCACTGCGCGAAACCACCCTGGCGGAGAACCAGGGTTCGTTCCATGGTAAGTGTCTCATAGCCTATTCGCAGGAGCACAGTGTGGCCGCGATGACGCAGATGGCCATGCTCATCCGCAACCCCTATATTCCCGAGAGCATCATCGGACTGAATGTCATCTTCGACGATGGAATGGGCGAAAATCGCAATCTCGAAGGCCAACGGATGTTGGAAAAGGCCCAGGAGATGGCGGACGCGGCCGATGTGCCGATGACGACAATGAACCGCGTGTCGACGAATATTGCCAGCGGCATTCTGCATGCCATGGTCGAGAACGAATGTGGTGAGGTTGTTGTTTGCCTGGCCGACCGTGCTACGGAAAAGCCAAAGCCGGAACTCGGAAACGTGATTGAGAACCTGCTGACCAGCACGCACCGCGAAGTGATAGCCTTGCGCAGCATTGTGCCCCCAAATACGTTGCGCCGGGTGCTGGTGTGCGTGCCGGAGAAGGCTGAGTATGAAGTGGGATTCTACAAATGGCTGGAGCACGTCTGCCGTATCGGTGAGCAATTGGATTGCCGCCTCGACTTCCATGCCCATCCGGATACTTTGCCCTACATTCGCGAATACATGCGGCAGAAGCACAGCTACCTGCGCTCGGATTACCTGGAGATGCCCCGGTGGTCGCAAATCATGAAGTTGTCGTCGCAGGTCGACAGGGACTACATGGTGGTCTTCGTCACTGCCCGCCAGGGCTCCATTTCCTACCAAAAGCGCTTCGACACGTTGCCGCTCACCATCCATCGCTACTTCGGCCAGACCAGCGTCATGCTGCTCTATCCCGACCAGTGGGGCGACCCTCAGGACACGATGTCCATCTTTGCGCCTAATGGACGGGCCGTCAACCGTCAGGGCGTTCTGCTGCGGGGATTGTTCGGCAGGGAGGGTACGCGATTGTCAGAAGAAGAATGACCGGATTATTCTGCGATCAGCCCGTCACGCATGTGGATGGTGCGGTCGGTCAGTCGGGCCAGTTCCTCGTCGTGGGTGACGATGATGAAGGTCTGCCCCATGCGGTCGCGCAGGTCGAAGAAGAGTTGGTGCAGTTCCTGCTTATTCTGCGAGTCCAGGCTACCCGAAGGTTCGTCGGCCATCACTACGGCTGGCGAGTTCACCAGGGCGCGGGCCACGGCAATGCGCTGCTTCTCGCCACCCGAAAGTTCGTTGGGCTTGTGCTCGGCACGGTCCGAC
>CAMOUQ010000121.1 GCA_946626595.1 uncultured Prevotellaceae bacterium | reverse complement strand
ACCGGGTCGTCCTCGTCGTGGTCGAGGTTCTCGTCCTTGACGAAGGAGAACGTCCCCTGCTCACTTATCGTCATGATGAAGGGCACGGACATGTCGCTGTCGGGATAGCTGACGGCAAAGGAGAATACCAATCCCTGTCCCTCTTCGGCCCTGAGGAAGCGAATGCCGTCCAGGATGGCATTATGATAGAATGCCTTGTCGATGCTTCCGGCAAAGGTGGCCTTGGTGAATGTGCGGTCGAAGAACACCGCCCCGTCGCGTCGCAGGGTCAGCCGGATGGTATTGTCGAGATACAGGTCGTCCATGTCGTCCTTCACCTTGTCCAGCGAGTCGCATGGCGTGCGCAGAATGCTGTAGACAAAGGTGTGTCCGCCCATTTTCGCACTGTCCGTCAGTTGCAGTTCGGGCATCTGCCTCGTCACCACTTCGTGTTCGGGTGCCACCCAGCCCTCGGTCTTCTTTTCCTTGCTGCTGCAGGCAGAAAATGAGAAAATGAGAAGGAGAGAAAATGAGAAAATGAGAAAATGGGAGAATGAGAGAATGAGAAAATGAGAGAATGAGAGAATGAGAGAATGAGAAAATGAGGCTTTCATGACTTTATCGGAATGAGTCGGTTAGTAACTTGATTTCTATGCTCGGTGCAATGCGCTCGTACAGGATGTTGTACATGGCATCCAGGATGGGCATGTTGACGTGCATGTGGCGGTTGATGTCCTTCATGCACTTCGTGCCGAAGTAGCCCTCCGCTATCATCTCCATCTCCACCTGAGCCGACTTTACGGAGTATCCCTTGCCAATCATGGTGCCGAAGACGCGGTTGCGAGAGAAGTTGGAGTACCCGGTCACGAGCAGGTCGCCCATGTAGACCGAGTCGATGATGCTGCGGTCGATGGGGTGTACGGCCCGCAGGAAGCGCTCCATCTCCTGTGCGGCATTGGTCATCAGCACGGCCTGGAAGTTGTCGCCATATTTCAGTCCGTTGCAGATGCCTGCGGCTATGGCGTAGACGTTCTTCAACACCGAGGCGTACTCGATGCCCAGGACGTCGTCCGAGGTCTTCGTCTTGATGTAGTCGCTGGCGATGAGGTCGGCAAAGCGTTCGGCCTTGTCCAGGTCGGCACAGCCCACGGTCAGGTAGGTCAGTCGCCTCAGGGCAACCTCCTCGGCATGGCTGGGGCCGCTCAGCACGGCCAGGTTCTCGTCGGGCACGCTATAGACCTGATGGAAGTACTCCGAGACCACCAGGTTCTCGTCGGGCACTATGCCCTTGATGGCGGTGATGATGAATTTGTCGCGCAGCCGCACCTTCAGTTTCCTGAGGTGGCTCTTCATGTAGGGTGAAGGCGTGACGAAGATGAGTGTCTGGCAGGCCTCCACCACCTCGTTGATGTCGCTGGAAAAGTGGATGCGCGAGACGTCGAAGTGCACGGTGGTCAGATAGGCGGGGTTGTGCGAAAGGCGACGGAACTCCTCGATGCGGTCGTCGCGCCGCATGTACCACCATATCTCGTTGGTGCTCTCCAGCATGATTTTGGCAATGGCCGTAGCCCACGAACCACCGCCCATGATGGCTATGTTCCCTATTCCGTCCACTGCTTGATTTGGTCCTGACTGGGGCGTTCAACGTCCAGTTTGTACTTCTTTATTATCTCTATTATCTGCTGTTGCAACTTGGCCGGGTTCTCGCCCTGCAGGGTCTGCACCAGGTTGTAGCCGGCCTTGCGCAGTATGGGTATGATGTCGGCAGGGATGCCTTTCTCGAGGAACAGTTCGTCCTTGTCGCGCGGAGCCTTCACCTCGGGCTTCATCTGCGGGAAGAGCATCACCTCGCCAATCTGGAACTTGCCCGTCAGGAGCATCACCAGTCGGTCTATGCCGATGCCAATGCCGAACGTGGGCGGCATGCCATACTGCAGGGCGCGCAGGAAGTCCTGGTCGATAATCATGGCCTCGTCGTCGCCCTTGTCGGCCAGTCGCATCTGTTCCACGAAGCGTTCCTCCTGGTCGATGGGGTCGTTCAGTTCCGAGTAGGCATTGGCCAGTTCCTTGCCGTTCACCATCAGTTCGAAGCGCTCTGTCAGTCCGGGCTTCGAGCGGTGCATCTTCGTCAGGGGCGACATCTCCACGGGATAGTCCGTGATGAAGGTAGGCTGCAGGAAGGTACCTTCGCAGAACTCGCCGAAGAGTTCGTCGATGAGTTTACCCTTGCCCATCGTCTCGTCCACCTCCATGCCTTTCTCCTTGCAGAAAGTGCGAATCTCCTGCTCCGACTTGCCGTCGCAGTCAAATCCCGTCTTCTCCTTGATGGCATCCAGAATGGGCAGCCGGCGGAAGGGCGCCTTGAAGCTGATGACGTTGCCGTCAATCTCCACCTCGGGCTTGCCGTTCACGGCCGTACATATCCGTTCCAGCATCTGCTCCGTGAAGGTCATGCCCCAGTTCAGGTCCTTGTAGCTGACGTACAGCTCCATGCAGGTGAACTCGGGGTTGTGTGTCTTGTCCATGCCCTCGTTGCGGAAGTTCTTCCCGATTTCATAGACGCCCTCGAATCCGCCCACGATCAGACGCTTCAGGTACAACTCGGTGGCGATGCGCATGTACATGTCTATGTTCAGGGCATTGAAGTGAGTGATGAAGGGCCGCGCCGTGGCACCGCCCGGTATGCTTTGCAGGGTGGGAGTCTCCACCTCGGTGTAACCCGCTTCGTCCAGGATGTTGCGTAGGGTGCGCACTATCTTGGCCCGCTTCAGGAAGGTCTCCTTCACGCCCTGGTTCACAATCAGGTCGACGTAGCGCTGGCGGTAGCGCAGTTCGGGGTCGTCGAAGGAGTCGAACACGTTGCCCTCGGCATCCGTCTTCACGATGGGCAGCGGACGGAGGCTCTTGCTCAGCACCGTCATCTCCATGACGTGGACGCTGATTTCGCCCGTCTTCGTGCGGAAGACGTAGCCCCGGACTCCGATGAAGTCGCCCAGGTCGAGCAGTTTCTTGAAGACGGTGTTGTACAGCTCCTTGTCCTCGCCCGGACAGATGGCGTCGCGCTGCACGTACACCTGTATCCTGCCCTTCGAGTCCTGCAGTTCGGCAAAGGCGGCCTTGCCCATGATGCGCTTGCTCATGATGCGTCCGGCTATGCTCACTATGGGGCTGTTCTCCGGCGTTGCCGTCTCGCGCACATCGTTGCCCTCTTCGTCCTTGCCCGTAATGGGCAGGTCGGTGAAGTCTGCTACGATGTCCGTGCTCCATGCGGTTACGGGGTACTCGGCTGCGGGGTAGGGGTTGATGCCCATGTCGCGCAACTGTTGAAGGTTGTTTCTGCGAACTATCTCCTGTTCGCTCAGTTCCAGTATATTCATCAGGCTCTTCTGTTATTTTTACTATTTCTCGCGTGCAAAGATACGATTAAGTGAGCGAAAACGCAAATTTATTTGTAGTTTTCCGAGCGTGAGTATCTAAGAACGCAGTTCAAAGATACAAATTATTCTGTCAAGGGGCAAGGAAGTTACAGTTTTATTTCTTACCTTTGCGTCTGATTTCCGCATAAAGGCGACTTCATCCCTACTTATATGAATATATTTTGGTTTTTTGCCCTCATGCTTCTGCCCCTGCTCGGTCTTTCCTACGTGGCCTGGCACGTGTGGGCCTTGCTGCCCTTCTCTGCCCCCTGGCGAGCCGCGTGTGTCGGTCTGGGCATATTGTGCTTCCTGTCGCTATTTCTCGACTTCACCGGTCGGCTCGATGCCCTGCCCATGCCCCTCGCTCGCGCGCTATATAATATAGGTACGTCGTCCCTCATCGTCCTGCTCTATCTGGCCCTGTCGTTTCTGGTGCTGGACATCGGTCGCCTGTGCGGATGGGTGCCGCGTTCGTGGCTCCATGCCAACGGCCCCGCGGCCCTCTGCCTGCTGCTCGCCATGGTGGGGCTTTTCGCCTATGGCTACGTCCACTATCGCCACAAGCAGCGCGTCGCACTCGACCTCACCTTTGCCCGACCTCTGCCAAGGCCCTACCGCATCCTCATGGCCTCCGACCTCCATCTGGGCTACCACAACGACCGCCGCGAACTGGCTCGCTGGGTAGACATGATGAATGCCGAGCACCCCGACCTCATCCTCATCGCCGGAGACATCATCGACGTCAGCGTGCGTCCCCTTCTGGCGGAAGGCATGGCTGCCGAGTTCCGTCGGCTGCAGGCTCCCGTCTATGCCTGCCTGGGCAATCACGAATACTACAGCGGCTGTCCGCAGGCCCGTCGGTTCTACCACGACGCCGGCATCCGCCTGCTGATAGACGAGGCCGTGGCCGTCGATTCCGCTCTTCTTATTGTCGGTCGCGACGACCGCACGAATCGCCGCCGCAAGCCCCTGTCGCAGTTGATGCCCGAAACCCATGAGGCAGCCCATCGGCCCCTGTCGATAGTTCTCGACCACCAGCCCTACAATCTGGAGGAAGCCGAACGGGCAGGCGTCGACTTCCAGTTGAGCGGTCACACCCACCGCGGCCAGGTCTGGCCCCTGTCGTGGATTACCGACCGCATGTACGAATGTTCGTGGGGCAGCCATCGCCGCAGCGGCACGCAGTACTACGTCTCCTCCGGCCTTGGCATCTGGGGCGGTCGCTACCGGATAGGCACCCAGTCGGAATACGTCGTGGCCACGCTGCAGTAATATCCTTTCTACAGCGAGATGCTCTCTATCCGCAGACGCTGCACGCCGGCAGGCACCTTCACCTCCACCACATCGCCCACGCGCTTGCCCAGCAGGGCCTGTGCCACGGGCGACTTGATGGAAATCTTTGCCTCCCTCAGGTTGGCCTCGTGCGGACTGGCGATGGTGTAGGTCATGCGCTGGCCGTTGTCGAGGTTCGTCATCTCCACCCGGCTCAGCAGTCCGATGGCGTCGCCGCCCAGTCGTTTCATGTCCACCACGCGGGCAAACTCCAGCACGCGCTGTTTGAACCGTATGCGCCCCAGCAGTCGTGCCTGTTCGCGCTTGGCAGCGTGGTATTCGAAGTTCTCGCTCAGGTCACCCTTGTCGCGTGCCTCGGCAATGGCCTCCCTTACGCGCGGCAGTTCCACGTTCTCCAGTTCCTTCAGTTCGGCTACGAGACGGTCGTAGCCCTCCTGTGACATATATTCCATTTCCTTACAATTCTACTTTGGCAACAAAGTTACGAAAAGATTCTCACTTCCCGAAGCATTTCCCGAGGTTTCTTGGTTTAATACATCTTATTGCAACCTTGCAACAAAAAGCCGCTATCCTCACGGACGGCGGCTTTGATAAACCTTACATGATGGCTCGCTTCGCAGCGAAACATCACAACAAAACAAAAATTTAAAAAACTAGTACATACCATTGAGGTTGTACGGGGATGGGAGGCGCACCAGACGCGCCCCCCTGTTTTATCTCACACAGAAAACACAGATATCACAGAAAATTTTTATCCTACCGCGATTAAGCGGA
>CAMOUQ010000120.1 GCA_946626595.1 uncultured Prevotellaceae bacterium | reverse complement strand
CCCATGGCGATGCCGTCGTCGATGGCAATGGTGTTGAACTCTGCGGCATAGCAGCCGAGCTGTTCAATCTCCTGCTTCACTATCTGGCCTATCTCGTGCAGATGGGTATGTCCGGGAACAAATTGGGTGAATGAATTGACAATTGCGATAATCGGCTTGCCAAATTGTTCACGTTTCATGCCATTGGCCACCCACAGGGCACGTGCCCCTGCCATTCTTCTTCCTTCAGTGCAAACAGCACTACGTAACTGGTGTCTCATACGTTTTTCGAGGTTAATTATCTTTAATTTCGCCACAAAGTTACAAAATAATCCCTAATCCCTAATCCCTAATCCCCATTTTATTCGTATCTTTGCAAACGTATTGCGTAAAATTGTTAAGATATGAAGCATTTTAGACTGATAGACAATGCGCTGGGATGGGTCACCTTCCTTGTTGCGGCATTTGTCTATTGCAGTACCATCGAGCCCACTGCGAGCTTCTGGGACTGCCCCGAGTTCATCACCACAGCCTATAAACTGGAAGTCGGTCACCCACCAGGCGCACCTTTCTTCATGCTGACGGGTAATCTCTTTACCCAACTGACCAGCGACCCCACGAAGGTGGCCTACATGGTCAACATGATGTCGGCACTGTTCAGTGCGTTGTGCATCCTGTTCCTCTTCTGGAGCATCACCCACCTGACGCGCAAACTCGTTGGCACCAACGGGCAGGTGTCTACGTTGGGCCAGCTCATCACCGTTGAGGCCAGCGGTCTGGTCGGAGCATTGGTGTACACCTTCTCCGACACCTTCTGGTTCTCGGCAGTGGAGGGCGAGGTATATGCTTACAGTAGTCTGTTCACGGCACTGGTCTTCTGGCTGATGCTGAAGTGGGAGGACCACGCCGACGAGCCTCACAGCGACCGTTGGCTGGTGCTCATAGCCTATCTGACGGGCCTTTCCATCGGCGTTCACCTTCTGAACCTGCTCTGCTTGCCCGCCATCGTGCTGGTGTTCTACTATCGTAAGTTCCCGAATGCCAACCTCAAGGGCTCGCTCATTGCCCTCATGTGCTCTTTTGCCTTGATAGCCGTAGTGCTCTATGGCATTGTGCCGGGCATCGTGAAGGTGGGCGGCTGGTTCGAACTCTTCTTCGTCAACACCCTCAGCATGCCCTTCAATACGGGCCTGATTGTCTACATCCTGGTAGTCATCACGGCCGTGCTGTGGGCCATCCGCGAGACTCATCGCGACGTGCCCAACCGCCTGCGCATGGTCATCTCCTATGTGCTCAGCGTAGGTCTCCTCGGCATACCCTTCTACGGTTATGGCTGGAGCAGCCTCTTCATCGGCGTCATCGCCCTGGCAGCACTCGTCTTTGCCCTCAACTACAAGCAGGAAGAGAAGTATCTGGTCAGTGCCCGCCTCATGAACACGTCGCTCCTGTGCATGCTCATGATCATGGTCGGCTACTCTTCGTATGCCGTCATCGTCATCCGCTCTACGGCCAATACGCCCATGGACCAGAACTCACCCGAGGACATCTTCACCCTGGGCTCCTACCTCAGCCGCGAGCAATACGGCGACCGCCCCTTGCTCTACGGACCTGCCTACAACTCGCAGGTGAAGATGAAGGTGGAGGGCGACTATTGGGTGCCCGAGTCCACCAAGAAGTCGCCGGTCTACCAGCGTAAGGAGAAGGCTTCGCCCGACGAACCCGACCGCTACGAACTGTTGCGCTATAACCTGGATTATAAGTACGGACAGAACATGTTCTTCCCCCGTATGTACAGCGACCGCCCAGAGCATAAGCAGGCCTACGAGGACTGGATGGGAGGCGTGAAGGGCCGCATCGTCGAGGCCGACGTGGCAGGCCGTACGCAGCAAATCAAGATGCCCACGATGGCCGAGAACCTCTATTTCTTCCTGTCCTATCAGATGAACTTCATGTACTGGCGCTACTTTATGTGGAACTTCGCCGGTCGTCAGAACGACATCCAGGGCAATGGCGAACTGGAGCATGGCAACTGGATAACGGGTATCACATGGTTCGACAACTGGCGACTGGGCGACCAGAGCAAATTGCCCACCGAACTGCGCGAGAATAAGGGCCGCAATGTCTTCTACGCCCTGCCGCTGTTGCTGGGCCTGCTTGGCCTCTTCTGGCAAGTCTATAAGAACAACGACGGTCTGTCCGACGGCGTCAAGCAGTTCTGGGTAGTCTTCTTCCTGTTCTTCATGACGGGTATAGCCATCGTTGTCTACCTTAATCAGACGCCTATGCAGCCGCGCGAGCGCGACTATGCCTACGCCGGTTCGTTCTATGCCTTTGCCATTTGGGTGGGTCTGGGCGTTGCAGCCCTGGCCGACTACCTGAATCGCGTCTTGAAGCAGGAAACCCTCACGGCACTCATAGCCAGTCTGTGCATACTGGTGCCCGTGCAGATGGCCAGCCAGACGTGGGACGACCACGACCGCTCCGGCCGCTACACCTGCCGCGACTTTGGTCACAACTATCTGGAAACCCTGCAGGCAGAGAACAATCCCATCATCTTCACCAATGGCGACAACGACACCTTCCCCCTCTGGTACGCCCAGGAGACCGAAGGGTTCCGCACCGACGCCCGTGTCTGCAATCTTTCGTACCTGCAGACCGACTGGTACATCGACCAGATGCGCCGTCCGGCCTACGACAGTCCCTCGCTGCCCATCTCGTGGAAGCGCATACAGTACGTAGCCGGCACACGCGAGGGCATCCGTGTCTATCCCGATGCCATCCAGCAGGTGATGGAGTACTACAAGGACGACCCAGAGGCCATGAAGGAGGCCCTTGGCGAGAATCCCTACGAGCTGCGCAACATCATCGACCGCTGGATACTGAACGACAATCCCGAACTGCAGATTATACCCACCGACTCCATCGTCGTCACCATCGACAAGGAGGCCGTGCGCCGCTCGGGCATGATGATGGCCGACGATTCCATCCCCGATGTCATGCACCTTTCCCTGAAGGGACGCGGCACCGTATATAAGAGTGAACTGATGATGTACGAGATGCTGGCCCGTTCTAACTGGGAACGTCCTCTCTACGTGGCCATCACCGTCGGACAGAGCAACTATGGCGACCTGGGCAAGAACTTCGTTCGCGAGGGCCTGGCCGACCGCATCACTCCCTTCGACACGCAGAAGAGCGGCCACAACGTGGATGCCGAGAAGATGTACGACAACCTGATGAACAAGTTCCGCTACGGCGGACTCGACACACCGGGACTGTATCTCGACGAGACCGTCCTGCGCATGTGCTACACCCATCGTCGCATCTTTGCACAGGCCGGCTTGCAGCTCTTGCGCGAAGGCAAGACCGACAAGGCCCTGAAGCTGATGGAGAAGGCCGAGAAGGCCATCCCCGCTTCGGCAGTGCCCCATGGCTGGCAGGGCGGTTCGCTCGACATTGCCCGCATCTGGATAACCCTGGGCAAGAACAAGAAGGGCGAGGAGATAGCCCAGTACGTGGCCCAGACCTCGTGCGAGTATCTCGACTGGTACTTCATGCAGTCGGCCCGTTATGCCAAGTCGTCGAGCTACGACATCCGTTCCAACTTCCTGATGCTGCAAGAGGCTACCGAACTGCTCCATGCCGCTGGCTCTAAGCAGGCCGACCGCTACGAACAGATGCTTCAGAAGTACTATACCGGTTTGACATACATTACCGATAAGTAATGCTGATTGAACAACCCGCGCGTTTCCTCCGATGGCTCTATCCCCACGCTTTGTGGCGGATGGACCATCGCGAGCGTGCTGTCTATCTGACCTTCGACGACGGGCCCATACCCGAGGCCACGCCCTTCGTGCTCGATGTGCTCGACCGCTTCGGTGCCAAGGCCACCTTCTTCATGGTGGGCGACAATGCCCATCGCTATCCCGAGCTCCTGGAGGAAGTGCGCCGCCGGGGCCATGCCATCGGCAATCACACCTACAACCACATCGGCGGCCTGCGCTGGAGCAGTTGGAAGTATCTCTACAACGTCCACAAGGCTGGCAACGTGCTCGGCCATCCGCGGCTCTTCCGTCCGCCCCATGGCTGGATGCGCATTCCGCAATACCGCACCATGCGCATCTTTGGTTATAAGGTGGTCATGTGGGACCTCGTGACTCGCGACTACAGCCGCAAGCTCACAGCCCAGGATGTGCTGGCCAATGTCAAGCGCTACGCCCGGCCGGGTTCCATCATCACCTTCCACGATTCGCTGAAGAGCATCGACAAACTCCACGAGATACTGCCCGATGCTCTTCAATGGCTCAAGGACCAAGGCTATGAGTTCCGACGAATTGAAGAGTGAGGCCCTGCGTCTCGGCTTCTCGCATATAGGTTTTGCACCGGCCGAGCCCGTGCCCGCCGACGTTATGGACGAGTACGAGCAATGGCTGCGCAAGGGGTGTCATGGCGACATGCAGTATCTGGAGAATCATCTCGAACTGCGCCGCGACCCTCGACTCTTGTTGCCAGGTGCCCGCACGGTCGTCTCCCTGGCCATGAGCTACAATCCGGGCGATGGCCCCGTGCAGCCCGCTCTGGCCCTCTATGCACAGGGCCGCGACTATCACGATGTCCTGCGCCAGAAATGCCAAGCCCTGCTCTGCTCCGTCCTTTTGAGGGCGGAGCAGGGTGGGGCTTTTCGCATTTGTGTCGATACGGCTCCCGTCATGGAGCGGTATTGGGCCTGGCGCTGCGGTTTGGGATGGATAGGGCGCAACAGGCAGTTGGTGATTCCGGGCGAGGGCAGTGCCTTCTTCCTGGCCGAGATACTGCTTACTGCCGAGGCGGATTCCTATGACACTCCCATAGGCGTGAATGGTAATTCTCAATTTTCAATTCTCAATTTTCAATGGTGTAAAGCATGCCGACGCTGCCTCGATGCCTGTCCCACGGGTGCCCTCACCGAGGACGGACTGGACGCGCGCCGTTGCCTGTCGTACCTCACCATAGAGCATCGCGGCCCGCTGCCCGAAGGGGTGGGGCGCCATCTTTCGGAATGCTTCTACGGTTGCGACCGCTGCCTGCGCGTCTGTCCGCATTATCATCCCTTGGCCACGCCCATTTCCGAATTCCGTCCGTCGCCCGAGTTGCTGGCCATGACGCCCGCCGATTGGCGCCACCTGACCGTCGAGCAGTATCGCGAACTCTTCCGTGGTTCGGCCGTCAAACGGGCGAAATACGAGGGGCTGATGAGGAATATCATCGAAGGTCACCACGAATAGTCCGATAATATATGCGTCTTGCTGCGAAACCTCGTAAGCTTTGGCCTCCAACGGCTCGTCGCTTATATGGAAATTTTAAAAATGCGAAAAATCGGCTGAATGGGCTGATAGACATATCTAACGCACATTGTCTTAATATGTTACCATGCAGCCGATTTGCTGAAAAATGGGCTGCAAATCGGCTGATTTGGCCCCTAAAACCCTCCCAGACAGTTGCAAAACCGATGTTTTGCCCGTAATTTTGCAACTGGCCGGCGTTCCGAAATCTCAGGCTCCTACCCCTAAAGATACCCGAACCTA
>CAMOUQ010000119.1 GCA_946626595.1 uncultured Prevotellaceae bacterium | reverse complement strand
GGTCGCTGGCCATCTTCTTGTCGAGGATGAGGATGATATGGTCGTCGGGGTATCCACCTCGACGCAGCGACTGGTAGATGCTGAGCACGTCGGCCTGGTGGCGATAGTTGGCAAATCCCTCGGAACCCTGCACCAGTACGGCATACTGGCCCGTGAGCGCAGGATAGTTGAAGTGCTGGTCGCTGCCTTCGCCGACCTGTTGCATGAAGTCGTCGCTGGCGCGCTTCTCATTGTAGAGGTAAAGCCATGCAGCGCTGGCATCCGTGGTGCGACCGCCACCCTTGCTGCCAAAGTAGCTGCGGTGGAGTATCTGTCCGTCCATAATCTGCCAATGGACATAGGTGGTGGTTGTGGCTGCGGTGTAGGTGTCTTGGTCGAAGCTGATTTCGCCCGAAGCTCCTACGAAATAGTACAGCTGCCCATTCTCCATAGCCGAGAGATAGACCTGCATGGGTGTGACGTTCCATGCCGAGCCACCCATGGAGTCGTTGGCCGTATTGGTGATGGTGACGACAGCATGGTTGAACTGGGCATTGGCGTCTTCCTCCTTGGGCTGATGCTCTACATAGCAGGCCGCAAAGGCAGCCAGCATCAGCGCGTCGTAGAACTTGCATTCGGCAAAGGTGGGCAGCACGCCGAATCGTCCCTCATAGCTCAGTTCGAAGCCGGTGGAAGGGTCGGCGTAGGGCGAGAAACCCTGATAGCCCTGCAGCATCCTGGCTCCGTCAGGTCCAAGGGCTGACAGGCTCTCCTCGCTAAGCCCTGAGAAGGCGAAATAGGTGCGATAGATGCTGATGAGCAGTTGCCAATAGGCATCGTTCTCCTCTGCGAAGGGGTCGTCTGAGGCAAACATCGGTGTGCCGTAATATTCGATGATGAGTTGGCGGCGTACTTTGGCAATTTCGTACAGCATCTGGGTGCTTTCCACTGCAATGAATGAGGCAGAGGTGAGATCGAAGGCATCTCCCACTTCCGACTCGTCGCTCATCTCTTCCATATGCGTATAGATATCGTTGGCCGACGTGAAGGTCTGGTTCTCCAGCAGTTCTATTCCATAGTCCTGGGCAAAGAAGGGGGTCCAGTCGCTGAAGGTCTTGCCGTAGATGCCGTCGAGGGCAAAGACAATGGCGTTGGGTTGTTCAGTGGTGTATGACTGGCAGATGGCCGCGTAGTCGCTCATTAGCAGGCTTGTCAGCTGTACATCAGAAGTGGTGAGCGACCACAAGAAGGGCTTTTCGTTGGTGCTGAGGCCGCTGGTGGTGACGGCATAGCGGCGGATGATGTCCTCGCAGGTTACTGTCGGGGCGATGAGTGGTTTCTGCGTCTTTTTGCAGGCAGAGGCAAAAGTCTCTACGTTCTTGTTTATGAACGGACCGATAATGCCTACAATATCGTCGCGTCCGGCCAAAGCCGTGCTGAGGGTAGTGAGATCTTCCCCGAGCTCGTCATGCCATTCTATATGAAAGCGGATGGCAAGGGTGTCATGCTTCTGTGCCTCGTGGAAGTTCTCAATGAACCACTCAGCTGTGCGTTCCAGACGGTTTTTCGTGGCGGCATCTCCCAAAGGAGCCACCACGGCCACGGTCTTATCCACCCAGTGGCGGGCAGGCACAATCTCGACGGTCTGCTCTTCCTGGCGGCAGGAAGTGAGCAGCGAAGAGTGGAGAAAGACAAATGCTGCACAAAGCAACATGCCCCAGTTCTTCAATCTGGTGCTCTTCGATAGCATTTCTATGGCTGCAGCAAATACGTTACTCATCATTCTTCATTTTAAGTTCTTCCTTTCTGATTGCTTCCTCATGAATACGCTGGTGTAGTTCATCGCTCAGCAGATTCTTAAACCGGTTCTTGCTGTCATTGGTATAGGGATGAATGACAACCCCGGTATAGTCGTCGGCCAGTCCAAACGTCTGGTGCTTGGGCATGCCTGCGGGCGAGAGCCACTGCTCGATGCAATGATGGACAGCTCGGTCTATACGTTTGACTACGGAGAAATTGCAATGGGCAGACACTGCCTCGCAGTCGATACCCATGAAATCATAAATGTCGAACATTTCGATGAGACGGCGGAAGTTAGCGCCCGAACCGCCGCAGACGGGAACCAGGAGATGGCGGTCGCCATTCCATTCCTGGTTGGCCAGCAGTTGGATGGCAGTGCTGTCGGAAGTGGTGAAGCCGCCCGACACTTCTTGCGACAGCCAGGCGGTGACCAGTTTCTTTTCTTGCTGGTCGCTAGGAGCAATCGGACTGTCCTGGAAGCCCTCGGTGTAGGCCTCCACGGCCTCGGCGACCGTCTTGGCCAAGGGGTTTGCCCCTACCAGCAACACATCGGTTGCCTCCACCGGCGTGATGGCTCCCGCCTCATACATGGCGCCATAGTACTCCATATAGAAAGAAGAGCCTTTGCCCGCAAGGGGTGTCTCAGTCTCACCGTAAAGCAGGTCGGCATAAGGGTTGGCCTCCAGCCGGTTGTTGTGTTGGCGCAAAAAGTCGTCGTAACCCACAGCAGCCACAATGAGCAGACGTCGGATGGTGTCCTCTGGCTCTATCATGGCTTGAATCATCATCTGGATATAGGCCTGGCCCTCTTCTACCGTTGCAGGGGAAAGCTGCAAGGTGCGTAGCCCGTATTGGCGCGCGGCATTCTCCACACCCTGATATATCAGGTCGTTGTAGCCTCTGTCGCCAAGCGCATTGGGGTCGTAGACGACCGTTACCAACGGTGCTGTACTGGCCAGGTCGGCGGGGTCGGGCGTGTAGATGGTATCACCCTCCTTGGTACATGCCGCGAGAAGTATCGTGGCACAAACCAGGTAAATGCCAACCTTCGCCCACTTCGTCTTCATTTCCATTAATATTGTTATTCGGTTTATTGAATTTTTCTGTTTCATCGGCGTTTACGCCACAAAGATACAATTTTTTTTCAAAAACGAAGAGGTTAGCAGAGGTTTAATTCAGCGGCAACTGAAAAAGACATCTTTTTTATCAACAGCATAACAAAAACAAGGGGGCTATGGCGATTCATCTCGCCATAGCCCCCTTATTTTTTTTTATCAAATCGATTGTACTTACTTCTTCTTCTCTTCCGACTTCTTTTCGTTCTTCTTCAGCTTTTCAGCCACTTCGGGCTTCACCTTGTAGCGCTTGTTCAGACCCTTCAGGACCTCGTTGGTGATGTCGTATTTGGGGTTGGCCAGGAGCATGTTGTCGCCGGCCTTGGCCATGATGAAGTCGTACTTCTTCGTCTTGTTGTACATCTTCAGGAACTTCTGTACGGAGTCGCGCATTTCGTCGTTATACTTGGCTTGTTCCTCCATGAATGACGCCTGCAGACGCTCCGAGAGTTCCTGCAGGGCCTGCTGTTCGGCCTGCAGCGACTGCTGTGCACGGGTCAGTTCCTCCTGGCTGGTGAATCCATTCGACTCATACTTCTTCTGCATGGCAGCGGCATGCTGTTCCAGGGTGCGCTGCTTGCCGGTGAGTGTGCGCTGTATGTTCTCGCCCTCGATGCTGGCCAGTTCGTTGTAGTCGATGCAGAACTGATATTTCTGCATCAGCGTGTCAATTTCCACGTAGGCAATCTTCATGCCCTGTTCCTCCTGGGGCTGTGCAGCAGGTTCTTCGGCCTGTTCTGCCTTGTTGCCACAACTTGTCATTCCCATCAGCCCCATAGTCAGGGCCAGAAAGTAGATTTTCTTCATATTGAATTTTTAGTTTTTAATTTCTCATTTTCTCAATCTCTCATTCTCTCATTTTCTCATTCTCTTCTTCTTCCGTTCCATCCGGTCCATGCTCTGCACGCAGTGTATGCCCCTGCGGCGCATCTCCTTGCTCTGGCCGATGTGCTGGCTGCGGAACTCGCCGCCGCGCAACCAGATGTTCACCGTCAGCAGCAACATGCTGGCGGCGACAATGGCCAATACTATGAGCATCAATTTCACCATATCGACTGCAAAGGTACGAATAGAAAATGAGAAAATGAGAAAATGAGAGTGCGAGAAGCAAGAAATTATGTTTTTTTAACGGAGAAGATTATTCTTGGGCCATGCATACGAAATTTGTCCCTTGCGCGTTATAATATATGAGTTGTATTTTGTAACTTTGTACGACGAACTATATAAACCGAAAAAACTGATATTATGAGCGAAACAATGCTGAAACCCCAGAGTGTGTTTGAGTGCTTTGCACAAGTGAACAAGGTGCCTCGCCCCTCCAAGCGCGAGGAACGGATGATAGACTTCCTGCTCCAGTATGGGCAGAAGTTGGGCCTGGAGACTCGTCGCGACGAGGTGGGCAATGTCATCATACGCAAACCCGCTACGCCGGGGATGGAGGGCAAGCCCACCGTCATCCTGCAGAGCCACATGGATATGGTGTGCGAGAAGAATGCCGACCGCGAGTTCGACTTCGACCGCGATGCCATCGAGACCTACGTCGATGGCGAATGGATGCGGGCCAAGGGTACCACCCTGGGAGCCGACGATGGCATTGGCGTGGCCATGGAGATGGCCATTCTGGCCGACAACAGTCTGAAGCATGGTCCGCTGGAGTGCGTCTTCACCCGCGACGAGGAGACCGGCCTGACCGGTGCCGAGGGCATGAAGGACGACTTCATGACGGGCCAGTACCTCATCAACCTCGACTCGGAGGACGAGGGCGAAATCTTTGTCTCCTGTGCCGGCGGTTGTCGCACTACGGCCACCTTCCACTACGAGGAGAAGCCCACGCCGCAGGGCCAGTTCTTCGTCAGCCTTTGCGTGAAGGGCCTGACGGGCGGTCACTCCGGTGACGATATCGACAAAAAGCGTGCCAATGCCAACAAACTGCTCTTCCGCTTCCTGTATCAGGAACTGAAGAAGATGCCCATCCTGATAGCCGACGTACAGGCTGGAGGATTGCACAACGCCATTCCCCGCGAGGCACGTGCCACCATCGCCATTCCCGTCTCGATGAAGGAGACCATCCGCGTCGACTGGAACCTCTATGCCGCCGACGTCGAGGAAGAGTACCGTGTGACGGAGCCCACCGTGGAGTTCCTTTTGGAGACGGCCGACGCCATGCCTACGGTGGTAGACCGCACCACGAGCCATCAGCTGATCTATGCCATCCAGGGTGTCACCAACGGCGTCTTCGCCATGTCGCAGGACATCGCCCTCGTGGAGACCAGTACCAATCTGGCCAGCATCCACATGGTGCCCGAGCGGCGGACCATCGAGGTCAACAGCAGTCAGCGCAGCAGTCTGCTCAGTGCCCGTCACAATGTGGCCAATGCCTTCGAGGCCGTGTTCCAACTGGCTGGTGCCGAGACGGAGACGGGTGAGGGCTATCCCGGTTGGAAACCCAATCCCGACAGTCACCTCTTGAAGGTTGCCGTGGCCGAATACAAGCGTCTCTTTGGCAAGGACCCCGTCGTGTGTGGCATACATGCCGGACTGGAGTGCGGCCTCTTCAGCGAGAAGTACCCGCATCTCGACATGGTCAGCTTCGGTCCCACCTTGCGTGGCGTACACTCTCCCGACGAGAAACTGCTCATTTCCACCGTGCAGATGGTCTGGGACCACCTGCTGGCGATACTGGCGAA
>CAMOUQ010000118.1 GCA_946626595.1 uncultured Prevotellaceae bacterium | reverse complement strand
GTCAGCAACGTTCCTACCATCGCGAGGGCGGTTACCAGCGCGAAGGCGGATATGGTCAGCAGCGTCCCCATCGCGAAGGCGGCTATCAGGGCGGTGGCTATGGTCAGCGTCGCGAGGGCGGCTATCAGCGTCGCGAGGGCGGTTACGGCCAGCAGCGTGGCGGCTACCGTCAGCGTACGGCCGACTACAATCCGCATGCCAAGTACAGCATGAAGAAGCAGATTGAGTACAAGGAGAAGCACTACGACCCCAATGAACCCATCCGTCTGAACAAGTTCCTGGCCAACTCCGGTGTTTGCAGCCGTCGCGAGGCCGACGACTTCATCCAGGCCGGTGTGGTACGTGTGAACGGACAGGTGGTGACGGAACTGGGCACGAAGGTGATGCGCACCGACTCTGTGCTCTTCCACGACCAGCTCATCACACCCGAACGCAAGGTTTACGTGCTGCTGAACAAGCCCAAGGACACCGTGACGACGAGCGACGACCCCCAGAACCGCAAGACGGTGATGGACCTGGTGAAGGGTTGCTGCCGCGAGCGCATCTATCCCGTGGGCCGTCTGGACCGCAATACTACGGGCGTGCTGCTGCTCACCAACGATGGCGAACTGGCCAGCAAGCTCACCCATCCCAAGTATCTGAAGAAGAAGGTCTACCATGTTCATCTCGACAAGAACGTGAGCGTGGAGGACATGCACCGCATTCTCGACGGCATCGAACTGGAGGACGGCCCTGTGAAGGCCGACGCCATAGAGTACGCCGACGAGAAGGACAAGAAGCAGGTGGGCATAGAGATTCACTCGGGCCGCAACCGCATCGTGCGCCGCATCTTCGAGCACCTGGGCTACAGGGTGGTGAAGTTGGACCGTGTATACTTTGCCGGTCTGACAAAGAAGAACGTACGCCGCGGCGACTGGCGCTTCCTGACCGAGGCCGAGGTGAACATGCTGTATACGGGAATGTTTGAGTAAGTTGAAAGCTGAAAATTGAAAGTTGAAATGAAGCGAACAAAAGTCATTGACGCGCTGAAGCGGACAGACTTCGGCAGCGAGATAACAGTGATGGGATGGGTGCGCTCCAAGCGTGGCTCGAAGGGCATCTTCTTCATCGCTCTGAACGACGGAAGTACGATTAAGAACGTGCAGATAGTCGGCGAGGATGAGAAATTCCCCGAAGACACCGTCAAGTTAATTACCACGGGTGCCTGCCTCCGTGTCGTGGGCACACTCGTAGAGAGCCCCGCCGCTGGTCAGGCCAGCGAGGTGCAGGCCAAGGAGATAGAGGTGCTGGGCGCATGCGACAACACCTATCCCCTGCAGAAGAAGGGTGCCTCGTGGGAATACCTGCGCACCGTGGCCCACATGCGTCCCAGGACGAACACCTTCGGTGCCATCCTGCGCATTCGCCACAACATGGCCATGGCCATCCATACCTATTTCCACGAGCATGGGTTCTACTACTTCCACACGCCGCTCATCACGGCCTCGGACTGCGAGGGAGCCGGCAACATGTTCCAGGTGACTACGAAGAACCTGTACGACCTCAAGAAGGACGAACAGGGCAAGATAGACTACAGCGACGACTTCTTCGGCCAGCAGGTGGCCCTGACGGTGAGCGGACAGCTGGAGGGCGAACTGGGTGCTACGGCACTGGGCCAGATCTATACCTTCGGTCCGACGTTCCGCGCCGAAAACTCCAACACGCCTCGCCACCTGGCCGAGTTCTGGATGATAGAGCCCGAGATGGCTTTCTACGACAAACAGGACCTGATGGACCTGGAAGAGGACTTCATCAAGTACTGCGTACGCTGGGCCTTGGACAACTGTCGCGACGACCTCGAGTTCCTGAACAAGATGGTCGACAAGACCCTCATCGAGCGCCTGGAAGGTGTGCTGAAGGAGACGTTCGTGCGTCTGCCCTACACCGAAGGTATCGAAATCCTGCAGGAAGCCATCCGTAACGGCAAGAAGTTTGAGTTCCCCTGCCAGTGGGGCGACGACCTGGCCTCGGAGCATGAGCGCTACCTGGTGGAAGAGCACTTCCGCAAGCCCGTCATCATGACCGACTATCCGAAGGAAATCAAGGCCTTCTACATGAAGCTGAACGAGGACGGCAAGACGATGCAGGGCACCGACGTGCTGTTCCCCCAGATCGGTGAAATCATCGGTGGTTCGGTGCGTGAGGAGAGTTACGACAAACTGATGGCCGAAATCAACCGCCGCGGCATGGAGACCGAGAAGCTGGAATGGTATCTCGACACCCGCCGCTGGGGCTCGTGTCCCCACGCAGGCTTCGGCCTGGGCTTCGAGCGCCTGATACTCTTCGTGACAGGTATGCAGAACATTCGCGACGTCATCCCCTTCCCCCGCACTCCTAAGAATTGTGAGTTTTAGGAAATACCAGTGAGTAATTAAACTAATATGAGCGTCTTGTGTCTATTCAGACATGAGACGCTTGTTTTTTATCCTTTTATATATATTCCCCCTGTTGCTTTCTGCACAGACGGTACAGAGGGCTCAGCAGGAACCACGACTGACCGTCAGGGGTGTGGTGCGTGAAAATCAGACTTACGACCCACTGGAGGGAGCACAGGTCAGGCTCTTTCGCGACAGTACCCAGGTGGTTGGCGTGCTAGTGCAGAAGAACGGTATGTTCACGATGCCCAACATCGTGCCGGGGAAGTACACGCTGAGCGTATCGTTCATCGGATACAAGGAGCAGCGCTTTGCGGTGACCCTCCCCAACCGGTCTGGCAACTTCCGTGTGCAGGACATCCTGATGCGCGAGGATGCCAAGGTCATGGCCGAGGCCGTCGTGGAGGGCAAGCTGGCCGAGATGACGGTGGTGGACGACACCGTGATGTACAATGCCGACGCCTTCAAGCTGCAGGACGGTGCACTGGTGGAGGAACTGGTGAAGAAACTGCCGGGCATCGTGGTCAACGACGACGGCTCGTACACCTGGAACGGCAAGCGTATAGAGCAGTTCCTGGTGGATGGTAAGGAATTCTATGGCACCGACGGCAACGTCATACTGAAGAACCTGCCTGCCGAAATCGTGGACAAAGTGAAGGCCTACGAGCGAAAGAGCGACTTTGCCCGTGTAACTGGTGTGGACGACGGTAACGAGCGCACCGTGCTGGACCTGAGCATCAAGAAGAATCGCAAGCGCGGATGGTTTGGCAACATCAGCGGCGGATACGGAACACATGACCGATACACCGGCCGACTGATGGTGAACCGCTTCATAGGCGACCAGAAGTTCTCGTTCTACGGCAATGCCAACAACACCAACGGCAATGGCATGACCGACAACCAGTCGGGCGGAGCCACAATGAACTATGTCGTCAAGGGCAGTCAGGACGGGGCGCGGAGCCGTAGGGACCCGCTGTTGGAACTGAACGGAAGCATCAATACGAACTTCTCGCAGGGAGGCAGCCAGTCATGGAACAACTCGCAGAGCTTCGAGAACCGCAATGCTGCCTACAGCAACTCGTGGAACCGCAACTCGAACGACAACAAGGGCCTTTCGTTCAACTATCGCGTAGAGTGGCGCCCCGACTCGATGACGAACATCATGCTGAGGCCCAATCTCTCGTGGGGACAGTCGGGCAGCAGTTCGCAGAACGAAAGCGCAGCCTTCAACGCCGACCCCTATCAGCTGAGCACCGACCCACTGCGCGACTACCGCCTGCTGAGCGACTCCATCGGCGTGAACCACCGCATGGGGGCCAACCACAGCAGTTCGCACAACCTGAACGGAAGCGTATCTGTGCAGGCCAACCGCCGACTGGCCAAGCCTGGGCGCAACGTGACGGTGAATGCCGATGCCAGTTGGGGCAAGTCGCAGAGTGAGGGACAAAACTACAGTCAGACCGACTACTACCAGCTGCTGGCTGTCGGCGGCGAGGACTCGGTGTACCACAAGATTCAGTACAACGAGGCCCCGTCGAAGAACCGCAACGTATCGACGCGCCTGACCTACATCGAACCCATCGGGCGGCAGATGTTCCTGCAGATGTCCTACCAGTACAACTATCGCTTCAGCGACCGCGACCGCAACGTGAGCAGTATCTTCGACTACATGACAGATGCCGACGGCAATCTCTTTAATCCCTATACCTTACATCATATAGGCATCGACAACTATCGGCAGTGGACCTACCTGGCCGCACCCGACATCGACCAGTGCAACTACACCACCAATGTCTACCAGAACCACGACATCCGTCTGCAGTTGCGCATGAACCGTACGCTCTACCGCCTGACCGTCGGTGCCAACCTGCAGCCGCAGGTCAACCGCGTCGACTACACCAAAGGAACGAAGCACTACGATGTGCGCCGCTCCGTCTTCAATGCCTCGCCGACCATCAACTTCCGCTACATGTTCAGTCGTACCGAACAACTGGACTTCCGCTACAACGGCAACACCGGCCAGCCTGGCATCACCGACCTCATACCCGATACGCTCTCGAACGCCGACCCCCTGAACATACGCCTCGGAAACCCCGAACTGAAGCCCTCGTTCACCCACAACATGTCGGCCAACTACAACCGTTCGGTCAACGAAAAACAACGCTCGTTCTCCATCAACGGACAGTTCCGTACGACGCAGAATTCCACCACCAACCGCACCGAATATAACGACGTCACCGGCGGACGCATATCGAAGCCCGTGAACATCAACGGCAACTGGAACACTTCGGCCTCGTTCAACTTCAATACGGCAATGGGCCCCGAGAAGTATTGGCGCATCAATGCCAACACCAACGGGTCGATGACGAATGCCGTTTCCTACGTCTATCAGAGCAAGACGCAGGAGACCGTGAGGAACCGCACCCGAGGCAAGAACATCCGCCAGAGCCTGCGACTGTCGTACCGCCGCGACTGGGAGAGCATGTACAACCTGGAGGTCAGCACCAACGGCAACATAGGCTACAACCACAGTCGTTCGACCAACTCTTCGGCATCGAACCTCGACACCTACAACTTCTCGTACGGTGGTTCACTGAACCTGCAGTTCCCCTGGGGTATGAGCATCTGGACGGACATCTCCGAGCAGAGCCGGCGCGGATATGCCGATGCATCGATGAACACCAACAAGGTCATCTGGAACGCCAGCATCAGCCAGCGACTGCTCCGGCAGAAGAACCTGACCCTCAGCGTCCGTGCCTACGACCTGCTGCGCCAACGCGACAACATCAACCGCAACATTTCGGCTACGGCGCGTACCGATTCGCGCCACGAAGCCGTCAACTCGTACGTCCTCTTCACCGCCGAATTCCGCTTCGGCAAGTTTGGCGGCCGCGGACAGGGACGGATGCGGGAACGGAACACCGAAGGCGAAGGCATGCGCGAGCGTCCCGAAGGTAGCCGTCCCGAAAGGGAGGGTAGGGGTAACCAAGGTGGCGAAGGGGGTGGCCGCAATGGTGGTGGCCGCAACGGCGGCGGTGGCAATCGCGGTGGCGGAGGCCCAGGTGGCGGTCCTGGCGGCGGTGGCCGTTTCTGATGCCTCTCAGCGTGTCCTTACCGACGGGGCTGAAAAACTTGATAGAGTGAAAAACATCTATCACATCTATCACATCTGTCACTAAGCCCCTGTTTATCGGCATTCGCGCAATGATAGATGGTGTGATAGATGTGATAGATAAAGGCCGAA
>CAMOUQ010000117.1 GCA_946626595.1 uncultured Prevotellaceae bacterium | reverse complement strand
GTCGTCGTTTTAGCATTTTTTATTGTGGTTGCAAGCAGCCCAAATCTGTCCACATTCGTTTTCGCCTGCAAAGATAGTGCAAATCGAGCGAAAAAGCAAATTTTATTTTTCCAATTTCAACGAAATTATTACCTTTGCACCCGTTATTGGCAGAAATGAATGTTTTCCGGGCCTCGGAGCCCGTGCCGAAGTGTTTCTCAGGGCAAAGGTGGAATGGCAAAGAAAAAGAGCAAAAGAAGATTGAAGAAAAGTGTAAGGCGAGGGTGTGCCGTCATCCTCGCCTTACCCATTTTGTTCGGTCTGGGATATTTCCTGACGAGGTATGTGAGGTATTCGAGTCTGACGGGTCAACCTGGTCCGTCCGCTCTGTCTGACCCTCTCCGCATGTCTCGCGATTCTGCCCAGCTGGCCGACTTGGGCGAGCGCATCGACGGACTGATGCATCAGCCCCTGCGCATCGACACCGCCACCATAGCCCTGGAAGTCTGCGACCTGCGGACCGGTGCCACGGTCTACAGCCGCCATGCCGACCGCCTGGTGGCTCCGGCCTCGTGCATGAAACTGCTCACGGCCACGACGGCCCTGAACCTGCTGGGCCGCCATCATGCCTATGTCACTCAGGTCGTCGGCCGAGGCGAACAAAGTGGTTCCGTATTTCGCGGCGACATCGTTCTGCAACTGGATGACGACCCCATGCTGGAGTCGCTCGAACCGTTGGTCGATGCCATCCGTCAGCACGGCATCCGGAGCATCGAGGGCGACATCGTGCTCGACCTCATGCGCTCCGATACCCTGCGGGCACACCCGACGGCTGCCGTCTGGGACATCCCCTACAACCGGCTCCCTATCTTGCTCAAGGGGCGACAGCGTGTGGAGCAAGACCTCCGCTATCTGTTGGCGGCCAAGGGCATAACGTGGACGGGCGATGGGTTTGCCGAGGCCGCTCCTCGGACTGACACCCGCCCCGTAACGCTCATCTACCGCCACGAGACTCCGCTGGCCGATGTGCTCGCCCCCATGCTCATCCACAGCAGCAACATCAAGGCCGATGCACTGTGTGGTCACATCGAATCGGTGAAGAACCGGCAGTTCGGACTGAACCTGAGCGGCGACCGCTGGCTTTTGGCCCAAGCCCAAATCATTGCTCGCCAAATGGGGGGCAGTGCTGATGGATTCGTGGTGAACGACGGCAGCGGCCTCTCGCCCGACAACAGGCTGACGACCCATTTCCTCGTGCAGTTGCTCTGCTATGCCTATGCGCATGGCGAGATGTGGCCGGTGCTCATCGATGAGGCCCTGGCCACCCCGGGACATCCCGAACGGCACGGCTCGCTGCTTGGCCGCATGTCGGCTCCCAAGTTCCGCCAGAAGGTCTTTGTCAAGACCGGCACCCTCACCACCCGGGCCCTGTCGTCGTTGGCCGGGTATGCACAGACGGCAAATGGTCGTTGGCTGGTTTTTGCCGTGGTCAACGAGGATTCGCCCGTCATGGAGAGCCGCATCTTCCAGGATCGCTTGTGCGCAGAACTGGTCCAATAAGTCCATTTTTTATAGCTCAGGGTTGCAGGTATCGATGTTTTTTAGTATTTTTGGCCCGTAATAAGTATGATATCATGAAGAAAACCTTGTTTTTGGCCCTTATGTTTGGGCTCTCTTTGTCGGCTTCAGCACAGGAAACGATGCTGGAGGGATTTGAGTACAGCACCACGCAGACTGCTCCTGACGGCCGCGAATGGCAGTCGCCCGGAAGACTTGCGCTGAACAAGGAACAGCCGCGGGCCTGGATGTTCTCTTTTGCAACCCTGGAGGAGGCCCTGAAGGTATTGCCCGAGGGTTCTACCTATTATCGCAGCCTGGACGGGACCTGGAAGTTCCGCTGGGTGCCCGAACCCTCGCAGCGCGACTCGATGTTCTGGCAGACCACCTTCGACGACTCGGGCTGGGACAACATAGAGGTGCCCGGAAGCTGGAACGTGCAGGGACTCCAGAAGGACGGAACGATGAAGTACGGCGTGCCCATATACACCAACCAGAAGGTCATCTTCCAGCACAGCGTGCGCGTCGACGACTGGCGCGGCGGCGTGATGCGCACACCGCCTACCGACTGGACAACCTATAAGTATCGCAACGAGGTGGGTTCGTATCGCCGCACCTTCCAGGTGCCCACCGAATGGGCCCTGCGCGATGTCTTCATCAACTTCGACGGCGTGGATTCCTTTTTCTATCTATGGATTAACGGCCACTATGTGGGCTTCTCGAAGAACAGCCGCAATACGGCACGCTTCAACATTACCCCCTACCTGAATCCCTATGGCGATAACGTGGTGGCCGTGGAGGTCTACCGCAATTCCGACGGCTCTTTCCTGGAGGCACAGGACATGTTCCGCCTGCCGGGCATCTTTCGTTCCACCTATCTGACGGCCAATCCGCAGGTGGAGATTCGCGACCTGGCCGTACGCACGGCCTATGTGGGTGAGGGCATGGCCATCGTAAACGTGGAGGCCGACGTCCGCAACCCGCAGCGCGAGAACAAGAGCATCAAGCAGTTGCAGAAGTTCCTGGACGTGAAGACCGGCAACAAATATACTTTGGACTATCAGGTCTATCCCGTCAAGCTCTACACCGACGAGACGCAACCGATGGTGGCCTCGCTGCCGAACGCCAATGCCTATTCGCAGATATACATTCCCAATGCCCGCCCCTGGAGTGCCGAGGAACCGAACCGCTACGTGCTGGTGGCCACGCTGAAGAACAAGAAGGGCGAAGTGGTGGATCGCGTGAGCACCTACTTCGGCATACGCAAGGTGGAGATACGCGAGACGGCGGCCGACGAGGACGAATTCGGCAAGGCCGGGCATTACTACTATATTAATAATATGCCCGTGAAGCTGAAGGGTGTGAACCGCCACGAGAACAATCCCTCTCGCGGTCATGCCATCACACGCGAACAGATGCTGCGCGAGGTGATGCTCATGAAGCAGGGCAACATCAACCATGTGCGCAACTCGCACTATTCGTGCGACCCCTATTGGTACTACCTCTGCGACAAGTACGGCATCTACCTGGAGGACGAAGCCAACATCGAGAGCCACGAATACTACTACGGCGATGCCTCGCTGTCGCATCCGGCCGAATGGCGCGCTGCCCACGTGGCCCGCAACATGGAACTCGTGCACAGCCACATCAATGCGCCCAGCGTGGTCATCTGGAGCCTGGGCAACGAGGCCGGTCCCGGCGACAACTTCCGGGCTGCCTATCAGGCCGTGCGCGACTTCGACAAGAGTCGCCCCGTGCAGTACGAACGCAACAACGACATCGTCGACATGGGCTCCAACCAGTATCCTTCGGTGGGCTGGGTGCAGTTCGCAGCCGGTGGCGGCAAGGGTCCCAAGTATCCTTTCCACATCTCTGAGTATGCCCATTCGATGGGCAATGCCGGAGGCAATCTGGTCGACTTCTGGAAGGCCATCGAGACCAGCAACTACATCTGCGGCGGTGCCATCTGGGACTGGGTGGACCAGGCCATCGACACCTATACGCCCGACGGAACGAAATACTTCGGCTACGGCGGCGACCACGGCGACAAGCCTAACGACGGCATGTTCTGCATGAACGGCATCATGTTCCCCGACCTGCAGCCGAAACCCGAATACTTCGACGTGAAGCATGTCTACCAGAACGTTGGCGTGCAACTCGACAGCATGTGGACCATGGGACAGAACCAGATGGTGCGCCTGCTCGTCACGAACAAGAACTATTTCGTCTCCCTGGACTATGTGGACATCAGCGTGGTGGTTGTGCGCGACGGTTTCGACGTTGGTCGGAGCACCATTCCCCGCGCATCCGAACATGGCATGTTGCCCATCGAGCCGCGTCAGACGGAGCCCATCACGGTCCCCATTCGCCTCGAGAGCGGCGAGAACCCCGATGCCCATAGCTACAGTCTGCGCGTGGAATTCCTGCTCCGCGAGGATATGCCTTGGGCCAAGAAGGGCTATGTGCAGATGAGCGAACAGGTGGAACTGTGGGGAGCCGGCGACGTGAAGCCTATCTATACGGCTTCGAGGCAAGGCACAAAGCTCCGCATGACAACGAAAGATGAGCTGACCACCATCAACGCTTCGAAATGGAAGGTGGTGTTCGACGACACCTTGGGCACCATCCACTGCCTGAACTATAATGGCCGGGATGAGATAGAACCGGGTTGCGGTCCTGTGCTGGATGCACTGCGCGCCCCCGTCGATAACGACAATTGGTACTACCAGTCGTGGTATCAGAATGGTCTGCACAACCTCGGCCACAAGGTGCTGAGCCGCCATGCCTACACCCGCAAGGACGGTGCCGTGGTGGTGAACTACACCGTGGAGAGTCGCGGTACGAAGGGACAGATACGGGGCGGCAGCAGCGGTCGCTACTCGATAGCTGAAAGCAGTGAGCCTGCCGACCTTATCTTTACGAACAACATCGTCTGGACCGTCTATCCCGACGGCACCATCGAATGCCAAAGCGCCATCACGGGCAACCAGCCGAAGGCCATCCTGCCCCGTCTGGGCTACATGCTTCGTCTGCCCAAGCGCTTCGAGGCCAAGGGCAGTCGGATGAGCTACTTCGGCCGCGGACCGCAGAACAACTATGCCGACCGCATGAGCGGCATGTTCTCGCATGTCTATGAAACGACGGTACGTGACCAGTTCGTAGCCTTCCCCAAACCGCAGGATATGGCCAACCGCGAGGGCGTGCAGTGGCTTAGCCTTACCGACGAAACAGGCCGCGGCCTTGTGTTCGGCAGTCTGACGGGCGCCATGTCCACCAGCGTGCTGCCCTGGAGCGACCTCCAGTTGACCTACGCTCCGCATCCTCACGAACTGCCCGAAAGCGACCATGTCTACGTCCACCTCGACACGAAGGTGACGGCCCTCGGTGGCAGCAGTTGTGGCCAGGGCGGACCGCTCCAGCCCGACCGCGTCTATGCCGATGCCCACTGCTTCGGATTCTTCATCCGTCCCACGGCAACGGCCAATACGGCCACCATCGGCAAGGCCAACTTCCCTGTCATGCACTGCGGCGACCTGCCCGTCGGCCTTATGCGCGACAATCGTGGTCAGGTCACCATCGTCTACAACGAGTTCAACGGCGAATCGGTAAGTTACCGCATCAATAAGGAGAAAGCCCACGAGTATCATGGCGAGCCCATCAACATGCGCGAGGGCGGCACCATCACGGTTTGGCACACCAGTCAGCCCAACGTGCGCATCAGCCGCACCTTCGACCGCATAGAGGTTGTGCCCATCACGGTTGTCGGTGCCAGCAGCGAGGAGCCCGGCGAGGAGGCAAGCCGCATGGTGGACGGCAACCCCGAGACCATCTGGCACACGGCCTACGGCGTCACCGTGACGCAGTATCCCCATACCGTCGACTTCGACTGCGGCGAGGAGAAACTCATCAAGGGCTTCACCTATCTGCCCCGCCAGAATGGCCCGAACGGCGATGTCAAGCGGTACAGCATCTCGCTGTCGAAGGATGGCAAGTCCTGGGGCGCACCTGTCTGCGAGGGTGAGTTCCCGAACTCGAAGAAGGAGAATAAGGTGATGCTGCAGCAACCGCAGCGCGCCCGCTACCTGCGATTCACCGCCCTGTCGGCCCAGAACGGCCTTGACTTCGCCAGCGGTGCCGAGTTTACGGTACTTGC
>CAMOUQ010000116.1 GCA_946626595.1 uncultured Prevotellaceae bacterium | reverse complement strand
TTCTTCTGCACGTTCACGATGACCACGGGCACGTCCAGGTCGCGCACGGCGGGCAACATATTGTAAGAGGTGCAGTAGGTGAGCATCTGCAGGATGACCAGGTCAACGTCGGTAGCGCGGAACTTGTCGCCAGCTGCCATCGACTGCTCTTTGGTGGTGACCATGCCGCCGTCGATGATTTCTATGCTGTCGGGCAGCGTCTTCTTGAAGGCTGCATACTGAGCCTCGAACTCGGGCACGAGCTGAGGGAACTGTGGGAGATAGGCCTGCAAGGCGATGGAGAACACGCCCACGCGGGCTTTGGTTTCAACTAAAGGTTTTGCCATAATCTTGTTCGTTATAGTGTTATTACTTTTATTTCGATATTTCGAGGAAACGCTTGTAGGCCTCGTCCCACGCTGCGGTGTGGTGCGGCTCGTAGGTCTTCAGTTCCACGCTGCGGGTGACGATGCGCCGCATTTCGGGCAGCGAGGCCACGCCGCCGTCGGCCTTCACCTGCACCAGTGTGTTGCCCAGCGCCGTGCCTTCCGACGGACCGGCAATGACGTTGAGTCCTGTGGCGTCGGCCGTCCACTGCATCAGATGTTTGTTGAGCGAACCGCCTCCGATGACATGGAGCCGACGAATCGAGAAATCGGCCATTCCATCGAGAATTTCCAGCACCTGGCGATAGCGCAGAGCCAGCGAACGGAAGATGCAGCGCACGTAGTCGGCTGGCACCTGGGGCAGGGCCTGTCCCGTGCGCTGGCAGAACTCGCGGATGGCCGCCGTCATGCTGTCGGGATGGGCAAAGAGGGGGTCGTCGGGCTGAATGAGTCCGTCGAAGGTGGAGGTGTGGCACAGGGCGTTCAGTTCGTTCACGTCGGCAGGCACGTCGCGGAACTCCTTGCGGCAGTTCTCGAAGAGCCACAGTCCGCAGATGTTCTTCAGGAAGCGCGTGGTGCCGTCCAATCCGCCCTCGTTGGTGAAGTTATATTCGAAACTCTTGTCCGTGATGATGGCATGCCGGCTCTCGATGCCCAGCAACGACCATGTTCCGCACGAGAGGTAGGCATATTCCTCGTCCTCGGCCGGAACGGCTGCCACTGCCGATGCCGTATCGTGACCGCCCACGCACACCACCGGCACCGCACCCACTCCCGTGGCCGCCTGCACCTGTTCGCTCAGCACGCCGGCCATGTGTCCGGGCTGCACCAGGGGGGCGAATTGGTTGCGACTCAGTCGCAACAGACGCAACAGCTGTTCGTCGATGTCGCCCGTCCTCGGGTTCAGCATCTGGCTGGTGCTCAGCACGGTGTATTCGCATACGGCCTCGCCCGTGAGCATGTAGGTCAGCGCATCGGGGATGAACAGCACCTTCTCGGCCTCCTTCAGGGCCACGCAGCCGTTGCGCTGCAGCGTCTCCAACTGGAAGAGCGAATTGAAGGGCATGAACTGGATGCCGGTGCGTTCGTACAGTTCGCGGGCCGGCATGTGGTCGGCAAAGAAGCGCTCCACGGCCCCGTCGGTGTGGCTGTCGCGATAGCAGTAGGGCAAGCCCAGCAGCTGGCCGTCCTTGCCGAAGAAGGCAAAGTCGCAGCCCCAGGTGTCGATGCCTATCGAGGTCAGCCGGATGTTCTCCTCCTTCACCTTCCGTAGGGCCAGGAGAATCTCGTTATACAGATGGGGAAGGTCCCAGAAGAGGTGGCCCGAGATGGGAATCTGGGGATTCTTGAAACGGGTGAACTCGCGCATCTCTACGCGCTGGCCGTCGAAGGCCGAAAGGACTGTGCGCCCACTGGTTGCGCCCAAGTCTACAGCAAGGAAATATTTCATGGTATTCATATATGCGTGGGGTTTATTTCACTACTTTATCATCTTCTTCTTTTCTTATTCCTTATTTATATGATTATCTAATGGCAAAGTTACACATTTTTTTCGTAACTTTGTGCACATAAAGCGAAAAATCATGAAAAAAGCAAGCATCGATTGTTTCCTCCCCTACGAAACTGAGGGACAGGCAAAAGAAACTCTGGACCAGTTGCGCGCCGACGACAACGTGGCCAATATCTTTCAGTTGACGGAACCTCCCTTCAGCACCCGCGTATTACAAGACATCGCCCAAAAGGCAGAGGCACGCTACACCCTGCTCTACACCAAGACGTGGCCCCTGCAGTTGGGCTACCAGGCTCTGACACGCCTCGTGACCATAGCCGACGACAGCGGGGCATCGCTCGTCTATGCCGACCACTACACCCTGCTGCCCGACGGCCGTCAGGAGCGCCGCCCGCTCATCGACTACCAGCTGGGGTCGGTACGCGACGACTTCGCCATGGGCAGTGTGCTGCTCATCCGCACGGAGCAACTGAAGGCTTACTTCCAGCAGGAGATGCTCCACCCCTACCACCATGCCGGACTCTACGATCTGCGACTGTTTCTCTCGCTCAGCCAGTTGCCGCTCCACGTCAGCGAGTATCTGTACACCGAGGTGGAGACGGATACCCGCCTGAGCGGCCAGAAGCAGTTCGACTATGTCGACCCGCGCAACCGCGCCCGCCAGGTGGAGATGGAACGGGCCGTAACGCGCCACCTGCGCCACATCAATGCCTACATGGCCGCCGGAGAGTACGACCAGATAGTGCTCGACCGCGAGCCCATGCCCGTGGAGGCATCGGTCATCATACCCGTCCGCAACCGTGTGCGCACCATAGAGGATGCCGTACGCTCGGCACTCGGGCAGCAGACCTCCTTCCCCTTCAACGTCATCGTCATCGACAACCACTCCACCGACGGAACCACGGAATTGCTGGAGCAATTAGTCAGGAACGACGCTTCGCTCATCCACCTCATCCCCGAGCGCAACGACCTGGGCATAGGCGGATGCTGGAACCTGGCCATCCACGACCCGCGCTGCGGACGATTTGCCGTACAGCTCGACTCCGACGACCTCTATTCCTCGCCGCAGACCCTGCAGCGCATCGTCGACACGTTCTACGAGGAACGGGCCGCCATGGTCATCGGTTCGTACCGCATGTGCAACTTCCAGCTCGAGACCCTGCCGCCCGGACTCATCGACCACCGCGAATGGACCGAAGCCAACGGCCGCAACAATGCCCTGCGCATCAACGGACTGGGTGCGCCACGCGCCTTCTTCACCCCCATCCTGCGCGAGATACAGATTCCCAACACCAGCTACGGCGAGGACTATGCCCTGGGACTGATGCTCAGCCGGCGCTACCGCATCGGGCGCATCTACGACGAGCTGTACCTCTGCCGCCGGTGGGAGGGCAACAGCGACGCCGCTCTCTCCACCGAGGCCGTCAATCGCAACAACCTCTACAAGGACAGCCTGCGCACCCTGGAAATCCGCGCCCGCCAGCAGTTGAACCAACTCTGGCAGCACAGCGTAGATGCCGATGAAATCGAACGTTTTCACGCTTCCGAGATAGCCAACTGGCCCTTGGCCGCAGAGAACTATGCTGCGCTGGCCAACGTCCAGACGCGCGACTTTGAGGTAAAGGGCGAGGACGCCTTCCACCCCTCCCTGTCGCTCACCATACAGTGGAACCCGGCACGCATCGTCAGCACGGGGGCCAAGGTCGACGCCCGCACCATCAGCGAGCGCCCCTGCTTCCTCTGCAACCACAACCGCCCGGCCGAACAACACTCGCTGCCCACCGAGCGGCACTACGAGATACTGCTCAACCCCTACCCCATCCTGGCCGGGCACCTGACCATACCCACACGGCGACATCAGCCGCAGGCCATCTTTGCCCACTTCAACACCCTGCGCCATCTGGCCTGGAACATGCCCCGACACATCGTCTTCTACAACGGACCCGAGTGCGGAGCATCGTGCCCCGACCACTGCCATCTGCAAGCCGGACACCGGGGCCTGCTGCCCCTGGAAAGGGACTGGAAGCACTACGAGACCCAACTGGAGAAACTCTACCCCATCACCACCCAACAGGAAGCCGAACTGGAGGAGGCCGGCAACAAACGCGGCTGCGGACTCTACCTGCTGCGCGGATGGGCCTGCCCCGTCTTCGTCATTCGTTCGCTGCCCACCGAGCCCGACAGCATCCTCTGCCAGCGGCTCTACGAGGCACTGCCCATACCCGAGGGGTCGCCCGAGCCCAGGATGAACGTCATCGCCTGGCACCAGGAATGGGGCAACGGCCGCGACGACGAAATCGTCACACTCATCTTCCCGCGCAAGAAGCACCGCCCCAACTGCTACTACGCCCAGGGGGCAGAGCAGAGACTCATCAGTCCGGGCGCACTGGACATGGGCGGCCTCGTCATCACCCCACGCGAAGAGGACTTCCGCCGCATGACGCCCGAAAAGGCCATCGACATCCTGCGCGAGGTGACCATGACGGAGGAAGAACTGCAGCCGGTGATAGAAACCCTGTCGGGCTACACAAGCACCTCACCAGAAGAAAACAGTAATACGGAGGCCGCACTCTCCGCCGACCACACCTCACCGTCCACAGAGCCCGAAGTGTCGGTCGGCATCATGACCACCGAAGTGCTGAAATTCCGATTAAATGGGGAATTTCGTGCCAAGGGCGCCATCATCACGGGCGAACAGGAGGTGAGCATCGAGGACGGCGCCCTGAAGTGGAACGGCAACATCTATCACGACCTCACATTCCGCCCACAGGGCGACGACAGCACCTTCAGTCTCCACGGCGTCACCATCGGACGCCAGTTCCACTGGGAAAGGCAGGAGACCCAGACCTTCCGCGGCAAGCTGCAGTTGGTGGTGGACGAGAGCAAGGTGGTGGCCATCAACCAATTGCCCGTCGAGACCTATCTGGCCAGCGTCATCAGCAGCGAGATGAAGGCCACCTGCCCGCTTGAGTTTCTGAAGGCCGCGGCCGTCATCAGCCGTTCGTGGCTGTTGGCACAGATGGAGAAGCGCCAGAAGGGACCGGCCCAGGCCTTCTTCCAATTCAAGAAGACCGACACCGAACTCATCCGCTGGCACGACCAGGAGGAGCACACCATCTTCGACGTCTGCGCCGACGACCATTGCCAGCGCTACCAGGGCATCACCCGACAGGTGAGCAGCGAGGTGCAAGGTGCCATCGACGCCACACGCGGACAGGTGCTGACCAGCCAGGGAGAGGTGTGCGACGCCCGCTTCGGCAAATGCTGCGGCGGCATGACCAACGACTTCGAGAACTGCTGGGAGGACAAGCCCCACACGTATCTCCACTCCGTGGCCGACCCCTACTGCGACACCCACGACAGCGCATTGCTGGCCACGGTGCTCAACGACTACGACCAGGAGACGCCCGACTTCCACGACTGGACCGTCGCCTACACCCAGAAGGAGTTGCACGACCTCGTCACCGAGCGCCTGGGACGCGACCTCGGCCCCATACTGCGCCTGGAGGATGTGGAACGCGGACGCAGCGGACATCTGGTGCGGCTGCGCATCGTGGGACGCAACGGCGAGTTCACCATTGGCAAGGAACTGGAGATACGCCGCACCCTGAGCAACACGCACCTGAAGTCGTCGAACTTCACCGTAACTTACGAACCCGCCGACGCCGCAAGCGCCGACAGCATTCCCCAGCGCTTCGTGCTCCACGGCCACGGTTGGGGCCACGGCGTAGGGCTGTGCCAGATAGGCGCTGCCGTCATGGCCTCGGAGGGTCACCCCTACGACGACATCCTCCGTCATTACTACGACGGAGCCGAGATTACGAAGGCTTATGAATAATAGGATAGCCTAGGATTTCCTAGGTCTTCCTAGGTATGCCTAGGTTTTCCTAGG
>CAMOUQ010000115.1 GCA_946626595.1 uncultured Prevotellaceae bacterium | reverse complement strand
AAGCCCGAGAAGGTGGAGTGGGCCAGCCAGAACATGCTCGTGCTGGGCATCATCATCCTGCTGGGCCTGCTGCTGCACCTCTACAACTTCTGGTACAACATGATGTTCGCCGAACTCATACACTGTGAGACGCTGGTACACTCCCCCAGCGACGGCTTCGCCTGGATTGTGGAGACCTTCCAGAATCCCGTCTTCGTGGTGCTCTACGTCATCTGGATTTGCGCCATCTGGTTCCACCTCACCCACGGCTTCTGGTCTGCTATGCAGACGCTGGGCTGGAGCGGTAAGACATGGTTCGAGCGCTGGCGCTGCATCGGCTTCATCTATGTCACCCTGTTGATGCTCATGTTCCTGGTCGTAGTCCTGGCCTTCGCCTTCGGCTGCGCTCCCTCGTTGTGCTGCGGTAGTTGCTGCGCTTAATATGGTAAATGGTAAATGATTAAACTGTAAATAAAGGTTATGGCAAAAGTAATAGATTCTAAGATTCCTGCAGGTCCAGTGCCTGAGAAGTGGAAGGAATATAAGGCACACCAGCGACTGGTGAACCCCAAGAACAAACTGAAACTCGACGTCATCGTCGTCGGCACAGGTCTGGCCGGTGCATCGGCCGCTGCATCGCTGGGCGAGATGGGCTTCAATGTACTGAATTTCTGCATCCAGGACTCGCCCCGTCGCGCACACTCCATCGCCGCACAGGGCGGTATCAATGCTGCCAAGAACTATCAGAACGACGGCGACTCCGTCTATCGTCTGTTCTACGACACCGTGAAGGGCGGCGACTATCGTGCCCGCGAGGCCAACGTCTACCGTCTGGCCGAGGTGTCGAACAACATCATCGACCAGTGCGTGGCTCAGGGCGTACCCTTTGCCCGCGAATACGGCGGCATGCTGGCCAACCGTTCGTTCGGTGGCGCACAGGTGAGCCGTACCTTCTATGCCAAGGGTCAGACCGGTCAGCAGCTCCTGCTGGGCGCCTACTCTTCGCTCTCCTGCCAGGTGCAGGCCGGCAAGGTGAAGCTCTTCACCCGCTACGAGATGGAGGACGTGGTCATCGTCAACGGTCGCGCCCGCGGCATCATCGCCAAGAACCTCGTGACCGGTAAGCTGGAACGCTTCTCGGCCAATGCCGTTGTCATCGCCACCGGCGGTTACGGCAACACCTACTTCCTCTCCACCAACGCCATGGGCTGCAACTGCACGGCTGCCGTTCAGTGCTACCGCAAGGGTGCCTACATGGCCAACCCCTCTTACGTGCAGATTCACCCCACCTGCATCCCCGTACACGGCGACAAGCAGTCGAAGCTGACCCTGATGTCCGAGTCGCTGCGCAACGACGGCCGCATCTGGGTGCCCAAGAAACTGGAGGACGCCAAGAAGCTGCAGGAAGGCACGCTGCAGGGCTGGGAGATTCCCGAGGAAGACCGCGACTACTATCTGGAGCGCCGCTATCCCGCCTTCGGTAACCTCGTTCCGCGTGACGTGGCCTCTCGTGCCGCCAAGGAACGTTGCGACAAGGGCTACGGTGTCAACAACACCGGCCTGGCCGTGTTCCTCGACTTCTCCGAATCCATCAACCGCCTCGGTCTCGACGCCATGAAGCAGCGCTACGGCAACCTCTTCGATATGTACGAGGAGATCACCGACGTATATCCTGGCGACCTGGCCAACGAAATCAACGGCGTGAAGTACTACAAGCCCATGATGATCTATCCCGCCATCCACTACACGATGGGCGGCGTATGGGTCGACTACGAGCTGCAGACCTCCATCCCCGGCCTGTTTGCCATCGGCGAGTGCAACTTCTCCGACCACGGTGCCAACCGTCTGGGTGCCAGCGCTCTGATGCAGGGCCTGGCCGACGGCTACTTCGTGCTGCCCTACACCATCCAGAACTATCTGGCCGACCAGGCCATCTGGCCCAAGGTCAGCACCGACCTGCCCGAGTTTGCCGAGGCAGAGAAGGGCGTCGAGAAGGAAATCGACCGACTGATGAACATTAAGGGCAAGCGCTCTGTTGACTCCATCCACAAGGAACTCGGCCACATCATGTGGGAGTACGTGGGCATGGGCCGCACGGCCGAAGGCCTGAAGACCGGCATCCAGAAGATGAAGGATCTGCAGAAGGAGTTCGACACCAACCTGTTCGTGCCCGGCTCTAAGGAGGGTCTGAACGTAGAGCTCGACAAGGCCATCCACCTGCGCGACTTCTTCACGATGGGCGAACTGGTGGCTCACGATGCCCTCTCGCGTAACGAGAGCTGCGGCGGCCACTTCCGCGAGGAATACCAGACCGAGGAAGGCGAAGCCAAGCGCGACGACGAGAACTTCTTCTACGTTGGCTGCTGGGAGTATCAGGGCAAGGACAAAGACCCCGAACTCATCAAGGAGCCCCTGGAGTATGAGGCAATCAAGGTACAAACCCGTAACTACAAAAACTAAAGATCATGGCTAAAAATATAAGTGTAACGATTAAGTTCTGGAAGCAGAACGGCCCCAAGGATAAGGGCCACTTCGATACCCACGAATTGAAGAACGTGCCCGACGATACCTCGTTCCTGGAGGCCCTCGACATCATGAACGAGGAACTCATCGAGGCCGGCAAGGAACCCTTCGTCTTCGACCACGACTGTCGCGAGGGCATCTGCGGCATGTGCTCGCTCTACATCAACGGCACGCCCCACGGCAAGACCGAGCGCGGTGCCACCACCTGCCAGCTCTACATGCGCCGCTTCAAGGACGGCGACGTCATCACCGTAGAGCCCTGGCGCTCGGCCGGCTTCCCCGTCATCAAGGACTGCATGGTGGACCGTGGTGCCTTCGACAAGATCATGCAGGCTGGCGGCTACACCACCATCCGCACCGGTCAGGCTCAGGACGCCAATGCCATCCTCATCCCCAAGGAGGACGCCGACGAGGCCATGGACTGCGCTTCGTGCATCGGTTGCGGTGCCTGCGTGGCTGCATGTAAGAACGGCTCTGCCATGCTCTTCGTCAGCTCTAAGGTCAGCCAGCTCGCCCTGCTTCCCCAGGGTCGCGTAGAGGCTGCCCGCCGTGCCAAGGCCATGGTGGCCAAGATGGACGAACTGGGCTTCGGCAACTGCACCAACACCCGTGCTTGCGAGGCCGTATGCCCCAAGAACGAAAGCATCGCCAACATCGCCCGACTGAACCGCGAGTTCATCTGTGCAAAGTTGGCCGACTGACATACGCAGAAAGCAAAAAAAAAGCCCCGCAGACCAAAATCTGCGGGGCTTTTTTGTTTGTATCTGATTTTATTTCTAACTTTGTCGCACGGACTAATACCCAATGGACTATGAAAAACGCATTTATCCTTTCCTTCTCTGTCCTGCTGCTCATGGGCTGCGGCACGCAGAAGCAGGCCGTGCAGACCTCTTCCGACAGCAGTGCACTGACGCGTGTCGACGACCGCGACCGTGCCGTGCGCAGCAATGTGCCCGAGGTAGGCAAACTGATGGCCCCGTTCCGCGAGATGGGAATGGATGGCAAGGTCTGGACCAACCTTGACCTGGACGGACACGTTTCGGTCTTCTATCTTTGGTATCAGGGTTGCACGGACGCCCTGTCCGAGATGGGCGAACTGGCCATTTGGAAACAAATGTATCCCGACGTGCAATTCTTCTCCGTGACGTGGCACGACGTGGCCACCACCGTTCGCCTTGCCAAGCAATATCACTTCACGTGGATTCCTCTGGCCAATGCCACCCAGATGATTTCCTGGATTAACCAGGGGGTAGGGGAGAAGTCGCTTTCGCCCGGCAATTATCCCGTGACCATCGTCGTGGACCAGCAGGGATTCGTGCGGCGGGCCGTGCGCGGAACGGATATGCAGACACGCCAGGAAACGCTGCGCTGCATCCAGCAATTGCGCTGAAACCGCGCTCCTCCGTATTTCCTTTACTCCTGTCCGGGCCTGTCTTTCTATTTCGTCATTATCGGCGTAGACTGACCGGCCTTTCTATTTCATCATGATTCCCGTAAATATGCGTCCCGATTGGATGCCCATGCGGCGTGCGGAGAAGAATCTCTCGTGCTGCTGATAGGTGCAGACACCCGACCGGAAGATGTTCCTCTCAGGCACGCCACAGGAGAGGAGCTGCAGGCGGTTGCATTCGGGCAGGTCGATGTGCCAGCGCATGTCACATGGGTTGTCCTCCGGGGTGCCGCCGTTTAGCTTAGGCATGCGGCGACTGATGGGTTCCATGTCGAAGTCCGCCTTTCGGAAGGCCTCGTAGACCTCTTCCCCCACCTCGAAGCTGTCCAGACTGATGCCGGGACCCACCTGGGCCACGATATTCCGGGTGTGCGAACCGTACCATTTCGTCATGCTGGCGACAGCCTTTTCCGCAATGCGGGCCACCGTGCCTCGCCAACCGGCATGTATGGCGGCCGTAATGCCCATTTCCCGGTCATATAACAGCACCGGGATGCAGTCGGCGGTAGATACGCCGATGCACACCCCTGCGACGCCTGTAACGAGGGCGTCTATGCCCTCCAGCGCCTGCTGTCGGCTCTCGGTGGACAGCGACAGGAATGCCTCGTCTATGTTCAGCACCTCCGTCTGGTGGGTTTGTCGGGGCAAAATAAGGCAGTCGTCCCCTATGCCCAGGAGCTGGCACAGCGCCTCGCGGTTCTTCCGCACGGCCTCTGGGTCGTCGTTGCAATAGTGCGTGATATTAAATTCGGCATACGTGTCCGTGCTGTAGCCCCCTTTCCGCGTGGTACTGAAGGCTACGACGTCGTTGCCGAGATTGTAACGTAGCAGTTCTGGCTGTTTCATTCCTTTCTTTGGGTCTTATTTGCCTGCAAAGTTACGATTAAGCGGGCGAAATACCAAACTTGTTTGTGTATTAAATATATTTCCGTATCTTTGTACCGCAAATCGATATTATTATGAGACAGCGAACGATTTTCATGATTCTTTTCTTAGCCCTTTTCCAGTTTGGCGCTGAGGCAAAGAGGCACAAGCCTGCCATAGTCCGTCTGGAGACCACGATGGGCAACATACGTGTAGAACTGAGTGACGAGACCCCTCTCCACCGCGACAATTTCCTGCGTCTGGCCCGCGAGGGACGTCTCGATAGCACCCTCTTCCACCGGGTCATCAAGGACTTCATGATTCAGGGTGGCGACCCCAGTACCCGTGTCCACAAGCAGGCCGATGGCACATTGTCGTCGCCCTCTCGCGATACCATGTTGGGCGACGGGAGTGTCGGTTACACCCTGCCTGCCGAGTTCCGTCTCCCCTGGCTCTACCATGTGCGCGGAGCCTTGGCGGCAGCCCGTGAACCGGACGACGTGAATCCCGAGATGCGTTCCTCCGGGTCGCAGTTCTATATCGTCTACGGTCAGTCTTGGGGACCCTCCTCGCTGGGCAAGGTACGTGGTATGCTCGACGAAAAGGGTATCGAGATGACCCGCGACATGTGGGAAGACTACTTGCAGCATGGTGGTTCGCCACACCTGGATGGCACCTACACGGTCTTTGGAAACGTCATCGATGGCATGAAGGTCCTGAAGGCCATACAGTCCGTCGCCACCAATGCTGCCGACCGTCCCCTCCAGGACGTCATTCTGCTCCGTGCCGTAGTGGAGAAATAGTGCCGTCATCCCCCCTTGCATCTGGCAGGTTATCCTTGCATGACGCAAAAAATCAGCAAAAAGTTTGGTCAATTCACATAAATGCCCTAACTTTGCAACCGCAAAAGCCCAGATGGCGGAATTGGTAGACGCGTTGGTCTCAAACACCAATGCCGCA
>CAMOUQ010000114.1 GCA_946626595.1 uncultured Prevotellaceae bacterium | reverse complement strand
GGGCTTCAGCCTAATTTTTATATCGAGAAAAAAGTTTTAGCGGACAGCAATAAAAACTTATAAAGATTGGTGCAATTCGTGGTCAAGTTCAGAACTTATAGATGACGTTCAGTGTCAGACCTCTTGCCGTGAAGCCGAAGTAGGGGTCCATACTGTCTACAGAGCCAATACGGACACCGACAAGGCCCACGCCAAGGGCAGCCTGCCAGTGGTCGGAGAAAGCATAGCGAATCGAGGGCACAAAGCCGACATTCGAAACGAGTTCATCGCTGTTTAAGCGCATGTCGGCTTCAGCATGTACGTCCACAAAGAACTTACCATTGTTCCAACAGTTGAAACGCACAAAGGGGTCAATGACAGCATAGCCACCTGCTCCCTCGTTGATGGTTATGGCACCGCCGAGGCCCAGACCTACGGCCCACCGCTGGTTAAACTCATAGCCGGCTTGGGGTACTGCCTCCAGGGCGAAACCATTGCCGAAGTAACCAATACCACCAGTTCCGCCTACGAACCACTGAGCCTTTACGTTCACACTCATGCTGGCCAGGACCAGCATCATCAATACAAATTTTCTCATTGCTTTTGTTGCTTTTATAGGTTTATAAATAAGTTTATAGCTCGTTTAAATTCTTTACTCCTTTTTTCTGCGTCCGACGATAATCTGCCGCGCAATCAAGCCAACGAAGAGCAGGGCAAGGAGGCCAAGGGCCGAATAGGCGATGGTCTCGGTGATGCGCTCCGAGCGGGGTTTGAAGGTGAGCACGACGTGGTGCTTGCCACCCTCGATGCGGATGGCACGCAAGACATAGTTGACACGGCCGATGGGCACATCCTGCCCATCCACCTGGCACGTCCAGCCCGGATAGTATATCTCGCTGAAGACGAGCACGCCGCCATCGGCACTCTCCACATCGTATTGCAGCTCGTTTGCCTCATAGCTGGTCAGTACGACGGAAGCCGTAGAATCTGCCACGTGGCGCCCAGCCTTGCCGAGCACAGCCTCAAACGCATTGTCGGCCACTGCCACATGCTTCGTGTCGAGGCCACGCAGGGCTGCCAGTTCGGCATCGGCATCGGCCACATACCGCAACTCGTTGACGAACCATGCATTGCCGTTGGCCGCGGGGTTCTTCACCTCCACCTTGCCATTGTCCTTCAGGGGCAGAATCACGTACTTCATGTTCAGCATGTTCAGCACGGGCAGCAGCGAATCGGCACTTGCCATCTCGGGCACCATCGACCAGATGTTTTGCATCTCGCCCTGGATATGGGCCTCGATGAGTTCCTGATAGCGACGCAGTTTGGCTGCATGGTAGCCGCCTATCGACTTATGATAGTACGACGTAGTGTTGTCGTTGAAGGTGCTCACCGTCATGTTCAGCACGCGGTAGTCCTTGCCCGTGTCTTGCAGGATGCGCTGGTCTACATCGGTCAGGGGGAATGCCTGTTCCGTAGTGCGGGGGCGCACAAAGTTGTCGTTGTTGAGGTAGCGGCGATTCACCGTCCACATATCCACAAGGCAAAGCAGTGCGAGGCAGGCCACCATGGGCACCTCCTTCAGTTTCTGTGCCCTATAGAGCAGCAGTATGCCGAAACCTATCAATATGATGATGAGCGAGCGCATGGCATCGGCCTTGAAGACGGCGCGACGCATGTCGCTGAGGTTCGTGAGGATGTCGTTGATGGTATTCTGGTCCACCCCACTCTGGGCAAGGCCCTGTATGCCCTGCTCCTCCACCGTAGAGACATAGCTGCCGAAGAACAGGTCGGGCATGAGCCAGAAGAGGAAACAGATGCCGGCGGTCAGACCCAGGGAAACCAGGAGCGGAGTGCGAAGATTGGAGCGTGAAGAATTAGAGCACAGCTCCTTGAGTGCCAACATGGCCAGGAGGGGAATGGTAAACTCGGCAATGACGAGTATGGAGGCCACGGTGCGGAACTTGTCGTACATAGGCACATAGTCGAGGAAGAAGTCGGTCAGGGGCATGAAGTTCTTGCCCCACGACAACAGTATGCTGAGGATGGTAGCCACCAAAAGGGCCCATTTCATCGGGTCTTTCACGATGAACAGTCCCAAGACGAAGAGGAACATCACGAAGGCGCCCACATATACGGGGCCGCTCGTACCCGGCTGTTCGCCCCAGTACTGACCAAGTTGCTGATAGAGCGGACGATACTCGTTCTTGGCCTTCGCCATGGCCGTCTTGCTCTGGCTGAGGGGCACCGAGGCACCACCCTTCGTGTTGGGCACAAGCAGGGTCCACGTCTCGCCGATGCCATAGCTCCAGGCCGTGATGTAGGAACGTTCCAGTCCGCTGTTCGTCTGGTCGGCAGCGTCCTTCGTCTTCTGTGTCAGTTCGCTCTTTCCGCGCATCGTCTCCTTGCTGTATTCATAGGTATGATAGAGGTTGGAGATATTGATGCACACGCCCAGCAGACCACCGACGATGGCAGCCGCCGTGCCTTTGAGCCAGGCTGTCCAACGGCTTCCGCCATGGGTGGCAGGGAGCAAATCCACAGCACCCGTTTCCTCCGCTTTGGGAGAAGCCAGGAGAGGACTTACGGCCATCAGTGCCATTACGGGGAGGAAGTAGTAGGACATCTGGATGTGGTTCGAGAATATCTGCAGTCCCGTGAAGATGCCCATCACCACTATGCCCCACAGGTACTTGCCGCGATAGCAGAGCACCATGCCGGCAATGGTGGGCGGAATGAAGCACAGAGTCAGGAGTTTCCAGATGTGTCCGGCGGCAATGATGATGAAATAGTAACTCGAGAAGGCCCACAATATGGCGCCCAGGGCGGCCATCCACTGGCGGAAATCGAACGCCCGCAGCAGGATGTAGAATCCCAAGAGCATCATGAACACATAACCTGCCACGGTGGGCAGGCCCAACTGGTACACCGTCTCGATGGTGGACAGTGTGTCGGTGCTGTCATACGACGGCGACATCTGATACGTAGGCATACCCGAGAACAGGGAGTTCGTCCAGCGGGTGCGCTCTCCGTTGTGTGCCTTGCGGTACTCACTCAGTTCCACATTCGACCCCACGGCTGCGTCGTGGTCGGTGCCCGTCAGCACCAGTCCGTCCATGATGGGGTTCCAAAAATACGCCAGGCTGATGACAGCAAACAGGGCCACCATCAGCACGTCGGGCAGAATCTTCTTGTAATTCATGTCTCTTATATTTAACAAAAAAGCCGCAACTGATGGGTTGCAGCTTTATTTTTCCAATGTTGGCTGCGCTCTTACTTACGCAGACCCAGAGCCTTCACGATGGCACGATAGCGATTGATGTCGCGAGCCTTCAGATAGTTCAGCAGCGAACGGCGCTTACCTACCAGACCAGTCAGTGCACGCTCGGTGCTGTGGTCCTTACGGTTCTGCTTCATGTGCTCCGTCAGATGCTTGATGCGGAAGGTGAACAATGCAATCTGGCTCTCTGCGCTACCGGTGTTGGTTGCGCCGCCACCAAACTGTTCGAAGATCTCTGTCTTCTTAGCTGAATCTAAATACATAGTTATTAATAATTTGTGTTTAACTTGTTTGTCGAACAGCAGCCTCTCGTCGGCACTGTTTCGCAAATGCGGCACAAAGTTACAACAATTATTTAGAATACGAAAGAATATTCACCAAAAAATTTATCTTCTCCCCTATCTTCTTCTATCTCTCTTTATCTTCTACTATCTTCATTTCATGCGCCATCCCTTGTCCGTCCGCACCAGCGGCAGGCTCACCATCTCGAGTGTGCTGTCGCCGAACTGGATGTTGAGGAAGACATGGGCATGGAGCGAGTCTACCAGTGTGTCGCGCACGGCCTCGGCCGACACGATGCCCTGACGCATCTGGCGCTCGCGGTCGACATACTGCAGGAACATGTCGCGCAACTCGCCGCGGTACGATTCGGGCAGACTGTCGTAGTCGGCCAGTCCACGCATGTAGTTGTCGATGTCGCCCTCTATCAGGTAGCCATAGTATTGCTCCGCAGCCTGTCTCACCGCCTGGTGGTCGTCGTTGCCGCGCGAACAAGAGAGAATGAGAAAATGAGAAAATGAGAAAATGAGAACAGGAGAAAATGAGAGAATGAGAAAATGAGAAAATGAGAAAATGAGAAGGTAAAGCCGCTGCTTTGCCTTCTGATATCTGCGTCCGTCTTTCATATCCTTCTTATCCATTATCGTTCTCATTCGTTTATATTCTCGCCTCTCCATCCCCTATCTACTCCCCTCCCTTCACGGGAGGGGCCGGGGGAGGGTCTTTTACTTCTGCCGTATGAATATATTCATCGGACATCCGCTGAAGTCCCAGCGCTCTCGGATTTTGTTCTCCAGGAAACGGCGATAGGGCTCGCGCACGTACTGGGGCAGGTTGGCATAGAAGACGAACGTGGGCACGCGCGTCTCAGGCACCTGCATACAGTACTTAATCTTGATGTACTTGCCCTTCATCGATGGTGGCGGGAAGGCCTCAATCAAGGGCAGCATCTCCTCGTTCAGTCGGGTGGTGCCCACGCGCCGGACGCGGTTGTCATAGACGCCCTTGGCCGTCTCCAGTATGCGGAAGATGCGCTGCTTGGTCATGGCCGAGGCGAAGACGATGGGGAAGTCGGTGAAGGGAGCCATGCGGTTGCGGATGGCATCGATGAAGGTGTCCATCACCTTCTGGTCCTTGTCGGGCACCAGGTCCCACTTGTTCACCACCACGACGAGGCTCTTCTGGTTCTTCTGGATGAGCTGGAAGATGTTCATGTCCTGGCCCTCGATGCCTCGTGTGGCATCAATCATCAGGATGCAGACATCCGAGTTCTCGATGGCACGTATCGAGCGCATGACGCTGTAGAACTCCAGGTCCTCGCTCACCTTGTTCTTGCGGCGGATGCCGGCCGTGTCCACGAGGAAGAAGTCGAGCCCGAACTTATTGAATCGGGTGTAGATGGAGTCGCGTGTGGTGCCGGCGATGTCGGTGACGATGTGTCGGTCCTCGCCGATGAAGGCATTCACCAGCGACGACTTGCCCACGTTGGGTCTGCCCACCACGGCAAAGCGTGGGATGTCGGCCTCAGCCTGCTCCTCGATTTGTTTGGGCAGGGTCTGTATGATGTGGTCGAGCAGGTCGCCCGTACCAAAGCCCGAGGTGGAAGAAATGCACCAGGGGTCGCCCAGGCCCAGGGCGTAGAACTCGGCGGCCAGGTACTGCTGGTCGTTGTTGTCGACCTTGTTGGCCACCAGGATGACGGGCTTCTCCGTACGTCGCAGGATGCCGGCCACCTCGGCGTCGAGGTCGGTGATGCCGTTCTGCACGTCCACGAGGAAGAGGATGACGTCGGCTTCCTCCGTGGCCACGGTCACCTGCTTACGGATTTCCTCCTCGAAGATGTCATCCGAGTTCACCACCCATCCGCCGGTGTCCACGACCGAGAACTCCCGGCCGGTCCATTCGCACTTGCCATACTGACGGTCGCGCGTAGTGCCCGCCTCATCGCTGACGATGGCGTGTCGCGTCTGTGTCAGTCGGTTGAAGAGTGTGCTCTTCCCCACATTGGGGCGGCCCACAATAGCTACAAGATTACTCATATTTTCTGTTTTGGCGACAAAGATAGTGCAAACCGAGCGAAATGCCAAATAATTTTGGGTATTTCTTGCTCCGCAGGCTACGCAAGCGGCGAGCCGATTACCGAGGTGAAGGCTGTCTTCGACCTTTGAAAAGTGTCAAAAATACAAAAAAGGGGGCGAAATGCCAAATAAATAGAGCCGGACTTCATAGTCCGGCTCTATAAAACTAACAATTACAACTCATGCAAATATACAAAAGTTGCGAGTTAGAGGAGGCCCGACGGCCTCCTCTTTATGTGTGACATACGAACTATTCCAGTTCGTCGTCGGCATTCGTGCCCCAGATGTCCCACGAGTTGTCCTCGCG
>CAMOUQ010000113.1 GCA_946626595.1 uncultured Prevotellaceae bacterium | reverse complement strand
GGACTTGAAGCGCTCGGTCTGGATTTGACGCGCCTTGATGACACGCTCACGGATGACGGCCGACGGTTCGCCCGGCTGCATCTGACTCAGTTGGGCAAAGGGCACAGGCTGAATCTCGCACTGAATGTCGATGCGGTCGAGGAGCGGGCCAGAGATTTTCGACATATATTGCTGAATGCGTCCGGGCGTGCAGGTGCAAGTGTGCGTGGGGTCACCATAGTATCCGCAGGGACAGGGGTTCATGGAGGCCACGAACATGAAGGAGGCAGGATAGGTGACGGCATACTTGGCACGGGAGATGTTGATGACGCGGTCCTCGAGTGGCTGACGCAAGACTTCGAGGACGGAACGTGAGAACTCGGGCAACTCGTCGAGGAACAGGACCCCATTGTGGGCCAGACTGATTTCGCCGGGCTGGGGATTGACGCCTCCGCCCACGAGGGCCACTTGGGAAATGGTGTGGTGGGGCGAACGGAAGGGGCGCTGGGCGATGAGCGATGTGTCGCGGCTGAGTTTGCCTGCCACGCTGTGTATCTGTGTCGTCTCCAGGCTTTCGCTGAGCGACAGCGGGGGCAGGATGGTGGGTAAACGCTTGGCCAGCATGGACTTACCCGAACCCGGAGGACCGATCATGATAAGGTTGTGACCACCGGCAGCTGCCACCTCCATGGCGCGCTTCACGGCCTGCTGACCACGCACGTCGGCAAAGTCAACGTCGAAGTCGCTCTGACGCAGATAGAACTCCTCGCGCGTATTGACCTCTGTGGGCTGAATGGCTGTCGACTGCCCGTTGAGCAGGTCTATCACCTGCTGCATATTCTGGGCTCCGTAGACGTGGAGCCGGTTGACGACGGCCGCTTCGCGTTCGTTCTGCTTCGGCACAATCAGACCTTCGTAGCCCATCTCACGCGCCATGATGGCTATGGGCAGGGCCCCGCGAATGGGGAGGAGGGAGCCGTCGAGACTGAGTTCGCCGACCATCATGAACCGGCTGAGACGGTCGTGATTGACCTCGTCCGAGACGGCCAGTATGCCAATGGCTATGGGCAGGTCGTAGGCCGAGCCCTCCTTCTTGAGGTCGGCCGGTGTCAGGTTGACGGTGATGTTCTTGACAGGAAAGCGGTAGCCGGTGTTCTGTATGGCGGCCACGATGCGCTGGTAACTTTCCTTGACGGCATTGTCGGGCAGTCCGACAAGGTAGAAATTGATGCCGCGCGACGAATTCACTTCGGCCACGACAGGTATGGCCTGAAGTCCCTGAACGGCAGCGGTGTTAATCTTTACTAACATTATTGTTTTCGCTCTGATGCAGCGTCAGCTCTCCAGAGGGAAGAGGCCGTAGAGGTTGGCGTCGATGTTGTCGGTAATGCTTTGGAAGGCCTTGGGGTCGTCGCCAAACTTGCAGGTGTCGCCGTCGACGATGAGCAGCGGTCCCTGGTAGGTCTTTATCCAGGCCTCGTAGAGGTCGTTGAGTCCCTGCAGGTAGTCGATCTGTATGCTCTGCTCGTAGGTGCGTCCCCGCTTCTGGATTTGTTCGACGAGGTTCGATATCGACGAGCGGATGTATATCATCAGGTCGGGCAGTTTGACCAGCGACATCATCAGTTCGAACAGTTCCGTGTAGTTGGCAAAGTCGCGGTCGCTCATGAGCCCCTTGTTGTGGAGATTGGGGGCAAAGATGCGTGCGTCCTCGAATATGGTGCGGTCCTGGATGATGTATTCCTTCGACTTTGATATTTCCACCACGTCGCGGAAGCGTTTGTTGAGGAAATAGATTTGCAGATTGAACGACCAGCGCTGCATGTCGGCATAGTAGTCCTCGAGGTAGGGATTGTTGTCGACGGGCTCAAACTGTGGTTTCCAGCCATATCGTTTGGCGAGCATTCTGGTGAGTGTGGTCTTGCCACAGCCGATGTTTCCGGCAATTGCGATGTGCATATGGTGAGGGTTAATAGGGTTAAAGGTTAAAAGGTTAAAAGGTTAAAAGGTTAAGGGGTTAAGGGTTGTCGAGCGGGAAGAGGCCGAAGAGCAGGCGGTCCACCTGGTCGATGATGAGTTTAAGGTCCTCGGGCCGGTGAAGGTAGTCCAGTTCGTTGACCTCAATGGTGAGCACGCGGCCGGGATATTTCTCGTAGATGAACTCCTCGTACAGTCTGTTCAGGCCCTGCAGGTATTCTATCTGTATGGTCTGCTCGTAGTCGCGTCCGCGCTTTTGTATGTTCTCCACCAGGTGCGAGATGTCGGCCCGCAGGTATATCATCAGGTCGGGCGTGCGCAGTTGCGTCAGCATCTGCTCGAAGAGTTCCATGTATGTCTCGTAGTCGCGGTCGCTGAGTTGTCCCATCTGTTTGTTATTGGCGGCAAAGACGTAGACGCCCTCAAAGATGCTGCGGTCCTGAATGACGGTCTTCTCGCTCTTGGCTATGGCCAGAGTGTCCTTGAAGCGTTCCTTCAGGAAGTAGACCTCCAGGTTGAAGGCCCACCGCTGTATGTTGCGGTAGTAGTCCTCGAGATACGGATTGTAGGTGACCGACTCGAACCGTGCCTCCCATCCGTAGTGACGTGCCAACAGGTTTGTCAGCGTGGTTTTTCCGCTTCCTATGTTTCCTGCAACAACGATGTGCATGATATTTTTGGCTTGCGTTTGTTTGATTTATGGGGCAAATGTACAAAATATTTGTTCCTTTTCCAAAATAATGCGCAAATAATGCGTATATTTGCAGCCGAAAAAGAATGCTACAGATATGAAGATAGGAATTATAGTGGCCATGAGTGTGGAATTTGCGCAACTGGCCAAACTGATGGAGAATCCTTGCCAGGAAAAGATGGGAGGATTGGAGTTTACGGTCGGGCGCATCGGCCACCACGATGTGGTGTTGCTGCAGTGTGGCATCGGCAAGGTGAATGCCGCCATGGGGGCCACCCTCCTGGCTCAGCACTACGCTCCGGAGAGCATCATCTCCACGGGCTGTGCCGGAGGCATCGACGAGCGGCTGTCGGTGATGGACGTGGTGGTGAGCAGCCGACTGGTGTACCACGATGTGGATTGCGGCGAGGCCCTGGGCTGCCAGAAGGGCCAGGTGCAGGGCTTGCCCCTGTACTATACGGGAGCTCCGTCGCTGGTGGAGGCCGCGCTTGCCATCAAGGGGGCCGTGCCCATACATGCGGGACTCATCTGCACGGGCGACCAGTTCATCACCTCGCACTCCGAACTGGCGCACATCAAAGCCGACTTCCCCGACGGACTGGCCGTGGACATGGAGAGCGCCGCCATTGCCCAGGTGTGTCATGTGCTCGGCATTCCCTTTGTCTCGTTCCGCATCATCAGCGACACGCCCGGTGCCGACGGACATCAGCAGCAGTACGAGAACTTCTGGCACGAGATGGCCGACCGTTCGTTCGGCGTCACGCACCAGTTCCTGGCTCAGATAGGATAGCCGGCAAGCGCTAAGGTTTCCGGGATTGTCGTCAGTTTATTCCAGCCCGTCGTACTGGCGTATGGCCTGACGCCATGCGTCGGGGAAGGGCATGGACTGGCGGTGGACCAGGTCGTAGAGCACCATGATGGAGAGGCACCTGCACCTCACCTCCTGCGAGTCGACGTCGATGAGGTCCTGTTCCAGGTGGAAGCTCTTGGTGCCGATTTTGCTGACACGGGTGCGCGCCGCAATGTGGTCGCCGGCCTTGATTTGCGAGAGGAACTCCGCCTCTATCTTTACCACCACGATGGCCACACGCTCCCAGTCGACACCCTTGCAAACCGTGGCAAAGTAGTCGGTCTTGGCCGTATCGTAGAACTGGAAAAAGACAGTGTTGTTCACATGGCCAAACTTATCCACGTCGTTGAAACGAATCTGTATCGGCAATATATGCCTGTAGCCCATGCTTTCCTCTTGTGCCATCCCTGAAAAAACTGACTTGGTTGGTAAAATCGGGTGCAAAGTTACGATTAAGTGAGTGAAAACGCAAATAAATTTGCAGTTTTCACTTGGCTCTTTGACGATTTTTTACGACCTTTACACCTCCATACGACGGAATCAGACAGAAAACAATATGTACGAACATCGAAACAACCGATTATGAGTAAGTTCAGCCAATGGATGCTCGCCGCCATCCTCACCATCGTCTGCGGCGCCAGTGTGCTCTGCAGTTGCAGCAACGACAACGCAACGGTCAGTCCGACCGAAGACAGCAGCCAGTTTGTAACCCTCTCCGACGTGGTGCCCGACGCCATCATGGAGATACGCTACTACGGCACCTACAACTTTGTGGGCAGCCGCATCGACGGCTACGAGCAACCCACGGCCCTCATGACACGGAAGGCCGCCGAGGCACTGAAGAAGGTGAGCGACGACGTCATGCGCCAGGGCTACCGTCTGAAGATATACGACGCCTACCGCCCACAGAAGGGCGTTGACCACTTCGTGCGCTGGGCGCAGGACATCAGCGACACAAGGATGAAGCCCTACTTCTATCCCGACCTCGACAAGAGCGTCCTCTTCGACCAGGAATACATCATGGCGAAGAGCGGACACACACGCGGCAGCACCGTCGACCTGACACTCTTCGACATGACCACAGAGAAGGAACTGGACATGGGCGGCACCTTCGACTGGTTCGGTCCCGAGAGCCATCCCGACTTCTGCGGCAATCCCGAAACGGGCGAATACACGGGCGACAACAGCAAGTCGCCCACGGGGCGCAGCATCACTGCCGAGCAGTTTGAGCACCGCATGATACTGCGCCGCGCCATGCTGGCCGGAGGCTTCAAGCCCCTGGACAGCGAATGGTGGCACTTCACACTGCGCGACGAACCCTTCCCCGACACCTACTTCACCTTCCCCGTGAAGCAGCTGAAGTGAGCCGTCACTTGTTCAGGCACTGGCGGATGAAGGCCTGCATCTCGGGATAGTGGCTCTCGACGGAGAACAACAGGTGCAGCTGGTTGTTGGCACGCACAAAGTTGTGCTCGGGATACTGGCACTTCCAGTATTTATCGCCCGAGAGGTAGTCCCAGAGGAAGCGCACGCACTGCATGTATGGGAACAGGGCGGCGGCGTAGGGCAGATTCTCTATCTCCACCGGCAGCAGGAAGGAGCGGGCCGACTCGAGGTAGCCCTCGGTGAAGGCCTTGAAGATCTCCATGTTGAATCCGACGGCCGCCATGTCGGCATTGTCCTCGGCTACGAAGTTGGCACCTGTGCGCAGGAAGTCGCCGTAGTCGGAGAAGATGAAGTTGGGCATGACGGTGTCGAGGTCGATGACACAGAGCACCTCGTTGCGGTCGTTGAACATCATGTTGTTGACCTTCGTGTCGCAGTGGCATACGCGCTTGGGCAGTGTGCCCTCGCGGCCCATGCGCTCGGCCTTGCACATTTCGAAGGCGCGGGCGTCAATCTCCTGCAACATACGCTGCACCTTGGGCTCGGAAACGCGGCCCACGGGGTCCTTGGCTACGACCTCGCGCAACTGCTGCAGGCGGAACTCCATGTTGTGGAAGTCCTTGATGGTCTCGCCCAGCTGCACGGGGATGTCGGCCAACATGGCCTGGAAGCGCCCGAAAGCGCGACCGGCATCGCGGCTCGATGCGGGGTCGACGGCCTGCTTGGTGATGGCGTTGGGGATGAAGACCATCAGGCGCCAGTATTTGCCGTCGACAACGGCGTACAGTTTGCCATCGGCCTTGGTCGGGATGAAGCGCAGAACCTTGCGTTCGATGTCATCCTCGCCCGCAGCCTCCAGCTTCTGGCGGATGTGGCTGGTGACGGCGCCGATGTTGCGCATCACCATGTCCACGTCGGGGAAAACGTTTTCGTTGACACGCTGCAGCACATAGTCGGGTTCCGTCGACTCGGCAGTAACCACCTTGTAGGTGTCGTTGATGAGACCTGCACCGAGGGGTTTGATTTCCTCTACGGAGCCTTTGACATCGAACTTTGATACGATTAGTTTCAGTTGATTCTGTTCCATAGCATTTAGGGTTTTAAGGTTTTACGAATACAAATTTAAGTAATAATGCTGAAATACGGAAAAGTTTTCGGGGATTTCTTTCCTACGAAAGCGACCTTTCTCACAG
>CAMOUQ010000112.1 GCA_946626595.1 uncultured Prevotellaceae bacterium | reverse complement strand
GAGAGAAAAGGTATAAGGTCGTAGAAGAAGCCCCTTCGCCATGTGGCGAAGGGGCTTCTCTGTACGCCCTCAGGGGCTCGAACCCTGGACCCATTGATTAAGAGTCAATTGCTCTACCAACTGAGCTAAGGACGCATCTTCTTTCGTTTTGCGAGTGCAAAGATACGACGTTTTTTTGATTCCTGCAAATGTTTTTGCGAAAAAGTTCAAAAAAAGTTTGTTTTTCTCCTTTGAGCCCCTCCTTTCGGGGTGTCTCGCATCCTGTAAGTATTGGGCGGTGGCCATGATTTTGCTAAAATAGTGTTAGGAGATATGCAGGATTCTTCTTAACTTTGCGGCAGAAACATTAAAAAAAAGGAGGAGAACTATGGATTATCATGAAAGAATGGTGCTGTTGCACGAACGGCATGAGGAGTTGTTGAACCGAAGGAATGAACCCGAGGAGTGCGGAAACGGAATCTACGAGCGATACCGCTACCCCATACTGACGGCAGCGCACACGCCCCTGGAGTGGCGATACGACTTTGACTATGAGCGCAACCCCTACCTGATGGAGCGCATCATGATGAATGCCGTGCTGAATGCCGGTGCCATCCGGCTGGACGGGCGCTATCTGGTGGTGTGCCGCGTGGAGGGCGCTGACAGGAAGTCGTTCTTTGCCGTGGCCGAGAGTCCGAACGGAACGGACCATTTCCGTTTCTGGCCGGAGCCCATCACGATGCCCGAATCCGCCATTCCGGCCACCAATGTCTATGACATGCGCCTGACCCAGCACGAGGACGGATGGATCTACGGCGTCTTCTGTGTGGAGCGGCACGACGATTCGCAGCCCGCCGACCTCAGTGCGGCCACGGCCGCGGCCGGCATAGCCCGCACCCGGGACCTCAAGACGTGGGAACGTCTGCCCGACCTCGTTTCGCGCAGTCAGCAACGCAACGTCGTGCTGCATCCCGAGTTCGTGGACGGGCGCTACGCCTTTTATACACGCCCGCAGGACGGATTCATCGACGCCGGTTCGGGCGGCGGAATAGGGTGGGCCCTGGTGGATGACATCACGCATGCCGAGGTGAAGGAGGAACAGATCATCAATGCCCGTCACTACCACACCATCATGGAGGTGAAGAACGGCGAAGGCCCTGCCCCGCTGAAGACGCCCCAGGGATGGCTCCATCTGGCCCACGGCGTGCGAGGCACGGCCAGCGGTCTGCGCTACGTCCTGTATATGTACATGACAGCCCTGGACGACCCCACGCGCGTCATTGCCCAGCCGGGCGGCTACTTCCTGGCTCCGCAGGGAGGGGAATATATCGGTGACGTGATGAACGTCTGCTTCTCCAACGGATGGGTGATGGACCCCGACGGGCGGGTACTCATCTACTATGCCTCGAGCGACACACGCCTGCACGTGGCCGAATCGTCGGTGGACCGCCTGGTGGACTACTGCCTGAACACCCCTGCCGACGGTCTCACGACAGGAGCAAGCGTGGAAAGCATCCTGAAACTTATACGCAAGAATCATGGCTAAACTGAGCGAACGCATCGGCTACGGCCTGGGCGACATGTCCTCGTCGATGTTCTGGAAGGTATTCTCCTACTATCTTCCTTTCTTCTATTCCAACATCTTCGGCCTGCGCCTGACGGATGCAGCCCTGCTGGTGCTGGTGACCCGCATCTGGGATGCCGTCAGCGACCCCATGATGGGTGTCGTGGCCGACCGCACGCGGACGCGCTGGGGCAAGTACCGGCCCTATCTGCTCCTGGTGGCACCGCTGTTCAGCGTGGCCGGCATCCTGCTCTTCACGACGCCGGACTGGGAATATTCGGCCAAGTTGGTCTATGCCTACGCCACGTACATCCTGATGATGACCGTCTACACGGGCATCAATGTGCCCTACGGGGCCATGTTAGGCGTGATGACCGACGACTCGCAGGAGAAGACCGTCTTCTCCTCCTTCCGCATGTTCTTTGCCTACGGTGGTTCGTTCATCGCCTTGGCAGCCTGGGAGCCCCTGGTAGGAATCTTCCGCCGCATGGGGCAGGGCAGTACGGGAGCCTGGCAGAGTGCCATGGTGGTCATAGCCACGGTTTGCTTCGTCTTGTTCCTGTTGTGCTTTGCCCTCACGCGTGAGCGCTTGAAGACCGTCAGCACCGTCTCCATCGGTCGCGACTTCAAGGCCCTGCTCGCCAACCGGCCCTGGTGGCTCATGATAGGTGCTGCGCTGTGTTTCAACCTGTTCTGCACCGTCCGCGGTGCCACTGTGGCCTACTATTTTGCCGATGTCATTGGCTTTTCTCAGTCTCTCAATCTCTCAATCTCTCATTTTCTCCATTTTTCCTTCTCTCTTCCCCTCGAATTTTCCATCCCCTTCTATGCCGGTCTGTTCCTCAGCGTAGGCGAGGTGGCCAACATGGTGGGTGTGGCCTGCACCGTGCCCGTGGCCCGGCGGTTTGGCAAGAAGTCCACCTTCATGGGCGTCAATGCCTGTCTGGTGGTGTGCAGCGTGCTGTTCTTCTTCCTCCCCGTCACGCCTTCGGGCCTTTGGCTGATGCTGCTGATGCAGGTGGTGATTTCCATGCTCACGGGCATCATGTCGCCCCTCATCTGGTCGATGTACGCCGACGTTTCCGACTATGCCGAACAGCGCTACCGGACGGCCTCCACGGGACTCATTTTCTCCTCCTCGTCGATGGCCCAGAAGTTTGGCGGAGCCATAGGCGGTGCCGCCGTGCTGTGGCTGCTGGGCGCCTGTGGCTACGTGCCGCGGACTGATGAGCAGATGGCTGCCCAGGCCCTCGTGGAGCAACCCGCCGAGGCCATTCGCGTACTGTGGTATCTGATGTCGTTCATCCCCGCCGGCGTGGCTCTGCTGGCCATCCTGGTGGCCCGTTTCTACCCGCTCACCACGCAGCGAATGGATGAAATACAGGAAAAACTGAAACTGCAACGACAATGATGGAAACACTCAAGGAAGACATGCGCCAGGTGCTGGAGGAGAATATCCTCCGCTACTGGCTGACGCAGATGGTGGACGACGAGCATGGCGGCTTCTACGGTCGCAGGGACGCATGCGACCGCCTCTGGCCCGATGCCCCCAAGGCGGCCGTACTGAATGCACGCATCCTGTGGGCCTTTGCGGCGGCCTATCGTGTGCTGGGCAGGGATGAGTACCGCCTGGCGGCCCTGCGTGCCAAGAACTACATCCTCGACCACTTCATCGACTGCCAGGAGGGTGGCGTCTACTGGATGCTCGACAGCGAGGGACGTCCCCTCGATACCAAGAAACAGACGTATGCCATCGGTTTCACCATCTACGGTCTCTCCGAGCTCTACCGTGCCACGGGCGACGAACAGGCTCTTCAGGAGGCCCTGCGCCTGTATCACGACGTGGAGCGCCATGCCTACGACCCTGTCTCCGGGGGCTACATCGAGGCCCTGACCCGTCAGTGGGAACCCATCAGCGACATGCGCCTGTCGGAGAAGGACGAGAACGGCAGTCGGACGATGAACACCCACCTCCACATCCTGGAACCCTATACCAACCTGTTGCGTTGTCTCAGTGGGGCAGGGCAGGGGAGAACGGCCATAGGGACGGAGGAAGATGCACGGCGACTGCGTGCCTCGCTGAGAAATCTTATCTCCATCTTTACGACCCGGATACAGAACCCCGAGAACGGTCATCTCGACCTCTTCTTCGACGACCAATGGAGGGGACGCCGCGACATCGTGAGCTACGGTCACGACATCGAGGCCGCATGGCTCCTGACGGAGGCACTGGAGGTGTTGGGCGACGAGGGATTGACCAGACAGACAATGCCCCTCGTGCGCCGTCTGGCCCTGGCCGCCGAGGAGGGCCTGCAGCCCAGCGGTGCCTTGCTGGACGAACGTCGTAAGGGAGAGGACGGTGCGGCGGAGGATGCCATGTTCGTCTGGTGGGTGCAGTGTGAGTGCATCATCGGCCTGGTGGACCAGTGGCAGCACTTCGGCGACGCAGAAGCCCTCGAACGAGCTCACCGTTGCTGGACCTTCACCCGAGAGCATCTCATTGATTGGGAACACGGAGAATGGTACTGGAGCGCAAAGGCTGACGGCACACGGAACCTCGAGGAAGACAAGGCCGGTCCCTGGAAGTGCCCGTACCACAACACACGCCTCTGCCTGGAGGTTATCGAGCGTGCCCAGAGGGAACGTGCATGATGCCTGTCGGCTCAAATATTTTTGTTCTTGTCCCATTCCTTGCAATCTGTGAACGGAATATTAGGTTGGCAAGGCGAGAAATAGTAATTTTACAGCGTCATACCTAAAATTCAAATGTTATGAAACGTTCATTACTTTCATTCGCTTTGTGCCTGCTCACTGCCATGCAGATGACGGCCTACAAGCAGCAGTCGATTGACATCAACGTTGGAGGTCAGCAGCGCAACATGGTGGTCTTCACGCCCAATGCATTCCCCGACAAGTCGCCCCTGTTCATCGTCACGCACGGCATGAACCAGAACCCTGAGTACCAGTACGGAGCCGACAAGATGTACGAGATGATAGACACGGCCAAGTTCGTCATCGCCTATCTGCGCAGCGATGGCAACACGTGGGACATCGGCGGCACCAAGGACCAGAACTTCGTCATCAAGACCATCGACGAAATGGCCGCCCGCTACAACATCGATACCGACCGTGTCTACTGGTCGGGCTTTTCCATGGGTTCCATGCTCATCCACCACTGCATTGGTGCCATGCAGGACAAGATTGCAGCCTTTGCACCCACCAGCGGCATACAGTTCTCCGAATCGCCCTGGAACAATTGTCAGAAGCCCGTCAACCTGCTGGAGTGCATAGCCTACGGCGACGACGTTTTCGGCTACGAACAATACGGCATACACAACTACATCGAGAACTATGCCAAGCACGACAAGCATCCCAACTACAGCAAGACGGAGCACTACCGCCCCATCAGCACCAGTTGGTACGACGGCGACCTGGAGAAATGGACCGGCGGTCCCAACGGAGGCGAAGTGTGGCTCTACTCCTACAACAACGGCGGACACTGGCCCATGGACCTCAACCGCCACCTCATCTGGAACTTCTGTAAGCGCTTCTCACTCAACAATCCCACGGTAAAAATCATACAGCCTGCAGGCGAGACGTCCCACCTCTACATGGCACCACAGGGCGAGGCACAGTTCGACGACATCACCATCCGTGCCACAGCCAAGGCTGCCAAGGGGAAGATAGAGCAGATGGACTTCTACGATGGCAACGTGCTCCTTACTTCGCGCACCGCCATGCCCTACCAGACCACATTGTCTGAACCCACGGCTGCTGTGCACAACCTGCGCGTTGAGGTCAAGGACACCGAGGGGCGCAAGGCAGAGGCTACCTGCCGCGTCAACTACATCGCCTCGCGCAGTTCCTACACCATCCACCAGGGCTTCTCGGTTGCCGACGTTGTGCCCCAGGACTGGTACGTATCTGACGGTTCTGCCAAGCGGGCGGGCGGAAGCGGCACCTATACCACCGGGCCGCGTTTGCTCCACTTCACCAATGCCACCCGTGCCTTCGACTATGGTCTGCTCGTGCAGAACAATACAGGCAAAGAACGGGCCGCCTGGGCCAAATATGGCACCAAGACGGCCCGTTCCAGGCTAACCCTTCATGCAGGGCAATATACGCTTCGCTACAAGGTGTGCAACTGGAACCAACCAGACTTCTCACCCGTCATCATTTCCATCCAGGACACCGATGGCCAGGAATTGGCCTCCGAGACCTTCACGCCTACCATCAACATCGGTGGCGACGCGGCCAACCGCTTCTCAAAGTTCGGCTTCCGTACCTTCACGTTCGACATTCCCACTACGGGTGACTACGTCATCGTCTTCTACCCCGATGCCCAGCGTAATGCCGACTTCGTCCTGGGCAACCTCAGTATCCACGCCATTGGCTACGACACCACAGGCATCCCTCTCCTGGACGAGGAACCCTCGTCGTCGGCCTCTAAAGGCATGCGCGGCCAGACCTTCGACCTCCAGGGACGAAGGCATTCCTCCCGTCCATCGCAGAAGGGGATTTACATCCGCGACGGCCGAAAATCCGCAATCCACTGAACATTAATTACACGGATTTATTCAAGACCACG
>CAMOUQ010000111.1 GCA_946626595.1 uncultured Prevotellaceae bacterium | reverse complement strand
CCCCCTTATTTCGTTGATTTCTCGATGGCGATAATGAAGTCTACATCGCCGCTATGTTCGGGCAAGGTGAGATGCAGGCGCCGAGTGCTGCTGTCGTAGTTGGAGGCCACGGAGGCAGAGCGCGGACGGCGCTGAAGCGGAATGACGACGGAGCGCGCATGGCGGTCGAGCACATGCAGATAGATGTGGCTATCGGTTTCGGTAGATACGCCCCAGTCGGCCTCGGGCACACTGCCGCGCCGGGTATTGTAGATGGCGCTACCATGCTGACGCATCCATTGGCCGATTCCACGCAGACGTTCCAGAGCCTGATGGGGCAGTTGTCCGTTGGGCTGCGGACCGATATTGAGGAGCAGGTTGCTGCCCTTGGCAGCCGCACGGACGAGCAACGTTATGAGTTCTTCGGTAGACTTATAGTTTGTGTCCGACACCTTATATCCCCACATGCCATTCATTGTCTGACACATCTCCAGCGGCAACTTACTGATTTCCTGTCCCGAGAGGCCGGCCTTATTCTCGCCTGGCAAATCGCGCTCGAACATCTGGAAGTCCTCGCCCTCCAAGGGGGCAATATGGTGATTGTTGCCGATGAGCAGGTCGGGCTGCAGAGAGTGGACGTAGCGATAAAACTCCTCCATGCGCCACTGGAAGGGCGCTGCATCCTCGTCGTGGTCCCAATAGCCATCGAGCCAAAGTCCGCCGATGGGGCCATATTGGGTGATGAGTTCGTTCACCTGATACTTCATGAACTGGAAGTAGGAGTCGTAGTTGGGCCTCAGCTGCCGTCCGGTTTTGCGTCCCGTACGGCCCACGGGATAGTCGGGCCGCAGCCAGTCGAGTATGCTGTAGTAGAGATGCAGTCGTATGCCCTCGCGCTGGCAGGCATCGGACAGTTCGCGCAGGACATCGCGGCGGAATGGCGTAGCGCGTACGATGTTGAAGTCGGAATGTCGCGTGTCCCACATCGAGAAGCCATCGTGGTGGCGCGAAGTGAAGGTGATGTATCGCGCCCCCGATTCCTTGATGGCACTGACCCACTCCTCGGCATCGAAGCGGTGGGGATAGAAAGCGTCGGCGGCCTTCATATATTCGCCTCCGTTGATGCCCGAGTTCAGGTACCATTCCCCTTGTGCAAAGGTGCTGTAGATGCCCCAATGGAGGAAGATGCCGAAGCGGAAGCCTTCAAACTCCTGTCGGCGTTGCAGATTCTCAGGTGTCGGTGTGTACTGGGCCAAAGAAGGGAGAACGAGGAAATGAGTGCATGAGAAAATGAGAAAAAGGACGAAGCGTTTCATGGATTCCGTGGTTAATTTTTAGATTTATGTTACAAAGTTAAGATAAATTTGTATCTTCGCGCGTATTTATATAAGGAAATTTACGCGCGCAAGGAAAATATTTCGTAATTTAGCACTGAAAAACGTAATACCTAAGACCTGATAATCATGAAACGGACGTATTTGTTTCTTTTGGCTGCGGCACTGACAAACATGGCTGCAGCACAGACCCTGAAAGAATGGGATGACGTGAATGTGAACAGTCTGAACCGCCAGAGGGCGCACACGCTGGACGTGCCCGTGCCGGATGCCACTGCAGCCACTGCGGCCTACACACCCACCAATGCGCTGGAGGCTTCGCCCTACGTGCTGAGCCTGAACGGAACGTGGAAGTTCAAGTGGGTGGGCACACCGGAACAGGCAAACAACAACTTCTATAAGGACTCGTTCGACGCTTCGGCCTGGGACGACATAGAGGTGCCCTCGGCCTGGCAGGTTTACGGAATGAGAAACGGCAAGGCCTGGGACAAACCGCTGTACGTGAACGTCTCCTACCCCTTCAGCTACAACGACCAGACGTGGAGCGTCATGGCCGACCGCCCCGGTTGGTTCACCTACAGGGACCAGAAGAAGAACCCCGTGGGCTCGTACCGACGCGAGTTCACCCTGCCCGACAATTGGGACGGGCGCGACGTTTTCCTCCGCTTCAACGGCTGCGGGCATGGCTACTACGTATGGGTCAACGGCCTGTTCGTGGGCTATGCCGAGGATTCCTACCTGCCCAGCGAATGGAATGTCACGGACAAGCTCCACGAGGGTGTGAACAACATATCGGTGCGCGTCTACCGATTCACGAGCGGTTCGTTCCTGGAGTGTCAGGACTATTGGCGACTGACCGGCATCACACGCGACGTCTTCCTGTGGAGTGCTCCCAAGACGCGCATCCACGACTTCTTCTTCCGCACCACGGAACTGCGCTCGGAAAACACCGAAGCCTCAGCACAGCTGACCGTGAGCATCGGCGGGAAGGCCCCCACGAACACTACGCTGACTGCCGAACTGAAGGACGGTGCCCAGGTGCTGGCCTCGAAGAGCCTGAGCGTAACAAAGACCGGCGACCTTGACCTGTCGTTCGACAAGATATCGGGCATCACGGCCTGGAGTGCCGAACTGCCCAAGCTCTACGACTTGGTGCTGACCCTGAAGGAGGGCGCTGCAACCACTGACATACGCGCACTGAAGGTCGGACTGCGCACCGTCAGTGTCCGCAAGGATGGTGCCCTACTGGTGAATGGCAATCCCGTCATTTTCCATGGCGTCGACCGTCACGACTTCAGCGAAAAGGGAGGTCGCACCGTGACCAAGGAGGAGATGGAGACCGACCTGTTGCAAATGAAGCGTCTGAATGTGAACGGCGTGCGCACCAGCCACTATCCCAACAATCCCTATCTCTACGACCTGTGCGACCGCCTGGGCATCTATGTGCTGGCGGAGGCCAACGTGGAGTGCCACGGGAACATGGGCCTGTCGAGCATCGAAGCCTTCCGGCCGGCCATGACGGAGCGTTCCGTGCGCCACGTCCTGACCTTCCGCAACCATCCGGCCATCATTATCTGGAGTGCCGGCAACGAGAGTGGCGGCGGCGACAACTTCCGCAGTGTGATGGACAGCATCGGCCGCCTCGACCCCACCCGACTGACCCACTACGAGGGCAACAGCACGTGGAGTTCGGTCACAAGCACGATGTACGGCAACATCGGTCACATGGAGAGCATCGGTCGCGACCGGCTGAACGACTACAACAACGGAAAGACGGGCATACGCCCCCACGTCCAGTGCGAGAACACCCATGCCATGGGCAACTCTATGGGCAACCAGCGCGAGTTCTTTGAACTCTACGAGAAGTATCCTGCCCTGTGCGGCGAATTTGTATGGGACTGGAAGGACCAGGGACTGAAGATGAGTGCCAGCGGCCGGCAACTCACATTCGAAGCCAAGGGACGCGAACAGAAGACGGACATCCTCTCCACCCTCAACCCCCGAAATGGTGAATACTGGGCATACGGAGGCGACTACGGCGACAATCCCAACGACGGCAACTTCTGTTGCAACGGCGTAGTACTGGCCGACGTGGCCCCCACCTCCAAGAGCTATAACATGAAGAAGATATACCAGCCCGTGGCCTTCAAGATGAAGAACGCCGCGACAGGCACCTTCACCCTGACGAGCAAACTGCAACAGCGTGTGCTGAACGACGTCAACATTGCCTACACGATAGAAGAAGACGGTATCGAGGTGGCCAATGGCAAACTGAACGACGTGAGCCTGGGCATCGGCGAGAGCATCGACGTGACCATCCCCGAGGTGAAGAACATCGTGGCCAACCCCAGGAAGCCCACGGCAGAATACTTTATCCGATTCTCGGCTACGCAGAAGTATGACACGGAATGGGCCAATGCCGGTTTCGAAGTGGCCACGGAGGGCATACAGCTGCGCCAGGCCTCCGGCCGCAAGCCCTATGCCTCTGCCAGCGACCAGCAGCTGACTGCCACCGGCACGGCCTCGAACATGAAGATTTCGGGTGCGAATTTCGCCATCCAGTTCCGCGAAGGCCAGCTTCACAACTATACGCTGAATGGCAAGCAACTGCTGTCGTCCCCACTGACGTTCAGGGCTTTCCGCGTGCCCACCGACAACGAGGCGGGCAAGGCTGAGACGTACGACAACCTGGGACTGCGCAACCTGACGCTTACCCCCGGCAAGTGGGAAGTGAATAAGGCCGAGGATGGCAAGAGCATAACGCTGGACATCACCAATACGTACAAAGGCGGAGGCGAAACCAAGTTCGTCGTCCAGCAGCACTTCCTGATACTGAACGACGGTACGGTCATTGTGAACATCAATGCCGACCCAAGTTGCAAGGGCGTGGAACTGCCCAGAATAGGCATGCGCACCGAACTGCCCTCGGGGACAGAGAACATGCGCTGGCTGGGCCGTGGCCCATGGGACAGCTACCGCGACCGCATGGATGCCACCCACGTAGGCCTCTACCACAGCACCGTGGACGCCCAGTGGACCAACTTCGTGAAACCTCAGGAAACGGGCAACAAGGAGGACGTGCGATGGATGGCACTGACCAACGACGACGGACGCGGCATGCTGTTCGTGGCTCCCGAACGGATGGCTGCCAGCGCGGGCCACTGGCGCGCCGAGGAGGTCTACACCAACCGCAACGACCGCAAGAAGCATCCCAACGAAGTGCCCTTCTGCCAGCCTACGGTGGTGAATCTGGATGCCTACCAGCGTGCACTGGGCAACGCCAGTTGCGGTCCCGATGTCCTGGATAAGTACAAAATCAGAGCTGCAAAGACGCTGTTCTCGTTCCTGATGATTCCCCTTGCCGAAGCACAGACCGACGAGCAGTTGGCCGAACGCGCCAGAGTGGCTTCGCCCGTGTGCTCCCCCGTGGAGATTAGCGCCAGCAAGGGCACTGTCACCCTGAACACGACGGACAAGGATGCCACCATACACTACAGCATCGACGGCGGCGAGGAAAAGACATACACCGCTCCGTTCCAGCTGACTAAGGGCGGCACCGTGCGGGCCTACAGCACCGCCGACAACCGGCAGCCCAGCCCCGTGAACGAGGAAGTGATAGGCATGTATGTCGACAAGAGCAAGTGGACCGTGCTGAGCGTGAGCAGCGAACAGGGCGGCAACGAGGCCGCCAAAAACGTCATCGACGAGAACCCCAGCACCATCTGGCACACACAATACAACCCCCAGAAGCCCACATGCCCCCACGAAATCGTAGTCGACATGAAGTCGTACTACAAGGTGGCCAAGTTTGTCTACCAGGGCCGCGAGGACATGGGCAACGGCCGCATTGCCAAATACGAGTTCTACGTCAGTACCAGTTCCACGGTGTGGGGCGCACCCGTTGCCCACGGCACATTGCAAAACAATTCTGAGGTGCAGGAGATAGACATCCCCTCGCGCCCCGTGGGACGATATTTCCGACTGATCGTGCAGTCGACCCACGACAATCAGGGCTATGCCTCGGCGGCCGAACTGGGCATCATACCGGAGGAGGAGGCCAGCAGGCCCGACCTGCCGTCTGCCGTCTTCAACACATCCACGAGCAACTACTACTACCTGCGCCACAAGGCCTCCGGACTCTATCTCCACTATGTAGAGGGAAAGACCGAGGATGCCTTTGCACTGGGCGAAGTGACGGAGAACAACCTGGAGGACTACAGTTATCGGTTTCAGTTTGGCAAGGTCAACAAGTACACGGCCTACTACACCCTGAAGACGCGCCAACCCGTACGCCAGATGACGATAAACGGATGGCACGTCAACGGTACGGAGAGTTTCAGTGCCACCGACCATGCCTGCTGGATGCTGGTCGAGCAGTTGCCCACAGAGACCATCCGCCTACGCGGTGCCGAACACGGAATGGAGTACATGAACTTTGACAAAAAGACTCCCGGTGCCCTCGTCTATGCCGACAAGAGCACGGGGGCCGAGTTCGAGGTCATCCGCCAGAGCGCTATCGGCGATGCTGTACCCGTGGCAGACATCAAGGCCTATGACAACAGCCGGGAGACGGTGTATGACCTGAACGGCCGCAAGCTGGGAACCGCCACCAACGGCCATCTTCCCGTAGACAAAAAGGGCATCTACATCACCCAGAAAGGCAAGAAAACCAAGAAACGCTCCGTCCGTCCATAAACCACACTCCCCGACTCGCCTTCCCATACATGAAGATTTTAAATGTGCTACGCATTTAATAAACTACAAATATCGTTCTAAATATGGAAAAGAGCATTAACGAAAAGAACCATAAGGAGGTGAAACCAGAAGTGTTCCCCGAGATGACGGCTGAGGAGGCCAAAGAGCGGACGATGGAAGAGATACGGAGGGTGGTGAG
>CAMOUQ010000110.1 GCA_946626595.1 uncultured Prevotellaceae bacterium | reverse complement strand
AGCCTATGCAGGCAGAGGAGGTATAACTCTGAACCATCATAAATTCCAATTTATCGGACTGCTATCAAATAACAGCTGCCTATCTCGATATCCCTTGTTGGAACTTCTCTATTCGCCCATCGTATCTGCCATCGGCAATGTCGTGGACTTCATGGTCGGCACGTCTGGGGTACCACGGGCAAGTTCGAAAATCCCCCTCTTTTTAATAGGCATAGACGAGGCCGTAGCGCTCATGCAGGCGGCGCAGTGTGCCGTCGGACTTCATGCGGCGGAGGACGGTGTTCACCACCTGCAGCAGGTCGGCCTGGCCCTGGCGCATGAGCACGCCTATCTCGCCGTGCGTGAAGGGCTTGTCGAGCAGGGGGGCGGCCAGGCGAGCGTCGTTGGCCACATAGTAGGGGGCCTCGGTTATCTCCGTTATCATGACGTCGGCCTGGCCCTCGGCCACGAGGGTGGGGATTTCCTCGTTGCGTGGATGCACGAGGACGGTGGCATGGCGGAGGCTGTCGTTGGCGAACTTCTCGTTCAGCCCTCCGGGATTCACCATCACACGCACCTCCGGTTTGTCGATGTCGGCCAGGGAGCGGTAGCGGGCGGCCTCAGCACTGCGGCACAGGATGGTCTTCCCGTTGGCCAGATAGCCTTCGCTCATGAGCATGGTCTGGAGCCGGGCAGGGGTGATGGTGATGCCCCCAATGGCGAGGTCGAAGGTCTGGGGCTGGGCCTGCACGTCGGCAGAGAGCGTGGGCCACGAGGTCGGGACGAAGGCGACCTCGACACCCAGACTGCGGGCTATCTCGCTTGCCACCTCGATGCCGAAGCCCCAGTAGGTGCCGTCCGGCTCGCGGAAGGAGAGGGGTCGGTAGTCGCCTGTGGTGCCCACGAGCAGTGTGTCGCGGCGCTGTATCTCGGCCACCTTGCTGCCAACGGTGGGGTCGGCTTCGCCGGTGCCGCATGAGGCCAATGCCATGGTGCTGCAAAGGGCCAAAAGAAGGGGAAGAAGGAGGGAACGGGACATGGTTAAAGGGTTAAAGGGTTAAAGGGTTAAAAGGTTAAAAGGTTAAAAGGAGAGAATGAGAAAATGAGAAAATGAGAGAATGAGAAAATGAGAAAATGAGAGAATGAGAAGGGGTCAGGTGCGGAGCTTGAGACCGCTGAGCAGGGTGTCGGGGCAGAGGTGCTGCATGGCGTACATCTCGCCGCCCATGGAGAATCCGCAACGGTCGCAGACACCGTGGACGTAGCCCATGCACTTGGGCGAACGGCTGCCGTCGGAAAAGATGAAGTTGGTGACCCAACAGTGGCGGTCGGTGCAGCGGGTGCGCCCCTGGTGCATCTTCATGGCCCGCAGGCCCGAACGGCTGTTCATGATGGGGTAGCCGCGTCGCTTGTAGTCGATGAGCCGGTCGATAATCCGGTTGCGGATGTCGGGGTCGAGGAAGAGGCCTTCGGTCTCGCTGAAGGGGGTGTGGAAGTTGACGGATATCTGGTCGATATGGGGATTCTGGCGCACGTACTCCAGAGCCTGCTCCAGACTGGGATAGTTCTCGTTGTTCAGCACCATGTTGACGCACACGGGGGCCGCGGTCCTCCCTTGCGACTGCCGCCACTGGCCGTATCGGCGGATGTTCTGGTCGAGGCGTTCGAACGTGCCCTTTCCGCGAATGCCGTCGTGCCACTCCCCCACTCCGTCCATCGACACCCACACCTGGTCGGCATGGGTCCCCTCGAAGGGCAGTTGGGCATTGGTGGTGATGGTGACGCTCCAGAATCCTATCTGGTGGGCCAGGTCGACGACGTCGTTGATGCGATAGGTGCGGCCTTCCTCCGTTTCGTCCTTCCAGAGGTAGAGTTCGCCGCCTTCGAAATCGACGAAGCGCGAGCCTTGGCGGTAGCAGTATTCCAGTTCCTCACGAATCTGGGCAAGGGTCTTGATGCGTGGTGTGGCGATGGCATAGACCGAGCAGTGGCGGCAGCGCAGATTGCAGCGGTCGAGGATGAAGATGACGGACTGCAGGGGGGCGCGACGGCCCATGAAGGCTCGCAGTTGCCACCAGGCAAGGTAGGAGAATTGGCGAATACGGCGGAGCATCAGGCGAGGAAATAGAGGGTGAGCTTTACTGCGGCCAGTATGAGGCAGAAGCCTGTGTTGATGTTGCGCATCGTGTACCAGCGCAGCAGATAGTAGCGGTTGCCCTCCTCCACCTGTGCCCAGTTGTCCATCGGGCCGAGCCAGACATGGGGATGGGCGGTGGCCACCTCCTGGCCTCGGGCAAACTTCACCATTGCCCACATGAGCCAGACGCTCTGGGGCAGCATCAGGCACACCAGGGCGTAGGCCCAATGGATGTAGCCCGTGAAGACGCACAGGAGCACCAGCAGGAAGGGCACGAAGAGGAAGATGGCGTATGCCGCCAGGCCGGCCTCATTGGTGCGCAGCACGACGGCGAGGGTCTTCTTGTGCGAGACGGCATCGACGTGACGCTCGACGAAGGAATGGGTGTAGAGGATGTTGGTGACGAACAGGCCGATGGCGCAACCCAGGGCCAGGATGTGCCAGGCGAAACCTGCCGTGGGGCTGTAGAGAGCACCGCAGGCCGACTGATAGACGCCACAGACGAGGCACGGGCCGAAGCAGATGCCGATGACCAGTTCGCCAAGGCCGTGGAAACCGAGCTTCAGGGGCGGTGCGGAATAGAAATAGCAGAGCAGGGCACTGAGCAGGGCGATGCCCACTATCCACCAGTCGAACTGGCGCTGCCACCAGATGATGGCTCCGCAGAGCAGGGCAATGCCTATGAACACGGCTATGGCTCGGCGCAACTGGGGCACCGTGGTGGAGCCGTCGCGCAGGTAGGGATATTTGTCCGTGAAGGCTTGTTCGCCCTCGCGGCGCAGTTCTTCGCGGTAGCTGAGCAGTTCGTCTTGCCAGTCGAAATAGTCGTCGAGCAGATTGCCGCCCAGATGTACCATGCAGACACCAACTACGGCCAACAGGCCTAACCAAATATTGAAACCGGGAACGCCCACGGCCAGCACCACGGCCAGCAGGCTGGGCATGAGGTTCTGGGGCGCAGCAAAGGACCGCGCATTATAGAGCCAACGCTTTATGAGCATGAGGAAGGTTAAAAGGTTAAAGTTTGATGGTCTTCTTCACGGGCCGCGATTCGTTCTGCAGACGGTCGAGGGCGGTTACGACATAGACGTACTCCGTCTGGCCGTTCAGGTAAGGCAGGGGGAAGTAGGTGTCGCGCGTAATGGCCACGATGCGACTGGGATTGCCGATGTCGATGGGTTCGGCCTTCTGGAAGCGGTAGACTACGTACTGGGTGGCGCGGTCCATCTCCTTACGGGCTGTGGGGGCAGTCCAGAAGAGGATGTATCCGTCGCGTGTCCACACCGGAGTCAGGCGCTTCACACGCTTGGGTGCCTTGGCGTCAATCCAGGGCATCTCGGGCTGCAGCGAGGGATACTGGTGATAGGCCTGCTTCAGGACGGTGGTGTAGTTGGCCGGATTGTCGCAGACGGCCTTGGCATACCACTGGCAACTGCCCAGGACATTGGGATAGGCGCGCTGCATGTTGTACTTCTGGAAGACCTGGTGCGAATTGGGGTTTGTGGTGTCGGCAAACTTGACGGTGCGCTCCACGTCCTGACCGATATAGAGGGGACGCTGCCCAGCGTTGGCATCCCACCAGCGCAGCAGAGTGGCATAGTCGGCTGCCTTGTTGCCAATCTCCCAGTAGAGCTGGGGGATGTTGTAGTCGACCCATCCCTGACGTATCCATTCGAGGACGTCGGCATAGAGGTCGTCGTAGTTCTGCAATCCGTTGGTGGCGCTGCCCGCGGGGTCGCTGCTCATGTTGCGATAGATACCGAACGGGGCCACGCCGAACTTCACCCAAGGCTTGATGCTGCGGATGGTCTGGAACATGTCGCGGATGAAGAGGTTGACATTCTGCCGGCGCCAGTCGCCGATGCTCAGTCCGTGACCATACTTGGCATAGGTGTTGCCATCGGGAATGGCCAGTCCCTGAACGGGATAGGGATAGAAGTAGTCGTCGATGTGGATGCCGTCGACGTCGTAGCGCTGCACGATGTCGGCCACCACCTGACAGATGTACTGGCGATTCTCAGGCACTCCGGGGTCGAAGAGCCACAGCCCATCGTACTCGAAGAAGCGGTCGGGATGCTGCAGAAAGTATGCACTGGTGAGCGAGGGCGTACCCTTCGTCTTGGCACGGAAAGGATTGATCCAGGCGTGCAGTTCCATGCCTCTCTGGTGGCACTGCTCCACCATCCAGGCCAGAGGGTCCCAATAGGGTTCGGGCACCTTGCCCTGCACACCGGTCAGAAAGCGGCTCCAGGGTTCCATGTAGCTCTGGTAGAGGGCGTCGCCCTCGGCACGCACCTGGAAGAGGATGGCGTTGATGCCCGTACGCTGCAGCTCGTCAAGCTGGTTGATGAGGGTTATCTGCATACGGTCGCGCCCGATGCCGTTCCACTGATTGTTGACACACTGAATCCACGCTCCGCGAAACTCGCGCTTGGGCTGGAGTTGGGCATAGGAGAAGTTCAGGAAATGAGAAATCGAGAAAATGAGAAGCAATGAGGCAATCCTTTTCATAGTCATACGTGCTCTTTCTTTAACTTTATTTTTACTTTACGAAGACAAAAGTACAAAAAATTCCATAAACACACAAAATAAGCAAGGATTTATTCGTATCTTTGCATCTAAAATCAAGAAACATGGAAGAAAGCATAAAGGTTAAGGGGGCACGGGTGAACAACCTGAAGAATGTGGACCTGGAGATTCCCCGCAATAAATTCGTGGTCATCACGGGCGTGAGCGGTAGCGGAAAGTCGAGCCTGGCCTTTGATACACTGTATGCCGAGGGACAGCGTCGATACGTAGAGAGCCTCTCGGCATACGCCCGTCAGTTTCTGGGCCGTATGCAGAAGCCTGAGTGCGACTACATCAAGGGCATTCCGCCTTCGATTGCCATAGAGCAAAAGGTGTCGAGCCGCAACCCGCGTTCGACGGTGGGCACGTCTACGGAAATCTACGACTACATGCGGCTGCTGTTTGCCCGAGTGGGACACACCTTCTCGCCCATCAGCGGTAAGGAAGTGAGGAAACACACGACGGAGGACGTCATCCAGACGATGCTTTCGTATGGGCGTGGCACCAAGTTTGCCGTACTCTGCCCATTGCACGTGCCCGAAGACCGCACCCTGAAGGAACAGTTGGAGATGGAACTGAAGGCTGGATTCGTGCGTGTGGAGGTCGACAGCGAGATTGTGCGGATTGAGGACTTGCTCAATTGCGAACTGAAGAATAATAATGAATTGCACCTGGTCATCGACCGCATGTCGGTGAGCGACGAGAAGGATGTCATAGCCCGCCTGGTGGACTCCGCCGAAACGGCTTTCTACGAGGGGGGAGGCGAGATGATGCTACGCTTCTATCCGGCCGGCATCTTGCATGCCTTCAGCATGAGATTCGAGGCCGACGGCATCACCTTCGAGGAACCTTCCGACAAACTCTTTGCCTTCAACTCCCCAGCCGGGGCCTGCCCTGAGTGCGAGGGCTTTGGGCGCATCGTAGGCATCGACGAGCACCTGGTGGTGCCGAACACGACACTGTCTGTCTATGAGGGCGCGGTCATGTGCTGGCGCGGCGAGAAGATGAGCGAATGGAAAGAATGGTTCATCCGCCTCAATGCCAAACGTGGATTTCCCGTCCACAAACCCTACTTCCAGCTCAGCCGCGAGGAGAAGGACTGGCTCTGGCACGGCACCTTCCCCGACTATCTGACCGACGAACAGCGAAGTTTGCGACCCGAGGAAAAGGAATGGGGACTGATGTCCATCGACGCCTTCTTCCAATATCTGCGCGAGGGACAATACAAGATTCAGAACCGCGTCATGCTGGCCCGATATCGCGGAAAGACGATGTGCCCGAAGTGTCACGGAACGCGACTCCGCCCCGAAGCCAGCTACGTGAAAGTGTGCGGACGCAGCATCATCGACCTGGTGGATTTGCCTATCACGGAACTGAAACGGTGGTTCGAAAGCATCACGCTCAGCGAACATGAACAGCAGGTGGCTCAGCGCATACTGGTAGAGATAAACAGCCGACTGCAGTTCCTTCTCGATGTCGGTCTGGGCTATCTGACGCTGAACCGATTGTCGAATTCGCTCTCGGGCGGCGAAAGCCAGCGCATCAATCTGGCCACGTCATTGGGCAGCAGTCTGGTGGG
>CAMOUQ010000109.1 GCA_946626595.1 uncultured Prevotellaceae bacterium | reverse complement strand
ATAGGACGGGGTTCAATCGACGTATTGTCTGACCTCCAACCTTACTATTGTCTGAGCTCCAACCTTACTATTGTCTGAGCTCCAACCTTAGTATTGTCTAAACCCCAACGACGCCAGGCCTGATTCGACCCCTCGCGTAGCCCCCTCAGAAGGGACATAGTTGAAGCAGGTGCTGCGCATCACCGTCTACGGTTTCCATGCCGTATATCGGAATTAGGCCGCAGCGCATAAAAAAAACGCCCGACACTGAATCAGTGCCGGGCGTTTATAAATATATATAAGGAAGGGAATGTTCTACTTCATCCCTCGGGCCTTGTAGATGCGGTCCTTGGCATCGGCTATCTCCTGGAACTTACGCTCGGCCTGGCGACGAATGTCCTCGCCAAGGGAAGCCACGCGGTCGGGATGGTTGTCGCGAGCCATGCGCTTGTAGGTCTGGCGCACCTCGTCGTCTGTGCAATCGGGATGCAGTCCCAGCACGCGATAGGCATCGTCGAGCGTCTTGCCACCCAGACCAAGCATCTGCTCGGCCGTGCCACCGTCCAGCCCCATGTTCAGGCATATCTGGCGCAGGGCCTCGCGCTCCTCCGATTGCACCTGGCCATCGGCCTTGGCAATCTCGCAGAGCATGGCAATGAGCTGCAGGCGCTGCTCCGTAGGCATGGCAAAGGCCAGTTGCTGGCAGACGGCCACTATCTGGCGCATCCATTCGGTCTGGCCCATGCGCTTCTTCTCGTCGAAGAGGCGGAGCAGGATGTCTTCGCCCTCGCGCTCGGCATCGGCGGAGAAGTTGGTGCGCAGGAAGCGACGTACGTACTCCATCTCGGAGTGCATGATGCGACTGTCGGCATGGATGATGTGTGCCGCGAGCACCATGAGCGAGAAGAGGAAGCCATTGCGGTTGCCCTGCTGCTGACGCCTTTGCCAGGCTGCATCTGCCGCATCGTCTCCCATACCGGCATCGCCGGGCTGGAAGTAGTTGCTCTCGTCGAACACCGAATCAGCCAGTGCGCCCAGGACGATGCCTGCCAGCATGCCCAACGGACCGCCACTGAGCAGCCCGAGGAAGCCTCCTATCCATTTACCTATTGCCATCGCCTATGGGATTTTGTCGCACGAGTTTTACTTGCGGTCGTCTATATTGTCGCCAGGGGTTTCCTGAAGGTCCTCTTCGAAGTCGGTCACTCCGTTCTCGATGAGGATGTTGTACCACTGGATGAGTTTCTTGACGTCGGAGGTGTGTACACGGTCGCGGTCGAACTGGGGCAGCACGTCTGCCATGAACTGGAAGAGCTGATCCTTGGAGGCTGTCTTCAGGTCGATGTCTGTGACGGCCTTGCCCTCCTGCTTCGTCTTGATGTTGTTGAGCACCTGGCGCAGGGGCACCTCTTCGTCGTCGGTGTACATGGCGATGTCGGCCAGCGAGATGATGCGGTCGGTACCGAAAGCAGGCTGACGCTTCTTGGCGGCGTCGAGCGACTCAACGACGAGGCTGCGATTGCCGCGAGATACCAGGCGATAGAGCCCGGGTTTGCCAGAAATGGCGAGAATAGTCTTTAACATTTACGTTTTAATGATTTAGGATTTACAATTTATTTTGTCAATCTCGATATTATCTGTTTCAGTTGGGCATGGAGGTCGGCGGTTCCGTCGTTCAGGATGCGATAGTCGGCACGCCGTGAGGCCTCATCGGGCCGCTGGCTCTGCATGCGGCGGAGCACCTCGTCGGGCGACAGGGCATCACGATGGGCAACACGCTGGAGGCGTATCTCCTGCGGTGCATCCACGAATAGGACATGGTCTACCTCGTCCTGGAATCCGCTCTCGTACAGGATGGCACTCTCGATGGCCACGATGGGCGAATCGGCAATGTGCCGGAGCCACTTGTGGAGGTCGCGACGGACGGCCGGATGTATGATGCCATTGACCTGTGCGGCATGTTCGGCCGACGTAAAGAGGTACTGGGCCAGGCGCTGCTTGTCCAGTTCGCCTTCGCTGTCGTAGACGCACTCTATCAACCGGCTCAACGATTCGATGACGTCGATGTCGGTGAGCGTGATGATGCGGGCATGGATATCGCAGTTGTAGACGGGGATACCTAACTCCTCGCTCAAGATGCGGCAGACATACGACTTGCCGCTACCGATACCTCCCGTCACACCCAGTTTCACCATCGTCAGTTCAGTCTTCTGAAAAGGTTTCTACCAGGAAGTCGACCTCAGCGGGTTCGATGTGGACGTTGCTGACGCCCTCGGGTATGCTCTTGAGCCGGATGGGTATCTTTGATACGCCTTGTCTCTGGAGGTCGAGAATCTCCTCGTAGGTGATGACGGAGACAAACTTGTCGCGCGTCACTTCCTTATTGTGCTCGAAGCCCACGGTGTAGGTCACCTTCACCGTCGAGGGGAAGGTGCGCAACTCACGGTCGCCGGGGAAGTTGAGGGAGACGATGGGTATCTCGATGGTATTCTCCATGTAGAAGTCGACACGCGCAGTCACCTTCACGCGGTCGGGTTCCATCTTGGCACCGCGGATGGGGCGAAGTCCGACTTCGAAGGTGGCATTCTCCTTGAGCCCGGCCACGGAGAGGGGCTGGGTCTGCACGGCAGTCAGCGTGTCGAGTGTGGCAGCCGAAGCAAAGACATTGACCTCGACAGGGTCGGTGGTGACATCGTAGAGATAGAATCGGGAGTCGGTTTTCACGTCACCAGTTATCTTCACTGGCACCAGGGCATTCATGCCGTGATTGTAGAAATATTCCAACGTATCGGGATGTATCGTCTGCACCTTCGAACTTCCGGCCAGTCGGGTCTGCAGCATCTTCAGGACATCGGCCTGGGGTATGCGCACATGGGCACTGGCCGCACTACCGCCGTAGTCGGCAAAGGAAAACCGCAAGGGGTTGACGTCGTCGCGCCAATAGCGAATCAGCATGGACCCTCTGTCTCGGACCACCACGGTAATCACTTTGGGCAAGGGAGTCGTGATGACTACCTCTTCTGGGACATTGGTAAGTTCCACAGGGACGACCACCTCCATCTCGAAGGTCTCGTCGAGGGTCTGCAGCAACCAGAAGCCGGCCGAGACGACAAGGAAGAAGAGGAACACGAGGATGTCGTGCCCACGACGTTGAAAGACAAAGTCGGAGCACTTCTTCCAGAAGTTTTGAAACCAGAACTTATCCATGCCCTAAGAGTGCGATGCGCTGAAGGGGGTTGCGATGCGCAGCTTATGCCTTGTCGCTTACAGGAGCTGTAGCGAAGACAGAGTTGCGGTCTACCTTGACACGAACATCACGGGCAACCTCAATCATGAGCGTGTTGTCGGCATCCTCGATGGACTTCACCGTACCATACAGTCCGCCAGCCGTTACCACCTGGCTGCCCACAGTGATGGAGTTGCGGAAGTTCTGAATCTCCTTCTGCTTCTTCTGCTGAGGACGAATCATAAAGAACCACATGATAGCGAAGATGACTGCCATCATGATGAGGAAAGACATGCCGCCACCTTGTGGCTGTGCTGCCTGCAGTAAAATAAACATTGCTTTCATATTTATATATATTATAATTCTTAATTCTTAACTCTTAATTCTTATTTCTTATCAATCACACCGTCAGCAATGAGCCCCTTGGCTATGTTGTCGAGCATGCCATTGATGAAACTGCCGCTGCGCGGAGTGCTATAGGCCTTGGCAATCTCCACATACTCGTTGATGGAGACGTTGAGTGGAATATCGGGGAAGGAAGTAATCTCAGCCAGTGCCACCTGCATAATCAGGAGGTCCATCGTACAGATGCGGTTGACTTCCCAGTTCTGCGTGCGCTCGGATATGAGTTTGGTGTAATAGTCGCTGTTCTTGATGGCTGTACGGAACAAGGTGACAGCAAACTTGCGGTCTTCGTCGTCCTTAAACTCAGGCAGGAGCGGCTGCCAGGGGCCCTGACCGGAATCGAAGCGTCGGATGGTCTTCAGTACAAAGGTATCGACGATGGCCTTGTCGTCGTTCCAATAGAGACTGCGGTCCTCGAGGATCTCGTCCAACTCATCGTTGTCGCAGATGAGCTGACGGTAGATCTTGCGCCACACCTCACGGTCCTCCTCGTACGAGCCCGGACCGCTCTGTGCATATTCCTTATAGAAAGGCTGCTCCAGAATGCGCTTGTACATGCGCCTCAGGAAGTCATCCTCGTCGCCCCATATATTGTTTTTCTCCTGGAAAGAGCGCAACTGCTCGTTGTTGCGAAGCTGAGCAAGGAAGCGGTTATTGATAAACTTGGTGGGAATGTCGTCACGCAATTGCAGGCGGTGGGCTCTGTTCACCTCCACCTCTACCATGCGATGGGCCATGTGGTCGATGCTGACCATCAGCAGAAGCAAGGTATTGTACAATTCGTATGACTTATCAAGACTAAAAAGGAATTCTTTTTCAGCTTCCTCCAGCGTTTTATCACCATTTTGGTAGTAGGCGTATGCGAGTTGAACTACCTTGATTCTAATCAGTTCGCGGTTTATCATATCGTCAATTTATCAAAGAATGCTCATTATTTTTCTCAAATGCAGTGCAAAATTACGCAATTTATGTCTAAGAAACGCAATTTATGAGTTTTTTTTTTGGTAGTTATGAAAAATAGATGCAAATTTGGGGTCGAAAACTCAAATTCATTGTAAATAACTATGGAAAAACTAAAGAATTCTGAAGAAAGCAGAGAAAAAGAAATTGTGTTCTCGCGCACCATCAAAGCCGGTAAGCGCATCTACTATGTCGACGTCAAGCGAAACAAGAAGAACGAACTGTATCTGGCCGTCACGGAAAGCAAGAAGATTGTCGAAGGCAACGATTTCGCCAACTTGACCATAAGCTTCGAGAAGCACAAGATATTCCTCTATCAGGAAGACTTCGAAAAGTTCCTTGCAGGAATGAACGAGGCCATTTCTTTCATCGAAAAAGAGCAGGGAAAGGCCGAACCACGTCCCGACTATGACGACAAAGAAATAAAAATCGACATGGATTTCTAAAATAATACACAATTCCTAATACATAATTCATATTTTTTTTGTACCTTTGCACCCGCTTTCGGAGCACATCCGTGTGATGGCGAATTAAGCATGAGAACTTAATTTAGAGTAACACAACAAAAAAGAAAAGAAATGAAAAGTATCGAAATCAAAGGTACAGCCCGTACCGAGACCGGTAAGAAAGCAACCAAGCAACTGCGCAAGGAAGGTGGAGTACCCTGCAACCTCTATGGTGAGGCTCGCGGCGAGAATGGCCTGCCCCAGGCCCTGAGTTTCTGCGTACCTGCATCAGGTCTGCGCAAGTTGGTCTACACCCCCGAAATCTACAGCGTAAACCTCGACGTTGATGGCAAGAAGTACACCGCCGTAATGCGCGAACTGCAGTTCCATCCCGTCAGCGACCAGCTGCTGCACGTCGACTTCTATGAGGTTAACGAGACGAAGCCCATCGTGATGGAAGTGCCCATCAAGCTGAATGGTCTGGCTGAAGGTGTACGTGCCGGTGGTAAGTTGGCTGCCAACGTGCGCAAGCTGAAGGTTCGTGCTCCCTACACACAGATTCCCGAGTGTCTGGACATCGACGTTACCAACCTGGGTCTGGGTAAGACCATCAAGGCAGGCGAACTGCAGTTCGAAGGCCTCGAACTGGTAACTCCCGCCAGCGTAGTAGTATGTCAGGTGAAGATGACACGTAGCGCCATGAGCGCCGCTGCCAAGGCTCAGGATTAATGCTTAACCTGCTGCGCCGAATCTTCGTTCGCACTGAAGAAGAAAAGCAAACGATGAAGCACCTGATAGTAGGGCTGGGTAACATCGGACCTGAGTACGAAGGTACCCGCCACAATATCGGATTCAGAATATTGGACGCCTTCGCTAAGGCGTCCAATATTTCGTTTCAGGACAAGCGATACGGCTTCGTTGCCCACATGAGGGTGAAGAACCAGGAACTTGTCCTCTTGAAGCCGTCAACATACATGAACCTCTCGGGCAATGCGGTCCGCTACTGGATGCAACAGGAGAAGATTCCCCTCGAGAATCTGCTCGTCCTGGTCGACGACCTCAGTCTGCCCGTAGGCACCATACGCATGCGACAAGGCGGAAGCGACGCCGGACACAACGGTCTGAAACACATTGCACAGATGCTGGGCACCCAGGCCTACAACCGACTGAAGTTCGGCATCGGCAACGACTATCCGCGCGGGGGGCAGATTGACTTCGTACTGGGGCACTTCAGCCCTGAAGACGAGAAGGTTGTCGACGAGAGGACCCTTGTGGCCTGCGAAGCCATCAAGGCTTACGCTCTCAGCGGCATGCAGTTTGCCATGTGTAACTACAACGGCAAATAATCCCCCATATCACTTGCACGCGTGCCATACGTGGCACACGCTTGTGCCATACGTGGGACTGACTCGTGCCATGCGTGGCACAAGCCGAATCGACGCGACGTTGCTGACGCAACGCCATTACACAATGTTTATAACTCTTTCCCCAAAAAGTGCCTCACATAGCCTCGTTTTTGCATGTGAAATTGTCTTGTCCTGCTATAGGTTGATATAAGAATCAATCTATTCAATGAAACAAT
>CAMOUQ010000108.1 GCA_946626595.1 uncultured Prevotellaceae bacterium | reverse complement strand
AATGAGAAAATGAGAAAATGAGAAGGTGAGAAAATGAGAGGTTGAGAAATATATAAGGTAAAAAGATTAAAGAGAGAGAGCGTAATATGAATTTTCCGATAGACAAGTTTCAGGCGTTGCGGACGCCATTCTACTACTACGACACACAATTGCTCGACCAGACACTGGACGAGGCAAAGCGTTGCCTGTACGCCGACTACCACCTGCACTATGCCGTCAAGGCCTGCACCAATCCACAGGTCCTGCGCCACATCGTGGCTGCCGGACTGGGAGCCGACTGCGTGAGTGGCGGTGAGATTCGTGCCTGCCTGGATGCCGGCTTCCCCGCCGACAAGATAGTGTTTGCCGGTGTGGGCAAGAGCGACTGGGAGATTGAGTTGGCCCTGATGGCCGACATCTTCTGCTTCAATGTCGAGAGCATACCCGAACTGGAGGTCATCAACGAACTGGCACAGCGCCACGGCAAGGTGGCTCGTGTGGCCTTTCGCATCAACCCGAACGTCGGGGCCCACACCCACGACAACATCACGACGGGACTGGCCGAGAACAAGTTTGGCATTGCCTGGGAACAGACGCAGGAGGTCATCGAGCGTTCACGCCAGATGTCTCACATCGAGTGCATCGGTCTGCACTTCCACATCGGCAGTCAGATTCTGGACATGGACGACTTTGCCACCCTGGCCCTGCGCATCAACGAGTTACAGGAGGTGCTCGACACCTACGGCATACGCCTGCCGCACATCAACGTGGGAGGCGGACTGGGCATCGACTACCAGGAGCCCGACGAACATCCCATACCCAACTTCCGCGACTACTTCGGCACCTTCCACCGCTACCTGCGACTGCGCCAGGGACAACAGCTCCACTTCGAACTGGGCCGTTCACTGGTGGCCCAGTGTGGCAGCCTCATCACCCGTGTGCTCTACGTCAAACCTACGTCGCTGAAGCGCTTTGTCATCGTGGATGCCGGCATGACGGACCTCATCCGCCCTGCCCTATACGATGCCTACCACCGCATCGACAACCTGTCGCGGCAGGATGGCGACGAGGTCTACGACGTCGTCGGGCCTATCTGCGAAAGCAGCGATGTGTTTGTCCGCGACTACCACATGCCGACGACCTTCCGCGGCGACCTGCTGGCCCTGCGCAGTGCCGGAGCCTACGGCGAGATTATGGCATCGCAATACAACTGCCGGGCCCTGCCTGTCGGACATACTGACGAGGAACTATGCCGCCAGTAAGCATCATCATCACAGCCCATGAGCAGTGCGACGTTCTGCGCCGACACCTGCCAGCATTCCTCGAACAGGACTATCCTGCCGACTACGAGGTAATCGTGGTGGACATGAACAGCACGGACGACACCCTCCCCATGCTCGAGAACCTGCAACGTCGCAATCCGAACCTGCACATCGTCTGCCTGCCCGACTCCGCCCGCGACGTCAGTCCCCTGCGGCTTGCGCTTACGCTGGGCATACGTTCGGCCAGCAACGAGTGGTTGGTGCTCTCCAAGGCCGACTGCATCCCCGCCTCTCCCCACTGGCTCAGCCACATGATATCGACGTGCGAGGCCCGGCCTGAGACGCAAATCGTGCTGGGGCAGTCGCGCTTCGTCGACGGACACGGGTGGCACGGACTGCGTTGCCGCTTCTTCCGCGCACGCCAACAGTGGCTCCATCTCCACTACGCCAAGCGAAACGGCGCCTACCGCTGCGACGGCACCAACCTGTGCTATCGCCGCTCGTTGTTCTTCGAGCATCGGGGCTTTGCCGACCACGCCAACCTCCTGGCAGGAGCCACCGACATCATGGTCAACCACCACAGCACCGCCCGCAACACGGCCGTATGCACCGACCCTGAAGCCATCATATTGCAAGACACGCCACGCAATCCCGACTGGTGGAGTCGCGAACGCCTCTTCTTCATGGAGACGCGCCGCCACTTCCGCCACACCTTCAGCTACCGCCTGACGTATTGCCTCGCAGCAGTCCTTCCCTGGGTCTGCACCCTGCTGATTGCTGCCATCGTGGTATTGGGCCTGATATATCACAACTACATTGCCGTGGGCCTGTCGCTCCTCGTGTGGCTCATGTACATGGGGTATATCACCTTCTCGTTCAACCGCCATCTGAAGTCCATCGGCGAACCGTCCATCATCGCTTCGCTGCCCCTGCTGCTCCATCTCGTCCCCCTCTGGGACACGGCAGCCTGGCTGCGATGGGTCTTCGCCGACAAGTATATCTTCAAGAAGAGATTCATATAAAAACGTACCATACATGCAAAGTCTACCTTTCATAGCCTGGTGCCTGGAGCACCTCAACTACTGGGTCATCACGCTGCTGATGGCCATCGAGAGCAGTTTCATCCCCTTCCCCAGCGAGGTGGTGGTGCCACCTGCTGCCTATCTGGCGGCCAGTGGCAACGACCTGAATGTATTTCTGGTTATCGTCTTCGCCACCATGGGAGCCATCGTCGGAGCCCTGGTCAACTACTTCCTGGCACTCACCCTCGGGCGCCCCATTGTCTACCGCTTTGCCAACAGCAGGCTGGGGCATATATGCCTGATTGACGAGGAGAAGGTGCGCATAGCCGAGGAATACTTCGACCGCCATGGTGCCATCGGCACCTTTGTGGGCCGACTGGTGCCCGCCGTGCGCCAACTCATCAGCATACCGGCCGGACTGTCGCGCATGTCCCTGGGGCGTTTCGTATTCTATACGTCGCTGGGGGCCGCCCTGTGGAACAGCATCCTGGCAGCCATCGGCTACTATCTGGCCAGCGTGGTGCCCTACGACCAACTGGACAGCAAGGTGAACGAATACGCCGCGTACCTGAAGGTGGCCATGCTCCTGCTGGGTGCCTTTGTGGTTATATACCTTATTTATAAAGGAATGAAGAAATGAAACGTTTGCTCGCTGCCTTAGTTCTTCACGCTTCGTTCTTCACCCTCCAGGCTGAAGTGTGGGACACACTGTGCATCGACCGCTATCGCATCGACTCTACGGAGGTGGGGGCCCTGAAGGCTGAGGTCAATGCCTTGGCCTTCTTCCAGAACGACGAACTGAGCAGTCGCGTGGCCAAGGGCTACACACTGCCCGGTGCCTGGCTGCAGCCGAAACTGACCTACACCCCAATCCGGCAAATCCGCATCGAGGCCGGTGCACACCTGATGCTCTACGACGGAGCCAACCGCTATCCCAACTATGCCTATCACGACATCGTGCGCTGGAAGGGCAACCAACACACCCACGGAGTGCACGCCCTACCCTACCTGCGGGCACAGGCCGACTTCCGCCACCTGACCCTCGTCTTGGGCGACATCTACGGAGCACAGAACCACGGACTCGTGCTGCCCCTGTTCAATCCCGAACAGAACCTGTCCGCCGACCCCGAGATGGGGTTCCAGCTGCTGCTCGACCGCCGTCACGTCCACCTCGACCTATGGCTGAACTGGCAAAGCTATATCTTCAACCTCGACTCCCATCAGGAGGCGTTCACCGTGGGCATGAACTCCACCATCCTGTGGAACCGCGACCGCAGCAAGCGCCTGCAGTGGGAAACTCCCATTCAGGTCATCCTGCAGCACCGGGGCGGCGAATTGGACACCACCGACATGGGGGTGCAGACGGTGATGAACGGTGCCATCGGCCTGCGCATGCGCTACCGTCCCGTTCGCCAGCGTGTGCTCAACCATCTGCGTGCCGAAGCCAACCTGCTCGGCTCGTGGCAACAGCATGGCACCCTTTGGCCCTACGACACGGGCCTGGCCCTGCACACCGCCGTTCTGGCACAGATGCTGCGCGGACTGGATGCCGAGGTAGGCTACGTCTGTGCCCCACGCCGTTTTGCCAATCTCTATGGCTCACCCTTCTTCGGCACCCTCAGCACACGCTATCCCGGTGAGACCTTCACCCGCATGCACACCCTCTATGCCTCTCTGGGGTACACCTACGTCTTCACCCCCGCCTACCGCCTGGGCGCACGCCTCGACCTCTTCAGCTACAACAGCCGCCAAACCTCGGCCATGCCCCTCGCCTTCGGCGTCTACCTGCGCGTATGCCCCTCGTTCCTGCTCAACCGCAAACACAAATAATCACATTTCACCCCTTTAACATTTTAACTTTTTAACATTTTAACTTTTTAACTTTTTAACATTTTAACTTTTTAACATTTTAACATTATGGTAAAACGACTACTTACTATCTTCTGTCTCGCACTCGCAACATTCGGTGCGCAGGCACAAACGCTGCAGATGAATCCTGCCAGCAAGTTCCAAACCAAACACGTTCGTCGTGCTCCGGCCAAGGTGGCCAGCCTCGACGGTGCTGAAGTCTTTGGCTATGGCACCACCTCTGGTTGGGAAGGTCTGGGTGTGAATGCAACAAACGTGAAGTTCGACATTGCCATCTACATCCCTGGAAGCGACACCTTCAAGGGAGCTACCATCAGCGGCATCAACATCCCCGTCCTGGACGAGGGCATGAAGGACGTCAGCGCATGGGTGCGCAGCGACCTCAACGGCAACGACTTGGTAAAAGCCACTGCCGCAGGTCCTTTCGTTGAGGGTGAGTACTTTGCCGTAGCCTTCGGCGAGGCTGTCCCCGTACCTGCTGACGGATTCTACGCCGGCTACACGTTCACCTGCTCCGTCGCCTACCCCATCGCCACTGGCAGCACATCCGTCCAGAACGGGCTTCTGCTTCAGTACACCCAGAATGGCGAAGCCAGTGGTTGGGCCGACTACAGCAACCAGTTCGGCGCATCCCCTCTGCAGGTGTTCATCAGTGGCATCCAACTGCCCGACTACAGCATCCAGCTGACCGCTGCAGGCCAGTCTGTACAATTGCCCAACAGCCCCTATTCCCTGTATGTAGAAGCCGTGGGCAGCAGTGCCAAGGAGATTAAGAATCTGGATGTTGAGGTCACCGTCGACGGCAAGTCGGAGATGCAGCACATCACCCTGCCCGAAGCTCTGGAGACCGGCCTCAACAAGTCCACCACCTTCCTCCTCACCGGCACATCGCCTGCCCAGGTAGGGCGCTACGATGTCGACATCACGGTAAAGAAGGTGAATGGCCAGGACTACACCGAAAGCGCTCAGATTAAGGGTTTGCTGAAGAACCTCTCCCACATGGTACAGCGCAACACCGTCATCGAGGAGTTCACGGGCACGGGCTGCGGATGGTGTACGCGCGGATGGGTCGGCATGGAATACATGAAGGAAAAGTACCCCGACAACTTCATCGGCATTGCCTTCCACAAGTACAACTCTTCCGACCCCATGTACTATGCCAACTATCCCATGTTGGGGCTCTCAGGTGCCCCCGGCTGCACGATTGACCGTAAGGCCGAGGCCGACCCCTTCTATGGATTTGGCCAGGCAGAATACGGCATCGAGGATGCCTTCCTGGAGATGAACAGCCAGCCCGCCGAGGTGGAGGCCAAGGTCTCTGCCCTCTGGAACGAGAACCAGACGGCCGTCGACATCACATCTGACGTGGAATTCCTCATCGAAACCAATCCCGTATCGCTTGTCTACGTCCTCACGGCCGACAGCCTGACGGGTGCCTCAGCCTCGTGGAAGCAGTCCAACTTCTACGCCCAGTATGCCAGCAGTGGTACCGACGAAGGCATCGATGCCTTCTGCAACGGAGGTTCCAAGGGCAAGTCCAGCGTCACGCTGGTCTTCAACGACGTGGTCATCGGCAGTTCCTACAACAGCCAACAGGCCAACCGGGGCAGCACCATCAGCAGCGACCAGATAACGGCCGGTGCCATCAACACCGACGTCTATACCATAAACATGCCCACGAAGGCCGCGCTGAAGGTTGCCGTCAAGCCGCAGCACGTCTATGCCAACGTGCTGGTTGTGGACAACGTCACCGGCGAGGTACTGAATGCCGCCCGCACCCACGTGGCAAAAGCCGGCGAGGATGCCATCGACATGGTGAAGTCGACTGCGTCTGCCACCACCCTCCGCTACAACGCTGCCGGACAGGCCATTGCCGCTCCCCAGCGTGGCCTGAACATCGTACGTTCGGCCGACGGCAAGGTGCGCAAGGTCATGGTCAAGTAACTTGATTATCATTCAGGTCTGAATTCGTTCAATTATTAGTCGGAAATAGAAAGAGGCTGTGTCATCAATAAAGAATGACACAGCCTCTAATTATACTTCTTTTCAACAAAAACCGGGCGACTCTTGCATGAGTTTCACAGAAAATGATTACTTTTGCAAAGGATTCCACATTAGAATGCAGGTCCAAAGACATAATAGTTATTGAAACAATCGTAATCAAGACCCATGGCAACAATAGTATTACAAGTTCCCGACGAGAGCCTCGTCTCTAAAGTGAAACAGGCTTGCAAAATGCTTATGGGAGTGGCATCGGTAAGAGTGCAGAAGCCAACAACCGTACAGCAGAAGGAGCATGACATAACCAAGACGGCAGGATTTCGAGAAGCACTTGATGATGTGAAGCACGGAAGAGTGTCATCTTATGATTCTGTAGATGATTTATTCAAGGAATTAGGTATCAACGTATGAAGTACACAGTTATAACCCCCAAGCGTTTCAAAAAGGACTTAGTGCGCTGTCAGAAACGTGGGTTGAACATGCGGCTCATCTACGATGC
>CAMOUQ010000107.1 GCA_946626595.1 uncultured Prevotellaceae bacterium | reverse complement strand
TAACTATATGAATTTGTTTTCAATTAAACACTTAATAGAATTGCATATCAATTATCGTCTGTTAATATGTAGAATCCCGTTGAAGGGTAAAAGAGGCCAAAACCTATTTGCCCACGCAAAAGTTAGAGAATATATTGTTTAGGGTCTCCTGACTTGTGATTGTGCCACCGGTTATTTCACCGAGGGTGGAGAGAACCAGACGGAGGTCTTCAGCAATAAGGTCGGCAGGGAGTTGAGTGGCGAGAGCATCGAGGACACGAGCGAGGTGGGCGTGTGCGTTATTGAGTGCTTCGTAATGGCGGGTATTGGTTACAATGAAGTCCGAGTCATTGAGGGTTGAGAGGTCAATGGACTGGAGGATAATGTCTTCGAGTGCTTGTATGTTTGTGCCATGTTTGGCAGAGATGCTTATGTCAGCGATAGTTTGGCCGGTGGTAGGGAAGAGGTCGGTCTTATTTCGGATGATGATGAGCGACTTGCCCTTGCATAGAGATTGCATGCTATGGGATTCTTCAGTCGTTGGCTCCTGATCGAAAAGCCAAAGAACAATGCGGGCTTTCTCGATGGCCTGGTGGGTACGCTCGATACCGATTTGCTCGATTTCGTCTGTTGTCTGACGCAGGCCAGCCGTATCGATGATGCGAAATTGCACGCCACGAATGTCGATAGTGTCCTCGATGGTATCGCGGGTGGTTCCGTGTATGTCGCTTACGATGGCACGGTCTTCGTGGAGCAACTGGTTAAGAAGGGTAGATTTTCCGACATTCGTCTTTCCCACAATCGTAACGGGTATGCCCAGTTTCAAGGCTTGCCCCATTTCGAATGAGCGTGCCAGATTGGTAATATGATTGTCAATCTTTTGTGCTATGCGAATCAGTTCGGTGCGGTCGGCAAATTCCAGTTCTTCGTGGTCGGAGAAGTCGAGTTCCAGTTCGAGTAGGGTAGTGAGGTGGAGTAGTTGGTCGCGGAGGGAGGCCAGTTCGGATGAGAAGTGTCCGCGCAACTGGCTCATGGCCATCTGATGGGAGGCGCGGTTGGTGGAGGCAATGAGGTCGGCCACGGCCTCGGCTTGACTGAGGTCCATTTTGCCGTTGAGATAGGCGCGCTGAGTGAATTCTCCTGGGCGAGCCATGCGGCAGCCATGCCCGACGAGCAGTTCCAACACTTTGTTTATGATATAGCGGGAGCCGTGGCAGGAGATCTCGACGCTGTCTTCGCCAGTATAGCTGTGTGGGGCTCGGAAGACAGAGACCATAGCCTCGTCGATAATCTCATCGCCGTCCTTGATGCGGGCGAAGTGGGTGGTGTTGGCGGTAGTAGTAGCAGTGATGCTGCTACATACCGAACTGGCGGCACTGAGGGCATCGGGGCCACTGATGCGTATGACGGCAATGGCTCCGCCAGGAGCGGTGGCCGGTGCGCAGATGGTGTCGCTTGCGATCATATACGGTCTAAGACTTCTCGAATGAGCGTGTCGATAGAGTTCTTATACTCCGTGTTCATCTCCTGGGCATAGCGATTGGCGATGACCATGCAGCAAGTCATGGCGCGATGTCCCAAAAGCGAAGCAAGGCCGGCGAGAGCCGAAGATTCCATCTCGAAGTTGCACACTTTCATTCCGTCGTATTCAAAGGATTCTATCTTTTCGTTCTGCTGCGGGTCGGCAATGTCGGCACGCAGTTGGCGGCCCTGTGGACCATAGAAGCCGCCGCAGGCAACGGTATAACCGCGCACCATGTCGTCACCGGCTATTTGGTCAACGAGTTGCTTGTCGGCAATGGCCACATAGGGTGAACCCTTGACGGCATCCCACTTCATGTGCTTCTTGAATGCTTCCTCCAGTTGCAGGTCGCAGACCTTGTTGCGTCCGGCATAGTAGTTGAGCAGTCCGTCGAAGCCGATGCTCTTTACGCTGGCCACGAAGGTGCCTGTGGGAGTGAAGGGTTGCAGGCCACCGCAGGTTCCGATTCGGACCATCGTCAGAGTGCGATGTTCTGTTTTCTCTGTTCGGGTATTATAGTCGATGTTGGCCAGTGTGTCCAGTTCGTTGACTACGATGTCGATGTTGTCGCAGCCGATGCCGTGGCTCTGTGCCGTTATGCGTTTGCCCTTGTATGTGCCTGTGACGGTGTGAAACTCGCGGCTCTGTACCTCAAACTCTTTTGCTTCGAAGTGTGCGGCAATGGTGTCCACGCGAGCAGGGTCACCGACCAGGATGACCCTATCGGCCAAGTATTCGGGCCGCAGATGCAGGTGGAAGCACGAGCCATCCTCGTTTATTATCAATTCTGATTCAGCAAATTTTTTAGGTTTCATGGTATCTCCTTTCTTATTTTATCATAATCCTAATTCCAGTTTCCTAATTTCTTTCTCCTGATTTTTTACTTGCTCCAGCAGTTCTTCCTCGTTCTTCTCCAGCATCAGGATTTCGTTTTTCATTTGGTTGCGTTGTGCTTCCGAACTATTGCTGTAGTTGTTGCGCATACGCATGAGTGTCTTCGTTACCTTGTACAGTTCGTCCAAGTCCTTGACACGCTGGTCGAATATCTGCAAGGCCTGTGTCGAGCGGAAGTCGGCTCGCTTGTGGTAAATTTGGTTGTCGGTGATGATGAATTCAAATTCGTGCTCATTCTCCGCCTGCCGTGCATCTTTGGTTTCGCGCAGTCGATACTGGGCCGCGCGCACCTCGTTGCTGTCTATCCAGGTCTCCTTGATGGAGGTCAGGCGGGCCAGCCGTCTCAGTTTCTCGGTCTCCAGTTCTTCGGGAACATACACCCGCCGAGTGTCGTTGGGTATAAAGACGTAAATGCACACTTTTCCGGCCGGTTGGTTGCGGTCGGTCACGAACCATCCGAGTTGGTTGGTCTCGTCGATGAGATACAGGTAGTCATTGGCCGTAGAGTTGAATGGCATGCCAATGTTCTCTGGTGCCAGGAATCGGTGTTCGTCGGCATCATATCGTGACATGAAGATGTCGTATCCGCCCAGGCTCTCAGCTCCTTGCGAAGCGAAGTAGATGGTGGTGCCATCGGTCATCATGAAGGGATAGTTCTGGTGGCTGTCCTTGTCCGAAATGCCTTGCAGCAGTTCGACTTTCGACTTCGAGCCGTCGCTGTAGAGAGTTTGACTGTACAGATTGAGCACCCCTCGGGCATCGGGCTGTGCATAGAAAATCTGGTCACCCATCTGCGACTGGAACACCGTGCATCCATGCTTGTCAGCCGTCTTGAAGTAGTCGGCATACGTGCTGATGGTGCCACATTCGGGGCTCAGATGTATGTGCCGAAGAACATCGTTGATGGGCACCACGATGCTGTCGATGAATGTTACCTGCTCGACGGCATTCAGCTTCATTTGTGCTCTGTGTATCCACAGCAATTTCTTTTCCTGCTCAATGCTCGATTGCTTATTCTTCTTCAGCATCTCGATTTCGTCGTTCAACAGTTCTTCCGCCGTTTCGAAGTCATAGGCGGCCAGAGCCTCCTCCACCTTTGTGTAAGGCAGTTGGGGCCCTGGCTCATTCTTTATCTTAGTTCTTCTCCGCTGTGCCTGTACGTCGGCCAGGGCAAGCAGCAAGAGCATCGCTAACAGGATTCTCTTCATGTCTGTGAAGTGGTTTACTTATTCTTTAGGTATTCGTCCATGGCCGCAGCAGCGCGTCGTCCGTCGCCCATGGCCAGTATGACGGTAGCTCCGCCGCGCACGATGTCGCCACCGGCAAAGATGGTGGGCAGGTTGGTCTGCATGCCCTCGTTCACGACGATGGTGTTCTTGCGTCCCAGTTCCAGTCCCTCGATGCTGGTGGGCACGATGGGGTTGGGGCTGACGCCTACGGCCACAATGGCCTGGTCAATCTCGATGGTCTCGGTGGCACCAGGAATGGGCTGCGGACTGCGACGGCCGCTGGCATCGGGTTCGCCAAGTTCCATCTTCTGCAGCACCACCTCCGTCACGTTGCCCTTTTCGTCAGCATGATATTCGATGGGATTGTGCAAGGTCAGGAATTCGATACCCTCTTCCTTGGCATGCTTCACCTCCTCCAGTCGGGCCGGCATCTCGGCCTCGGAGCGGCGGTATGCTATGAATACGCGTTCGGCGCCCAGTCGCTTGGCCGTACGGCATGAGTCCATGGCCGTATTGCCACCGCCCACAACCATCACGCTCCGTGCCTTCTTGATGGGCGTGTCGTAGGCTGGGTTAGAGGCATCCATCAGGTTCACGCGAGTCAAATATTCGTTGCTCGACATGATGCCGTTAGAGTTCTCACCGGGTATGCCCATGAAGTTGGGCAGACCAGCACCTGAACCCACAAAGATGCCCTCGTAGCCCTGTTCTTCCAGTTCGCGAACCGAGATGGTCTTGCCAATGATGCAGTCCTTGACAAAGCGTACGCCTATCTTCTCCAGGTTCCGAATCTCTACGTCTACAATCCTGTTGGGCAGGCGGAACTCGGGGATGCCATACTTCAGTACGCCGCCAATCTCGTGCAGAGCCTCGAAGACGGTCACCTCGTAGCCCATCTTGGCCATGTCGCCCGCAAAGCTCAGTCCGCTGGGACCAGAGCCCACGACGGCAATCTTGCGTCCGTTCTTTTCTGCCACCTCGGGCAGGGCTATGTTGCCGCTCTCGCGTTCGTAGTCGGCCGCAAAGCGTTCCAGGTTGCCAATGGCCACGGCGGGTTCCTTCATCTTCAGGTGTATGCAATGGGCCTCGCACTGCTTCTCCTGCGGACAGACGCGACCGCAGACAGCGGGCAGTGAGGACGTGCTCTTCAGCACGCGGGCGGCATCGAGGAAGTGTCCGCGCTCGATGTTCTTGATGAATGACGGGATGTTGATGCTCACCGGGCAACCCTGCATACAGGTGGGATTGGCACAGTCCAGACAACGCTTGGCCTCCGTCATGGCCTGTTCGACAGACAGTCCCTGATTCACCTCCTCGGTGCGCGTCGTAGCGCGATAGACAGGGTCGAGCTCGGGCATCTGGCAACGCTCTATCTGGGTACGCTCCTTAGCCTTCATCGACTTGCGCAGTTCCTCGCGCCAGGGGGCATTGCGGTCCGTCAGCGTGCTGAGCGGACTCTTCTCCTGCTCTTCACCTGCTGACAGGGGAGCAGAATCGCCCGTTTCTTGAGATACCTTCCCCTGGCCATCCTCCTCTTTACAAGAGAGAGTTTGGGACTGGGCCTGCCATTTTTCGAAAGCCTCCAGTTCCTCGGCCTTGAAGGCACCGGCACGGCGCAGCATCTCGTCGAAGTCCACCTGATGGCCATCGAACTCAGGTCCGTCGACACATACGAAGCGCGTCTTGCCCCCAACCGTGATGCGGCAGGCGCCGCACATGCCCGTACCGTCCACCATGATGGTGTTCAGCGAGACGTCGGTGGGGATGTCGTATTTCTTTGTCAAGAGACAGCAGAATTTCATCATGATGGCAGGGCCTATGGCGAAGACCTTGTCCACATGTTCGCGTTGGATGACCTGCTCGATGCCTACGGTCACCACGCCCTTCTGGCCATACGAACCGTCGTCGGTCATGATGATGACCTCGTCGCTTGCCTTGCGCACTTCGTCCTCCAGGATGATGAGGTCCTTCGAGCGTCCGGCCAGCACGCTGACGACGCGGTTTCCGGCAGCCTTCAGTGCCTGGATGATGGGCAACATCGGGGCCACGCCCACTCCGCCACCGGCGCACACCACCGTGCCGAAGTTCTCGATATGGGTGGCACGTCCCAGGGGACCCACTACGTCGGTGATGCAATCGCCCTCCTCCAGTGCACAAAGCTTCGAGGTGGAAGCCCCCACGGTCTGGATGACCAGTGTGATGGTGCCCTTGTCGGGGTCGCTGCCAGCAATGGTCAGGGGGATGCGCTCGCCGTTTTCGCCGACGCGCACGATGACAAAGTGTCCGGCCTTTCTGGCCTTGGCGATGAGGGGAGCTTCAACTACCAGTTTGAAGACCTTCTCGCTGAACTGTTCTTTCTTGACAATCTTGTTCATACCTTAAAAAATGGATTGAAGTTTATTAACCTTTAATCATGTCCGTCCCCATGTACGGCTGCAGAGCCTTGGGAATGCGGATGCCCTCTGGCGTCTGGTTGTTCTCCAGCAGGGCGGCCACGATACGCGGCAGAGCCAGCGCCGAGCCGTTGAGCGTGTGGGCCAGTTCCGTCTTCTTGTCGGCCTGTCGGCGAATGCGGCACTTCAGTCGGTTGGCCTGGTAAGTGTCGAAGTTCGACACACTGCTCACCTCCAGCCAGCGCTTCTGAGCCTCGCTGAATACCTCGAAGTCGTAGCAGATGGCCGACGTGAACGACTGGTCGCCGCCACACAGCCTCAGGATGCGGTAGGGCAGTTCAAGCTTCTGCAGCAGGCCCTCCACGTGCTCCAGCATCTCCTTGTGGCTCTCCCTGGAGTGCTCAGGTGTGTCGATGCGCACAATCTCTATCTTCGAGAACTCGTGCAGGCGGTTCAGTCCGCGCACGTCCTTACCGTACGAACCGGCTTCGCGGCGGAAGCATTGCGTGTAGGCACACATCTTCACGGGCAGCTCCTGTTCGGGGATGATGACGTCGCGATAGATATTTGTCACGGGCACCTCGGCCGTTGGTATGAGGTAGAGGTCGTCCACCTCGCAGTGGTACATCTGTCCCTCCT
>CAMOUQ010000106.1 GCA_946626595.1 uncultured Prevotellaceae bacterium | reverse complement strand
TTGCTGGTGGCCACGCGGCGCGTCTGCAGATAGACGACGAGGGCGATGACCATGAGCACCGCGAGGGCATCGGCCACGAAGATGTGCCACAGGAGGGGGACCTGCTCGCCAAACTGCTGCAGGAGCAGGGTGCTGAAGAACCATCCGCCCACGACGCCCACAAGGATGGAGGGCAGGGCAATGAGGGCAATGCCGCGCAGGAAGAGGCCCTGCACCTCGCCGACGGTGGCACCAAGCACCTTGCGGATGGCCAGTTCGCGCGAGCGGCGCTGCACCTCGTCGCGGACATAGCCCACGAGGCCGACGAAGGTGATGAGCAGCGAGGCTAGACAGCCGATGAGCAGAAGGTCGCGGATGTTTTGCGTCTCGCGGTAGCTGTCGGCCAGTTCGTCGGCATAGCGCTTCACGGTGAGTTCGGCATCGGGATAGAACTCATCGCAGACCCGCTGCACGGCGGTAAGGTTCTCGGCATTCACTTCTGTGAGTCGAACCACGATGTTGCTGGCATAGATATTTCCGTTTATCATCATCATGGGGCGTTCGTCGGGGCATACCAGCGTGCCTATCATGAAGTCCTTGACCACGCCCACAATGGTGAGGGGGAACTTGGGACCTAACTCGGTGGTAACGATGCTCTGGCCGACGACTTCCTGCCAGCCTGCCATCTCGCGCATCCGTTGGGCAAAGGCTTCGTTCACGACGGCCTCCGGCTGCCAGCCTGGATGCTCCACCATCGTGGGGCCCCTGCCCTCAAGGAGTTTCAGTCCCATGGTCTTGAGGATGTTGGCCTCGTTGAAGTAGAGGCACGCGTAGTTGAAGAGTTGTCGTTCTTCGCCCGGCAGCATCACGTTGTTGCCGCTCTGCCTGTTCATGAACAGGCTGTAGGCCGTGGAGGCCGACTCGACGCACGGCAGGCGCTCCAGTTCGCGTGCCAGGTGGTAGGTGCTGTCCGACTGTTGGATTATCTCGATGTAGGCCACGTTCTTGTAGTCGTAGCCCAGGTCGCGGTTGAGCATGTAGTTGTACTGGCGGAAAATGGTGCCGAGGAGCACCACGAGCATGGTGCTGAGGGCTACTTGGAAGGCCAGCAGTGAGAGTTTCCACACGCGCTTGTTCTCGCTGAACAGGCGGTAGGCATAGCAGAGCGGGATGCGCGAGTAGATGAATCCCGGCACCAGTCCGCACACGACGAGCACCACCAGGCACACCCCGGCGAGAACCCAGAAGGTCTGCGCGGAGAACAGCGTGCCGACACCTATGCCCAGCAGACTGCGCACCCAGTCGTGGCCCAGCCAGAGCAGCAGACCCATGACGCCGAGCGCCAGCAACAGGTGCAGTGCGGCCTCGCCCAGGGCCGTGAGGTAGAACTCGCTGCGCGGAGCACCCAGCACCTTGCGCAGGGCAACAAGCCTCGCCCTCCCGACGAGCAGACTGATGACCACGAGGATGTAGTTCATGACGGCTGTGAAGAGCATCACCAGGGCAACGACCGTGAGGATGAGGCACGTCGTGCGGACGGTCTTGTTGTTGTCCCGACCCTCGCTGACAGGGTGGAAGCGGAAGCCGATTTCGTCGATGCCTGCTGCCTTGAGTTGGTCCCAGGGCAACTGCTCACGGAGCATCACGTCCATCTCCCCGTCCACCTTCTTCATGTCGGTGTCCGGGCGCAGGCGAACGTAGGAGTGGTAGCGGTCGTTGCCCAGGAGGTTGCTGGTGCCGTCGTAGCTGAACATGCCGATGGAGGAGAGCGACATGATGATGTCCAGACGGTTGAAGCGCGAGTTCTCGTCGTAGTTCTCGAACACGCCGCTGACGGTCATCGGCCTTTCGGGCGAAGCCATGAAGCGGAACGTCCGTCCCACCATGTCGCCGCCCAGCCGTTCGCTCAGTCGGCGGCTGATGAGGCACTGGCCCGGCGTAGAGAGAATCTTCTTGGCATTGCCCTGAAGCACTCGTGTGCCGAAGATGTCGAAGAAGCAGGAGTCGGCCAGCACCGTCAGCTCGAATCCGAAGCGCTCGCCGCTCTCCAGTGTGATTTTCTCGTCCTCGAACTGCGTCGTGTAGCGTGTGCCGACGATAATCTCGGGGATATAGCGGCACAGCGCCGGAATGACGCCACCTGGCGTGGCCGGGAATTCGTCGGCCTCCTGGCCTTGCTTCTTGAAGGTTTCGGATATCTCATACACATGCTCCTTGTCCACGATGCAGCGGTCGTAGTTCCGCTCCAGCTGCACCTTGGCCAGCAGCACCAGTCCCACCGTCAGTCCGACGGCCAGGCACATGATCTTTGTCCAGTTGTGTTGTTTTCTCATTTTCTTAATTTCTCATTTTCTCATTCTCTCATTCCGTCTTGATGCCCTCGATGGGGTTTCTGGTGGCAATCCGCAGGGTCTGGCCCAGGACGGAGAGCACGACGACGGCGAGGGCGAGAAGGGCAGAGAGGGGAATGACGAACCAGGGGAAGGGTATGGCATAGTAGAACTCACGTAGATAGCGCTCCATGATGTGCACCGAGAGGGGCGCGGCAAGAGCGATGGCCACGAGCGAAAGCAGGATGAAGGGCCACGAGAGATGCCAGGCCGAGGAACGGACGGAGGCGCCCATGATGCGGCGAAGGGCTATCTGGCGGCTGTGCTGCTCGCAATAGTTCATGGACATGGCAAAGAGGCCGAGGGCAGAAATCAGGATGGACAGGAACATGAAGCAGAGGACGAGCTGCATGGTGTGGCGCTCCTGGCTGAGAGCGTCGCGCAGGAGGTCGTCGATGTAGTCGCAGGGGAGTTCCTTTGGGTAGCCCGTCACTTCCTGTGCCACCTCGGTGCAGGCCTTGCGGATGGCAGAGATTGCCTCTGTGCGGTCGCCACGCACCTTGACAACGTAGCACCACGACCAATCGTCGGGAGCGAGGAGGCGAATCACGTTGTGAGCGTCGTCGAATTTGGGAGTATAGTTGGCCATGCCGCTGCGGTAGTTCTCGACGACGCCGCAGACGGTGAACTGGGGCTGCATGGAGATGAGGCCCGTCGTGCCCCCAGCGTCGCCTTCGATGGTGGGGTGGGCAGCACTGACCTGATAGCGCTGCTGCGTCTCGCGGTCTATCCAGCACAGGCTGTCGGTGGGGGCGGAGAAGCGTTCGGCAATGCGGAAGCCCAGGAGGCGGAAGGCGGTGGTGTCCATGCTCGACAGGCATATCCACGACGTATTGCCCTCAGCATTGTGCAGGCCGTTGTAGCTGGCATGGAAGGGAACACTGCCCATCCGTCCTACGGCCTCCACCTGCGGCAGGGTGAGCAGCCGCTGGCGGAGTATCTCCTGCCGGTCGGCCTTGTAGCCGATGTCCCACGAACTGACGAAGACGAGGCTGTCGGTCTCGTAACCCGTGGGCAGCGTCAGCAGGTGGTGCATCTGCAGGGTCATGGTCAGGGCTACGGCGATGAGGGTCATGCTGATGACGTTCTGCACGACGATGAAGATGCGGCTGAACACCATCTTGTTCTTCACCTGGAACGTGCCTTTCACCACGTCCAACGGCCGAAACTGCAGCACCAGCATGGCGGGCAGCAGACTGGACACGACGGAGAGCAACAGCAGGACGAAGAGGCCGACGGCGGCGGTCTGCCAGTCGGGCCAAAGGGGGATGGTCGTCGTGAGCCATTCCTCCAGGAGCGGATGGAGCAGGTGGGCCACAAGGCAGCCCAGCACGAAGCAGCCTGCCGTGAAGACGAAGGCCTCGCCCACATAGCGCAGCACGATGGCCCATCGCTGAGCACCCAGGACGCGGCGCATGGTCATCTCCTTGGCGCGCTTACTGGTGAGGGCCACGGAGAGGTTGATGTAGTTGAAGCAGGCCGAAACCAGCAGCACAAAGGCTACGAGCAACAGCACCTCCACGAGGTTGCGGTTGCCTTTCTTGATGACGGTAAAACTGTTGAGGGAGGAGAAATAGACCTCGTCGAAGGGCGTGAGCGTGGAGCCCCACAGCATCTTGCCCGTACTGTTGTCCTCGGCATAGAACTCCCGCCAGTATTCCGTGTACTTCTTCAGCAGTTTCCGAGCCACGGCCTGACTGTCGGCCCCAGGTTTCAGGGTGAGGAAGGTGAGCGTGTTGCCGAAGTTGTCCATGCGCTGGTAGCAGTCGTAGGCCCGCTTGATGCTGTAGAAGATGTCGGCGGGCTGGAAGAGGTCCTTGCGCCCGAAGTCCTGCACTATGCCGCAGACGGTGAACTGCTCCTGGCCGACGGTCAGTCTCTTCCCTATGGCCTCTTCGGTGCCGAAGGCCTTGCGGGCAAACGATTCCGAGAGGATGACCTCGTTCCTGTCGGTCAGCACGCACCGATGGTCGCAGCCCGTCAGGCGGAAGCCGAAGAACTGGAAGAAGGTGGAGTCGATGAAGGCCGATGTGGTGCTGAAGTATTCGTCGCCGACCACCACATCCTCTACCATACCGTTTGCGATGCGCGTCCACGTGTCGATTTCCGGCACCTGTGGGAAGAACTCCACGGGCGTGTCCAGCGTCATGCCAAGCATGTCACCAGTGCCCAGAGTGTATATCTGATTGGCGTTCGGAAGGTTGCGCCCCACGCTGAACTCCGTCTTCGCGTAGGCAACCAGCAGGATGATGAATCCCAGTGCCAAGGCCATGCCGATGGCTTCGATAAAGGTATAGACCCTGTTCCGTGACAGGAAGGTGAAGTAACTGTTCATGTCTGCGTTCGTTTTTCGCTTGCAAAGTTACGTCACCCAAACGAAACCGCCAAGGCCTCGGGCCCCGGCGGATGCAGAATGTCTAAAAATTAGACACCCAAGTGTATGATTCTTTTACACTCGGGGGCAGTGCGACTACTTGATGAGCACCTTCCTCCCTCCCCTGACATAGATGCCGCGGCGGGGACGGACGATGGGTTGGCCCAGAAGGTTGTAGAGGGTGGAGGGCACGTCCGGACGCACTGGCACGGGCCCCACCGACTGCAGGAGCTGGCGGACATGGTAGTGTTCGTCCAGATAGGCCAGGCGGTCGGCCACCCACCGTTCGAGACGCCGCAGGGAGTCGCGCTGCGAGTTACGCAGATAGGGGCGCACGCCCCGCGACGGTTGCGTGGCCTGCCACAGGCGCCCCTCCAGTTTGCACAGGTCGCCTGCCCCGTAGCTGGCGGAGGGGCTGTAGTCGGGCGTCGTGGTGTAGCGTTCCCAGTCGGTTGAGGGCCGCCATCCAGCGTTGCAGATGGCCTCGCCGAAGCAGGGACTGTCGGGCCAGCGCACCCTCTCCTGCCGGCGCATCTCCTCGGGCACCCTCTCGTGCCAGTCGCGCATGAGGGGCAGTATGCCATCCTCTGCCAGCACACCGGCAGCGCGCAGCTGGGCATAGCGCAGGGCCAGTTCGCGCTGGCAGTAGTGCTCCACCCAGTAGAAGGGGCCCTCGACGAGGGGCGAATGCTGCCAGACGGCCGGGCGCACCACACCGTAGAGGTTGAGGCCGAAGGTCTGGTCGAGGTCGTAGGGGGCAACCAGCCACCGGCGACCGTCGTAGGAGAACCACTGCCAGTTCTTCAGCGACCCGTCGCAGTTGCACACAAACTGGTAGAAGACGTCGTAGTCCAGCAGACTGGCCATGTCGAACCTCTCCGCCAGGGCGCGCCTCATGGTCAGGCTGTCGGCCCCCGAGGCCTCCAGGCTGGCCAGTTCGGCATGGTACTGGCTCAGGCGGACGATGGCCTGTCGGGTCTGTTCCGTGCAGTCGGCAGCCTTGGGGTGGCGCACTTCGAACTGGCTCCACTGCACCGAGCCGCGGAAGAGCGTAGAGTTGTTGAGATTGCCGTCCAGGTGGATGTGCAGGGGGTTGCCCCGCTCCATGTTCATGTTTTTGCGGCTCTTCTTCAGCTGCCAGGCATACAGGCCCAGGAACTTGCCTTCGAGATAGACGGCACAGGGGAACCCGTCGGGCAGGCAGCGGGCGCGCCGCGACGAAGCCCCATATCCGCCCCGCTCCCAGTAGGGGGGTCTGTCGGCCACCATGGCATGGAACAGCTTGTAGCCCACCTCGCCGATGCCGCGGAGGAAGTCGGTATAGAAGGCCTTGAAGTGGAACTCGTCCTGACGCACCCACTGGCCGATGCGGATGCCCGTCGTGGCCGTGCCCGACCAGTCGCCCTCGCAAAACTGGCAGGAGAAGTTGCGCTTGGGGAACTTCAGCGACCAGCCGCCCTGGGCCTTCAGCAGCGCCCGCTTGCGGAAGCGGTTGCCCTGTCCGTCGTTCACCTCCACCCATACCTGCCGCACGTCGGTCTTCGTGGTTGGCAGGGCCGCCAGCCCCGTGATGTTGACCCAGGCAAAGCGCGGTTCGCCGATGTCGAAGTCCGCGGCCTCGCTGTAGTCCACCTGCGCGTCCGCGGCGGCCAGCCTCTCCGTCATTTCCTCGAAATTGGGCAACAGGCCCACGTCGCCCGTAGGCTCCGGCGTCACGTACCAGTCCACCCACATCGTGTCCGTCTGCAGACTGTCCGCCCCCTGGGCCCTCGCCCCACTGGCCGCCAGCGTCAGGCCCAGCGTCAGCGCCATGCTCCACTTTCTCATGCTTTTCGTCCTTTTCGTCATTCCTATATTAGGAACCGCGAAAAGCCGGAAACCTTGCATGCCCGCCACCACTTTTTTTCTTCCTTTCGTTCAGCCCTTGATGCTCGCTATTGGATTGGCATTCGCTGCGCGCCATGCCTGCAGGGCCA
>CAMOUQ010000105.1 GCA_946626595.1 uncultured Prevotellaceae bacterium | reverse complement strand
CGCGAGGAAAAGTTCCGCCATCGACGATGAACGTACATCCATCGACGATGAACGTACGGACACCGCCGACGGACGGACGGACGCCGACGGCGGCGGAACTTTCCCTCGCGAGGCTTGCAATTATGTCGGCAGAATTTTGTAATTTTGTGTCCGAAAACATGGAAAAAGTAATGAAAAAGCAATTCAAGGCAGCCCTGTTCGACCTCGACGGAGTGGTGCTGGACACCGAGGGGCAGTACTCAGTGTTCTGGGGACAGATGGGCCGCGAATACCGGCCCGACGTGCCCGACTTTGCACAGCGCATCAAGGGGCAGACGCTCCGGCAAATCTTCGACGGATGGATCACCGACCCGGCCAAGCAGGAGGAGATAACCCAGAGGCTGGACGAGTTTGAGGCACAGATGCAGTATAATTATATTATAGGAACGCGCGCGTACGTAGAGGGACTGCGGCAGCGGGGCATACACACGGCTATCGTGACCAGCAGCAACCGGGCAAAGATGGAGAGCGTCTACACGAAGCGGCCCGAACTGACCACCCTCTTCGAGCGCATACTGACGGCCGAAGACTTTGCCGAAAGCAAGCCCTCGCCCGACTGCTACCTACGTGCGGCCGCAGCCTTCGGGGTGCCCATTGGGGACTGCGTGGTGTTTGAGGACAGCATCAACGGCCTGCGCTCAGGACGGGCCAGCGGGGCGTATGTCGTGGGACTGGCCACCACAAACCCCAGGGAAGCGATAGAGAGCCTCTGCGATGTGGTGGTGGACAATTTATCAGAATTGCCTGGGATTTCCTAGGACTTCCTAGGATTACCTAGGTTTGCCTAGGATTGCCTAGGATTACCTATGCCAAACTATTAAAGAAAAAGACTATGAAACTCATCGTCGACGATAAGATTCCCTTCATCCGAGGCCTGGCCGAACAGGTGGCAGACGAGGTGGTATACCTGCCCGGAGCAGCCATCACGGCCGGCGATGTGCGCGATGCCGACGCCATGATTGTGCGCACACGCACGCTCTGCAACCGCCAGTTGCTGGAGGGCAGCCGCGTGCAGTTCATCGCCACGGCCACCATCGGCTACGACCACCTGGACACGCACTATCTCGACGAGGCCGGCATACGGTGGACCAACTGCCCGGGGTGCAATGCCGCCAGCGTGGCGCAATACGTCAGGAACAGTCTGATGCAGGCCGAGCGGGCCGGACTCATCCGTCTGGCCGAGGCCACCTTAGGCATCGTGGGCTATGGCCACGTGGGGCGAGCCGTCGGTCAGGCCCTGCAGCCCTATGTTAAACGGATACTGGTGAACGACCCGCCACTCTCCATCCCCCAGGCTACGCTCCGGGATATTGCCGCCTCGTGCGACATCATCACCCTCCACACGCCGCTCACCACCGAGGGGCCCTACCCCACCTGGCACCTGATGGACGAGCAGTTGCTGAGCCAGTCGGAGCGGCGGCCCATCGTCATCAATGCCGCACGCGGCGGAGTGGCCGACGAGGGGGCTCTGCTGCGCGCCATGGACGAAGGCCGCATCCGCCAGGCCATCATCGACACCTGGGAGAACGAGCCCGAGGTGAACAGCGAACTGCTCAGCCGCGCCTTCATAGCCACGCCGCACATCGCAGGCTATTCGGCCGACGGCAAGGCCAATGCCACACGCATGAGCCTGGAGGCGCTGGCCAGGCATTTCCGCCGGCCGATGGTCGACGCTCCGCTGACCATCCCCGCCGCCGACCCCATGCGCACCGGACTGCGATACAACCCGATAGACGACTCCCTGGCACTGAAACAGGCGCCACAGACATTTGAGCAATTGCGCGGAAACTACTCTCTCCGGCGCGAATAATATTGCACACACACCCGTGTCGTGTGCAAAAAAGGGCTGTTTTTTGAGCATTTATTTGGTTAAATGCCAAAGAAGTAGTAACTTTGCACCCGATTTGAGAAGAAAGACTAATATTAACATAACATTTAATTATTACTACTATGGCTGAAATTGAAGCAAAAGTAAAGGCTATCATCGTTGATAAACTGGGTGTAGACGAAAGCGAAGTTGTTGAAACTGCAAACTTTACGCAGGATCTGGGTGCCGACTCTCTGGACACCGTTGAGCTGATCATGGAGCTGGAGAAGGCATTCAACATCACCATCCCCGACGACGCTGCCGAGAAGATTGCCACCGTTGGCGACGCTATCAAGTTTATCGAAGAGGCTCAGGCCTAAACGAACTTACGAGTGAAGAGTGAAGGGCGAGGAATAAAAGTTACTCAACCATATTGAGGCACAATGCCTGATGGTAACTTTTATTCTTCACTCTTCACTCTTCATTCTTCACTTAACACAAGACTTATGGAACTGAAAAGAGTAGTTGTAACGGGCTTGGGCGCCGTCACGCCACTGGGCAATAACGTCGAGGAGACGTGGAAGAACATCGTGGCCGGCAAGAGCGGTGCAGCCCCCATTACACATTTCGATACCACCAACTTCAAGACCACCTTCGCCTGCGAAGTGAAGGACTTCAAGGCCGAAGACTTCATCGACCGCAAGGAGGCCCGCAAGATGGACCCCTACTGCCAGTTTGCCATGGCCGCCGCATCGATGGCCCTGGAAAACAGCGGGCTCGACCTGGAGCAGACCGACCTGAACCGCGTTGGCGTGGTGCTGGGCGTGGGCATCGGCGGCATGAAGACCTTCGAGGAGGAGGAATGGAACTACGAACGCACCCATGAGACCCTGGGCCCGAAGTACAGTCCTTTCTTCATCCCCAAGATGATTGCCGACATCGCTGCCGGACAGATTAGCATGAAGTACGGCATGCACGGACCCAACTACATCACATCGAGCGCCTGTGCCAGCTCGACCAACGCACTGGCCGACGCCTTCAACCTCATCCGCCTGGGCAAGGCAGAGGTCATGGTCACCGGCGGCAGCGAGGCTGCCATCTATCCCGGCGGCGTAGGCGGATTCAACGCCATGCATGCCCTCTCCACCCGTAACGACGAACCCGAAAAGGCCAGCCGCCCGTTCAGTGCCAGCCGCGACGGATTCATCATGGCCGAGGGCTCTGCCATACTCGTCCTGGAGGAACTGGAGCACGCCAAGGCTCGCGGTGCACACATCTACGCCGAAGTGGCCGGTTGCGGCATGAGTGCCGACGCCCACCACATCACGGCCAGCCACCCCGAAGGACTGGGTGCCAAGCTGGTGATGCGCAACGCACTGGAGGATGCCGGCATGAAGCCCGAGGACATCGACTACATCAATGTCCACGGCACCAGTACACCCGTCGGCGACATCTCCGAGGTGAAGGCCATCCTGGACGTATTCGGACAGCATGCCTACGAGCTGAACATCAGCAGCACGAAATCGATGACAGGCCACCTGCTGGGTGCTGCCGGTGCCATCGAGGCCATGTTCAGCGTACTGAGCGTAGAGAACGACATCGTACCGCCCACCATCAACCACGAGGAGGGCGACGAGGACCCCGAAATCGACTACCGACTGAACTTCACGTTCAACAAGGCCCAGCAGCGCACCGTGCGTGCCGCCCTGAGCAACACCTTCGGTTTCGGCGGACACAACGCTTGCGCCATCTTCAAGAAATTCGTCGGCTAACGACCTTTAGGCCCCCTAAAGACCTTAAAGACCCTAAAGACATTAGACCGTGGATTTCCAAGACCTGATAACCTGCATAAAGCTCCCTTTCCTCCGGGATAGGGGGCTTTATCGTTCCCTCTACCAGATACTGGGATTCTACCCCAAGGACATACGCCCCTACAAGGTGGCCCTGTTGCACCGCTCGGCATCGAAGAAGGTGCAGATCGAAGGCAAGCGACTGAACAACGAGCGCCTGGAGTTCCTGGGCGACGCCATCCTGGGGGCAGTAGTCGGACACATCGTCTATCGCCATTTCCCCAAGAAGCCCGAGGGATTCCTCACCAACACGCGCAGCAACATCGTCAAGCGCCAGTCGCTCAACAAACTGGCCAAGGAAATGGGGCTCGACCAGCTCATCGTCTCCGACCTGAAGTCGCAAGCCCACAACAGCTACGTCAACGGCAACGCCTTCGAGGCCCTCGTGGGTGCCATATACCTCGACCGCGGATACGGCCACTGCGTACGGTTCGTGAAGAAGAAAATCATGGACCACCTCGTAAACATCGAAAAGGTGGCCAACGAGGTGAATTACAAGAGCAAACTCATCGAATGGGGACAGCGCAACCGCGTCAACATCGAGTTCCAGTTCGAGGAGGGCAAGGAGAACAACTCCAGCCCCGTCTTCACCACCTACATCATGATCAACGGCACACTCTGCGGCACGGGACGCGGATACTCCAAGAAGGAAAGCCAGCAAGCGGCAGCCAAGCAGGCCATGGGACGCCTCAACTCCGACCGCGAGTTCAAACTGGCACTGACGGCCCCCAAGGAACTGCAAATGGAACGCTACGACGACATCGCCCCCGTCAGCAACGTCGAGAAGCAGACCGCCACGGAAAACAGCGACGAGAACGTCGACATCGACTTCTCCGACATCTCCATGCGTGCCAAGACGCGCGAGGAAATTATCGCCGAAGCCGAGCGACAGGCTTTCACGGAATAGTCATTTCGGACATCGAAATAACGATAATACCATCAGGGACCCGGCCGACTACGGCGGGTCCCTTATTTTTTTCAGCACGAAAAATCGAAGATTGCTTGCACAGATGCAAGGATTTTCTTAACTTTGGCAGAGAAACACTTAAAAACTACACGACATGGATGCTATTACGACATGGTATAACACGCTCGAACCCACAATGCGTGTTTACTGGGGCATCGCCATCTTTGCCTCACTGGTATTCATTATTCAGATGGTGCTCACGTTCATCGGCATCGGCGACAGCGACGCAGGCGACTTCGACATGGACGGCGGATTCGACACCGACGGCAATGGCGACACCATGGACACGGGCGGAGCCATACAGCTCTTCACCGTACGCAACTTCGTCAACTTCTTCCTCGGCATCGGCTGGGGCGGCGTATGTTTCTCGTCCACCATCAAGAGTCCCATGTTGCTGGCCCTCGTTGCCCTGATAACGGGGTGTGTATTCGTGGGAGTGTTCATCCTGATGTTCCGCCAACTGATGCGCCTGGAGCACAACGGTTCGTTCAACATCCGCGAGGCCGTGGGCCAGGTGGCCGACGTCTATCTGCGCATTCCTGCCGACCGCCAGGGCGAGGGCAAGGTGCAATTCTCCTTCCACGGCTCCGTGCAGGAGTTGCCCGCCATCACCAATGGCGAACAAATCTCCTCGGGCTGCAAGGTGCGCGTGCTGGACATCGTAGGCGACCACACGCTGCTGGTGGAGAAAGCATAATTTCCTAGGCAGTCCTAGGTTTTCCTAGGCATACCTAGGCTATCCTAGGAAATCCTAGGAAATCCTATTAAAACCCTAAAACACTACAATATGGAATTCTATCTCATCCTCATCCTTGCAGTCGTAGCCGTACTGCTGTTCATGGCGGTCATCAATCGCTACCGCCGTTGTCCGTCCGATAAGATTCTGGTCGTATACGGCACATCGCGCTCCAGCAAGAGTGCCAAGTGCGTCCACGGTGGCGGCACCTTCGTGTGGCCCATCATTCAGGACTACGCCTACCTGTCGCTGACCCCCATCAGCATCGATGCCAACCTCACCAATGCCCTGTCGCGCCAGAACATACGCGTCGACGTGCCCTGCCGCTTCACCGTCGGCATCAGCACCGAGCCCGAAAGCATGCTGGCCGCTGCCGAGCGACTGCTGGGCCTGACCGCACAGCAGATTCAGGAACTGGCCCGGGACATCCTCTTCGGTCAGCTCCGTCTGGTCATCGCCACCATGAGCATCGAGGAACTGAACTCCGACCGCGACAAGTTCCTGGAGGCCATATCGTCGAACGTGGAGGTGGAACTGAAGAAGATAGGTCTGCGCCTCATCAACGTCAACGTGACCGACATCAACGACGAGAGCGGCTACATCGAAGCCCTCGGACAGGAAGCAGCCGCCAAGGCCATCAACGAGGCCAAGGTGCGCGTGGCCGAGCAGGAGAAGATGGGTGAAATCGGTAAGGCCGACGCCGTCCGCGAGACCCGCATCCGTACGGCTGCCGCCAATGCCGAAGCCGTTCGGGGTGAGAACGAAGCCAAGATAAACATCGCCAACTCCGATGCCGACCGCCGCGAGCGCGAGGCCGAGGCACAGCGACGCGCCACGGCTGCCGAGAAGGTGGCCCAGGCCCAGGCCCTGGAGGAATCGTACGCCGCCGAGCAGAAGGCCGAAAACGCCCGTGCCGAGCGCGAACGTTCGACACAGAACGCCAACGTCATCGTGAAGCAGGAAATCGAGAAGAAGCGCCTGGTCATCGAGGCCGAGGCCGCAGCCGAACAGAAGCGCGTGAACGCCAAGGGTGAGGCCGACGCCATCTTTGCCAAGATGGAGGCCGAGGCCAAGGGTCTGTTCGAGATACTGACCAAGCAGGCACAGGGTTACGACAAGATGATACAGGCAGCCGGCGGCGATGCCACGAAGGCATACACCCTGCTGTTGCTGGAGAAGTTGCCCGAACTGGTGAAGACCCAGGTGGAGGCCATCAAGGGCATCAACATCGACAAGGTGACCGTCTGGGACAACGGAGCCGGTGGCAACGGACAGACCAGCACCGCCAACTTCCTCGCCGGACTGATGAAGAGCGTGCCCCCACTCGGCGAACTCTTCGACCAGGCCGGCATGGC
>CAMOUQ010000104.1 GCA_946626595.1 uncultured Prevotellaceae bacterium | reverse complement strand
TTAGATTTTAGATGTTGTTTGTTTAGTAATCACTGGGCACAAAGTTACGAAATAAACCTTGATTAGCCGAACTAAATCGGGATTATTTCCAAAAACGATGCGTCATTTCCTGCATTTGCCCATCGTCCACCCGATAGAAGCGCTGATTGGTAGTGCGGACATTCAGCGGACCACAAGTTTCGTCGTAAGGACCGATCTTCAGGTAATCGAAATTCGCCAATTCTATCTGCGACGCCAATTTCACACGCCCACTGTACCAGGCCACCTTCACCTTGGAATTATCCTTTACCCAATGTGCCAGCCGGTTTATTCCCTCGGGGTCCTGGTCGCCACCCATGAAGCAAATACAAGAGACACCGAAGTGCTGATCCAACATAGTGGATAGCACTTCGGGGGTCAGTTCCTGACCTGTATCCTCCCACAGATATTGGCTGTGACATCCCTTACACTGTATGGGGCAGCCGCTGATGCTTATGGCAAGGGTTATTTCGTCAGGAATTTCTGCAAATACTTCTTTTACATCGACGTACTTCATCCCAGATTGCAACTGTACGTACGCTTGGCAGCCTCTATCTGACGGTCCTTACCAAAGGCCGGTATCGGGCGCAGGTAGCCGATGATACGTGTGTACTGAGTGATGTTGGTCGAACCACAGCACGGACATACATCGATGGGCTTCTTGATGATATGGCCGCAATCCTCGCACTTGGAGTTAGGGATATTGAAGGTATAGTACGACGTTCCGTTCTCGATGGCGAAGTCCATCAGTTTCAGATACTGTTCCTTCGACAGGTGGTCCTGCAGATTGCAGTGCAGGGCGCTACCGCCATCGGTGAACTGATAGGTCTGACGGCCATGCAGGATGAACTTATCCAGCACGCGGGTATCGTCGTGAGCATCGTAGAAGTACGAGTTGTAGAGGTTCTCGTCCTCGGGCACCCAATAGCCGTCTTCCTTGTCCCAGCGGTAGTTCTTGCCGCCCAGACCTTCAGCGGGAACGACCTCGGAGTTGAACAGGAAGGGTTTCTTCTTATCTTTAATCGAATGACGCTTGTTCTCCTCCTTGATGGTACCCAGGATGAGCTGCAGGAACTTGATGTATTCGGGATTGTTGTCCACTTGCAGTCCGAGGAAGCGTGCGGCCTCGTTCAGGCCGTTGATGCCTATGGTGCTGTAGAGTTTGCTGATATAGATGTATCCGCCATTGGAGGCTGCAAACATCTTGCGGTCTTCCATCTCGTAGAGCATGGTCTTGTAGGCTATATGGTACTTGTAGACACGCTCCAGGATGTTCGACAGATAGAGCCGCAGGAAGGCATAGAAGTCGTGGTCGCCTTCGGTACCCTGCACGGTGCGCTTAGCATCTTGCACGATGCGGTTGATGTTCAGGGTGATGACATTGCACGAGCCCGTCATCACGCCGGTCAGACCGCTGGTGGGATTGAAGGTATTCTCCGTCAGTTCGTTCTTCAGGCGGCAGCACGAAGCCAGTGAGTCGGCACTATCGCTGATATAGGTGAAGAACGAATGGCCCTCGGCATACATCTCGGCGGTGAATTCCTTGTAGTCCTTGTCGATGATGTCCTTTGTCTCGGGGTCGTACACCATAGCCATGGTCTCGACGGGGAAAGTCAGCACCTGCTTCAGGCGCAACTGGTTGAACCACTTCATGAACATACGCTGCAGCGTGTCCACGGCCTTCCACTCGGGCTTGGTGCCGTCGGGATAGCAGAAGTCGGCGAACAAAGACTGGAAATACGTATGGTCGTAGTAAGAAACGTTGGTGAAAGGCGACTGGTATGAACGGTTGCCGGCGGGCTGGTTGATGCCCCAGACAAACTGTTTGAAGGCCTTGATGATGTGGTCGCGTATGGTACGCTGCTGCAGGCAGCAGGGAGTGGTGGCCACCTCATCCATGTGTTCGTACCACTTTTCACCAAATTCGGCAATTATATAGTAGTTGAGCACCACAAAGTATTCGCCAAAGGCGACGGCGCCCTTACATTGAGACGACAGGAGGAAAGTCAGGTTCGTAATCTGACCGGAGAACGACTGGAGGTCGTTAGGAGGACCAGGGGTGACACCATCGATGTTGCCTACGCCCTCGGTCATCAGGGGATAGAGGCTGACGGCCATGCAATACTGCTTCAGCACAGGCGTGGAGGCCTCGTCGTGGGTATAGATGATATGATGGTTCAGGTCGGCCTCATACTGCTTAGCCACCTCAGGGAACATCTGGTTCAGTTTGTCCTTCATGCGCTGGCGCTGGATTACGCGGTTGGTGGTTTTGTACACCTCACCCTCCAGGTTGGCCACATTCTTCATGGTGACGTTGGCATTGGCATCCGTCTCACTGGCCGTGGCGGCATTGTCGGCCGTCTGGCTGTACTCGTTCATGTAGTCGATGCGCTCCTTGATGAAGCGTGCCTCGGCATGCTGCTGGCGATACAGGATGTACGACTTGGCTTCTGCGTAGTAGCCGTTCTGCATCAAGGCCATCTCGACACGGTTCTGGATTTCCTCCACCGTGAAGCCGTCCCTGACACTGATACTCTCACTCAGGTCGGTAGCAACGCTCTTGATCTTCTCATCGTCGAACGATGATACCGACTGGAATGCCCCAATAATGGCACTCTTGATTTTGGCTCTGTTAAACTCCTCCTGCGAGCCGTCTCTTTTGATTACAATCATGATATATTTCGGTATAACTTTATGACTCTTTTCACCTCAGATTTCGTTCCATGCCGAAATCGACTACAAAGTTAAGAAACGTCCGCGAATTATCCAAAACAAATCACAAAAATTATTTAAGAAAATGAAAGTTTTCCAAAACAAAATGCCAAACACTTAAATAACAGATACTTAAATGTTCGGCATTACACTAAAAGTTTTCCAAAAAGTTATTTCTTGCTGTAAGTACGTTTGTTTCAACGAACAACTTTCGCCCCCGCTTAATGGTTGCGGAAGAGCCACTTAGCGTTATCGCTCTCGGGGTCGTATTCGGCCAGCGTGGGCGTGCTGTCGCCCACGGCATACAGCACCAATTTCTTATTCAATTCCGGCTGTCCCGGCAGTCGTTTAGGCATAATGCGGAACGTCCCGTCGGTGAGCTGTTCGATGCGCCACAACTGTTCATCTGCGCCCGTGAAGTCGGGCACGCTCTTCACTTCCCTGTCAGCCGTTGCCGCAAGCGAGCGACCGGTTCCCTCCACGCTGATGCGCCAGTAGGGACCACCCAGATATCCGCCTGCCTCGGGAACGGGCGTGACGGTCCAACGCTGGTGGGGACGGAACATATAGTCGCCCAGGCGCACTGCGACATCGCCCTTCGGCCAAGTGTCTTCGACGTCTGCCAGCTTCTGATTCTCAATGGGCCGCGCCGGCTTGTTGGGGTCCAGGCGCCACCAGGCCTGGCGGTCTTGCTGGATGCGAACAAAGTCCACGGCCAGTTCCAGGGCATAGCCATGCCGTTGCGACTCAATTTCGAAGGTACCGCCCTTGAATCGGTCGCCAGCCACCGGCCAGCCGTTCTTCCACAGCAGAGGGCGCAGGCCGAGCACACTGCGACCGCCCTGGTCGAAATCCGCCTCGTAGTGACACGACATCACCTCCACACCCTTGTCGATAACGGTCCGACCGAAATGCCCGGGCCCGACAAGGCGGTCGCCTGCAGCCAGCACCATCTTGCCACCTCCGGCCAGCATGTCGCGGCCAACATTGTCGAGATAAGGCCCCGTCACCTTCCTCGACCTGCCTACTACTATATTATAGGTAGAGTTGACCCCGTCGCAACAGGTTCCATGAGTGCCCAGGAGATAATACCAGCCGTCGCGGTATATCAGGTCCGAAGCCTCACAGTCGATGGCAATGTCCTTTTCCTTGTTGCCCTTCATACGTCGGCCCGTCTTGGGATCGAGTTCGATGAGGCGGATGGCGCCAAAGTAGGTGCCATAGCTGACCCACATGCGACCCGAGGTAGGGTCGAGCAACACGCCGGGATCGATGGCATCCTGGTCCTCCATGCCGTCGCTCGAACAGACCTCCACGGCGGCAGTCCACTTAAAATCGGGACTCTTCGGGTCGAGCGTCTTGTTCCACATGGTCAGGATACGTCCGTTGTGACCACCGCCCAGACCGCCACCGGTGGCCCCATAGATGCAGAGGTAGCGGTCACCTATCTTGATGACATCGGGAGCCGCACCCCCGCCAGGACGTTCAGCGCCTTCCCGCCACGTCCAGCCATCGTCGGAAATGAGACCTCCCCCACCCGTTCCAAAGGTGTAATACCGGCCTTCGCACTCGGCAATGGTCGACGGGTCATGAATATACGGTTGCCCTATCTGGGCGTTTGCGGCCGTAGCAATAGCCAATGCCGCAAGGATTGTATGTAGGCGTTGCATAGTTATTTGCTGTTGGTGATTGTGAAGTTAGTTACAGGATTTCCATTCTCGTCGAGGAAGCGCACGCAGAAGTCGCTCATGCCCGGTCCGTTGATGACTGCTCCCCTCAGCACGTTGCGCCCCTTCTTCAGGGTGAGGCGGCGCGACATGCAATCGTCCCGGACCATGCGGCGGTCGCCACTGAGCAGCAGCACCTCCTCGCCGTCGAGCCACCACATCGATGCTGAGTTGGAACCTACGGACAGACGTACGTCCCGGATTTCCTCCGGACAGTCGATGACCGTGACAGCCCAGAAGAGGACACCATAGACCTTCGTGCCCCACTTCTCGGCAAAGCGGAACAACTTGACGTTGAAGTTCTCGCTGTCCAAGGCGTGCCACCTCAGGGTCTGCCTGACCGTCTTCACCTCGGGATTTGCCGGTGCAGCCTGACCACGACCAAAGCCCGCAGGGGCCTGTTCCTGTCGGAACACGGCAGTCACCTTCTGACCGTCCTTCGGCAACATCGTCTGCTGTCCCTTGAAGTATTCCCTGTAGAAGTGTTCGCGCAGATAGCTGTCGGTGAAGACCGTATTACCGCTGTTGGGCTTATCGATGGGCTCCAGCAGCATCCAGCGGCGGATGAAGCCTTCCGTGTCGGGCTTGGCAGGTGCGGCCGTGGCAGGCGAGAAATACTTGGGGCGGTTCTTAAACTGTATCCAGTCGACGCTGAGGGCGCCCTCGCCTTCGTTGGTAACGACGAGGTCTGCCACACCCGCTGGCGCATAATCCAACGTTGCGGTCTGCGAGAGCCACTGGTTGCGCATGTCGCGGCGGAATCGACCCGCGGCCGGGGCTCCCCCAGTGGATTCTTCGGGTTTCACCTCCATTCGGATGCGAGCTATCACCTTGCCCTTGGCGCTCTTCTCACGAATGCAGAATTCGGTATTGTCGGCAGCCCGGACGCTGACAAGCAGATATCCATCACTGAGGCAATCGAAATCCACGTCGTTGTATTTCACCCAACTGCCCTTGCGCGGCAGCGTGACCTGGGCTCCGCGCGTATAGTCGGTGGTGTCGACATACGCCGTGGTGACGCCCACAGAGGCTTCGCTATAGCGGTCAACCTCTATTTTCTCTGTTGCCTTGTTGATGCCCACACCGCGCATCGTGGGCTTCACCTCCCGGATGGTGCCGTCGGGGTTGAAGAACAGTTTCTCTATTTGTACCGAACGGCGTTTGTCGTCCTTGGGCGAGAAGAAGTTGTGGTGATAGAAGAGGTACCACTGCCCCTTGTAGTTGACAATGCTGTGGTGGTTCGTCCAACAACCATTGGCGTGCTCGGCCATAATCAGGCCCTTGTATTCGTAGGGGCCCATCGGATTCTTACTCATGGCATAGGCAAGCACCTCAGTGTTTTCCCTCACATAAGGATAGGTCAGGTAATAGTTGCCGTTGTACTCGAAGGCAAACGGGCCCTCGGCCTGGCGATTGGGCAACCCCTTGAGGCAGTTGACCCCATACATTTCGAACTCTCGCTCGCCCCACCGGACCATCTCCTTGGGTGTGTCATCGGCGAGTTCCTTCATATTGGGCTTCAGCTTGGCGCACCGCCCTGCACCCCAGAAGATGTAGGCATTGCCATCGGAAGCCTGGAGCACGCAGGGGTCGATGCCACTAATACCCTTGATAGGTTCGGGCTCTGGCACAAAGGGCCCCTCCGGACTGTCGGCAACAGCCACGCCGACGCCAAATCCCCCGCCCTCCTTGGGGGCCGAGGGGAAATAGAAGTAGTATTTCCCGTCGCGGCAAACGCAGTCGGGGGCCCACATCGAATAGGAATTGGGCCTCACCCAGGGCACATTGTCCTGAGAGACAATCACGCCGTGGTCCGTCCAATCCGTAAGATTCTCGGACGAGAAGACATGATAGTCCTCCATGCAGAACCAGTCGCGGCGCTGCCCGGATGGAGGAACGATGTCGTGCGACGGATACAGATAGACACGACCGTTGAAGACCCTCGCCGTAGGGTCGGCCGTAAACTGGTCCCGGATGACGGGATTCTGCGCCGCCAGCCAATGTGGGAGGCACAGGAGAAGACTTGCTACAACTCGTTTCATGAATATATCCTGTTACATTTATCTTCACCTGCAAAGTTACTCAAAACCAACGGTTCGCCCATGCCCCGCGCACACAAATATGCGCCCATGAGACTCTGACGAACATATTTGAGACGCCAAGCCCCATCGGACTACGTACGAGCGAACTGCAGGAGGAGAAATTTGTCTGGAATACGGATATAAAAAAAAGAGGCCGTCGGACCTCTTCTCTGCGGTGTGTACGGGACTCGAACCCGTGACCCCATGCGTGACAGGCATGTATTCTAACCAAGCTGAACTAACACACCCCGAAACACATGACGAAGACTTTGATGCGGTGCGTACGGGA
>CAMOUQ010000103.1 GCA_946626595.1 uncultured Prevotellaceae bacterium | reverse complement strand
ATCGCCTTCTGCAAGGTCTGCTCCGGCCGTTTCGTCCGCAATGCCCCATATCTGCATGTCCGTCAGGGCAAGACGCTCCGCTTCTCCAGTCCCACGCAGTTCATGGCACAGCGCAAGTCCACCATCGACGAGGCCTGGCCGGGCGACATCATCGGTCTGCCCGACAACGGCACCTTCAAGATTGGTGACACGCTGACCGAGGGCGAGGTGATGCACTTCCGCGGCCTGCCTTCCTTCTCGCCGGAGATGTTCAAGTACATCGAGAATGCCGACCCCATGAAGACCAAACAACTGCAGAAGGGCATCGAACAACTGATGGACGAGGGCGTGGCACAGCTGTTCGTCAACCAGTTCAATAACCGCAAGATCATCGGCACCGTAGGCCAACTGCAGTTCGAGGTCATACAGTATCGCCTGGAGAACGAGTACGGAGCCAAGTGCCGCTGGGAACCCATCTCGCTCTACAAAGCCTGCTGGATAGAGAGCGACAACGAGGAGCAGCTGGAGGCCTTCAAGAAGCGCAAGTACCAGTATATGGCCAAGGACCGCGAGGGACGCGACGTCTTCCTGGCCGATTCGGGCTACGTGCTGCAGATGGCACAGCAGGACTTCGAACACATACGTTTCCACTTTACCAGCGAGTTTTGATATGAATTGCGATATAGACATAAAGAACGCCGTAGATACGTTGCGGCAGGGTGGGGTGATACTTTACCCGACCGACACCATCTGGGGCATCGGATGCGATGCCCAAAACGAGGAAGCCGTACGGCGGGTGTACGAAATCAAGCAGCGCCAGGACTCCAAGGCCCTCATCTGTCTGGTGGACTCGGCCAACCGCCTGCAGCGCTACTTCCGTCAGGTGCCCGACGTGGCATGGGACCTCATAGAGTATGCCGACCGCCCCTTGACCTTGATACTGGACGGAGCCGTCAACGTAGCCCCCAATCTGCTGGCCGAAGACGGGTCGCTGGGCATCAGGGTCACCAAGGAACAGTTCTCGCAGCAGATGTGCTACCGCTTCCAGAAGGCCATCGTCAGCACCTCGGCCAACATCAGCGGACAGCCCTCGCCCAAGGGGTTCTATGACATACCGGAGGAGATAAAGTCGAAGGTCGACTACATCGTGCAGTTTGCACGTGGGCGCAAGTCCGACGGACGGCCGTCGAGCATCATAAAACTGAAGGAGGACGGTGCCGTGACCGTCATCCGCCAATAGTCGGACAACACACACATACCCAACACACACAAGAGAGAAAGGACGTGGCATGAATCAGCGTACATATTTCGAACATATGTTTAGCCGTCTGATGGTGTGGAGCAAGCGAGGCATCAAGGAGAGCCGCTTCATGTTGCTCCTGGCACTGGTTGTAGGTGTACTGACGGCATTTGCCGGGCTCTTCCTGAAGTGGCTCATCGCGCAAATCCAGTTCATGCTGACCCATCAGTTCAGCATCACCACGTCCAACGTCTTGTATCTGATTTATCCCGTCGTGGGCATCTTCCTCACTTCGGTCTTCATCCGTCGCGTCGTCCGCGATGACATCGGCCACGGCGTGACGAAGATTCTCTTTGCCATAGCCCGCAAGCAGAGCAACATCAAGACGCACAACTGCTGGAGCAGTGTCATAGCCTCGGCCATCACCATCGGATTCGGTGGATCGGTCGGTGCCGAGGCCCCCATCGTACTGACCGGCTCGGCCATCGGCAGCAATCTGGGACGCATGTTCCGGCTCAATGCCAAACAGCTGATGCTGCTGGTGGGATGCGGTGCGGCAGGAGCCGTGGCAGGCATCTTCAAGGCACCCATCGCCGGACTGGCCTTTGTGCTGGAGGTGCTGATGATAGACATGACGATGGGTTCGCTGCTGCCCCTGCTGGTGTCGAGCGTCACGGCGGCCATCGTCACCTTTGCCATCACGGGCACCGACCCCATGTTCGGCTTTCACCACGACTACGTCTTCAGCGTTGCCCGGCAACCGGCCAACATCCTGTTGGGAATCGGTTGCGGACTCATATCGCTATACTTCACACGCACCATGAACTGGCTCGAAGGCCTCTTCCGCAAGCTGCGCGGCCCCTATTCCCGACTGGTCGTGGGCGGAGCCATGCTTTCGGTGCTCATCTATCTCTTCCCTTCGCTCTACGGTGAAGGGTACGACCTCATCGAACTCCTCTTGTCCGGACACGGCGAGGAGGACTGGCAGGCGGCCATGAACCATTCGCTCTTCTACGGCCACGGCAACATGCTCATCCTCTATCTCTCGCTGGTGGTTGTCTTCAAGGTGTTTGCCTCCACGGCCACCAATGGCGGAGGCGGATGCGGCGGAGTCTTTGCCCCCACGCTTTTCCTGGGCTGCGTCTTCGGTTTCATCTTCTCGCAGGTCTGGAACATGCATGGCGTGATGGGCGTGAACCTGCCCGAGAACAACTATGCCCTGCTGGGCATGTGCGGCCTGATGTCGGGCGTCATGCACGCCCCGCTGACGGGCATCTTCCTCATTGCCGAACTGACGGGCGGCTACCAGCTCTTCATTCCGCTGATGGTGGTGTCCGTCTGTGCCTACCTGACCATTCACATCTTCGAGCCCCACAGCATCTATGCCATGCGCCTGGCACGGCGAGGCGAACTGATTACGCACAACAAGGACCGCGCCATCCTCACCCTCATGTCCATGGACTCCGTGATGGACCGCTACAGCAAATATCTGACGCCCGAGATGACACTGGGCAACGTGGTGAAGCAGATTTCGCTGTCGAAGCACAACGTCTTCCCCGTGCTGAATGCCCAGCGGCAACTGGTGGCCGTGCTGTATATCGACGACATACGCCACATCATGTTCCGCACGGAACTCTATCAGCGCTATCGCGTCGAACAGCTGATGGTGGACCCCGCCGCACGCCTCTCGACCCAGGACGAGATGGAGGATGTCGTGAAGGTGTTCGAGCGGACGGGCGCATGGACACTGCCTGTCGTTGATTCGGCAGGCGTCTTCGTCGGCTTCATTCGCAAGTCGCGCGTCTTCACGATGTATCGCCAGATGCTGGCTGACATCAGCAACGACTGATTCCATATACAATATATATATATAATAAGGTATACATTCATCATGAGCAAGAATCTTCGCATCGTCTATATGGGTACGCCCGACTTTGCCGTCGAACCGCTGCGTCGGCTGGTTGAGGGCGGGTACAATGTGGTGGCCGTGGTCACGATGCCCGACAAACCCGTCGGCCGTCACCACGACGTTTTGCAGGCCAGTCCGGTCAAGCAGTTTGCCCTGGCACACGACATCCCCGTGCTGCAGCCCGAGCGACTGAAGGACGAACACTTCCTGGCGCAACTGCGTGCCTGCGAGCCCGACCTTGGCGTAGTGGTAGCCTTCCGCATGTTGCCCGAGGTGGTGTGGGCCATGCCCCGGCTGGGCACCTTCAACCTCCATGCCGCCCTCTTGCCGCAGTATCGCGGTGCCGCCCCCATCAACTGGGCCATCATCAATGGCGACCGCGAGACGGGCATCACCACCTTCTTCCTCGACCACGACATCGATACGGGCCAGGTCATCTACCGACAGGCCGTGCCCATCCACGACGACGATGACGTGGAGGCCGTCCACGACCGGCTGATGCTGCTGGGTGCCGACCTGGTGCTGAAGACGGTGGACGATGTGGAGCAGGGCATCGTGAAGCCCATCCCGCAGAGCCAACTGACGGTGGACGGTCCGTTGCGCCCGGCTCCGAAGATTTTCAAGGAGACGTGCCAAATCCGTTGGGACGAACTCACGGCGCGCCAGGTGTACAACTTCGTGCGCGGCCTGTCGCCCTATCCCGCTGCATGGACCACGCTCGAGGGCACGATGCTGAAGGTATATCGCTGCCGGGTGACGGCGGAGGACGGACTGGCCGATGCCCGTCCTGGCACGCTGGAGACCGACGGGAAAACCTACCTGCGCATAGCCTGCAGGGTGGGGTGGGTCGACATCCTTTCGTTGCAACTGGCTGGAAAGCGCCGAATGGCCGTCGAAGACTTCCTTCGCGGTGCACACATTTCTTCGGAGTGTGTAAAATAGGTCGCTTTTACGCCCGCGTAGCGTTAAAATCTTGTTACGAAAGCAAAAAAATGTGTATAATGAATTGTGAATTGTGAATTATTTATTAAATTTGCAAACGTTTAACCCATAAAAACTATCGCCTATCGAAACAACATTACCCCGATAAACTATAAATAAGAAAGGTAATGAACAATTACGTAAAGCAGACCGATGAACAACTGGTCCGCATGTACGGAGAAGGCGACTTCCAGGCATTCGATGTTCTCTTAGAGCGTCACCAAGACAAAGTCTTTGGCTACATTCGTGCGCTGATTCCTGATACGGAACTGGCCAACGATGTTTTTCAGGATACCTTCGTCAAGGTCATCATGGCCATCCGCAATGGCCACTACAGCGAGTCGGGGCAGTTCGGCTCGTGGGTGATGCGCGTGGCACGCAATCTGGTGCTCGACCGCTATCGCAGCATGAACACCACAGGGCGCAACGTCGTTCGTCACGAACTGGTAGACGGGCAGGGCGATGTGGTGTGCGACCTCTTCAACGACCCCTCGCTCAGCGAGCCCAACGTTGAGTCGCAGATGCTCGTGGAGCAGTCGCGCGACGACGTACGGATGATGATAGACCGTCTGCCCGAGGCCCAGCGCGAGGTCGTCAAGATGCGCTACTACGACGACATGTCCTTCAAGGAGATAGCCGAAGCCACCGGCGTCAGCATCAACACCTCCCTCGGTCGCATGCGCTATGCCATGATCAACCTGCGCCGCATGGCCAGTCATCGCGACCTCTATCTTTCCGCCTAATTTTGATACAAATAAAAAAAACGCCCGTTCGATGCAATATCGGACGGGCGTTTTGCGTTATAGCAATAAGAAAGAACCCTTTAACCCTTTAACCTTTTAACCTTTTAACCCTTTTAACCTTTTAACCTTTTAACCTTTTAACCTCCTCCCGCCTATGACCCAATCTTTACCTCAAGAAACATTCCGTCCCAATCCTTCAGTACTACAGTTCCTCCGCACCTTCGCGCGGAACTACAAACCACAGCCGGCATCATGTTAGTCGCTCCGTCTTTACTTGCAGCCGATTTCGGCAATCTGGAACGTGAGATGCAGTGGTTCAATCAGAGCCATGCCGACCTGCTCCATCTGGATGTCATGGATGGCGTGTTTGTTCCCAACATCTCCTTTGGATTCCCCGTACTGAAGCATGTGGCACGTTTGTGCCAGAAGCCCCTGGATGTCCACCTCATGATTGTGGAGCCTCAGAAGTTCATTCGCGAGGTGGCCGACTTAGGTGCCTACTACATGAACATCCACTACGAGGCCGTCACCCACCACCATCGTGTCATTCAGCAGATACGCGAAGCCGGCATGCATCCGGCCGTCACGCTCTGCCCCTCAACGCCAGTGGCCCTGCTCGCCGACATCATTCGCGACGTGGACATGGTGCTGCTGATGTCGGTGAACCCCGGTTTCGGCGGACAGAAGTTCATCCCGCACACCCTGCGCAAGGTTGCCGAGTTGCGCCGACTCATCCAGGAAACCGAAAGTCAGGCGTTGATAGAAATCGACGGTGGCGTGAACATGCAGACCGGACAGCAGTTGGCCGAGGCCGGTGCCGACGTCCTCGTTGCCGGTTCCTTCGTCTTCGGTTCGCAGCAGCCTGCTGCCACCATTGATGCCCTGAAGGCACTCTCGTGAATCTGGACAGACTCCTTCCCCCGCTGTTGGCTGCCTCCCTGGCAGTCGGCATAGTCGTAGGGTACTCCTTGGCCGTACCTCAAGGTGCGGCCTTTTTTGTTTTTGGCCTTTGCGTCCTGTTCCTGATAGCAGCCATACTCATGCGGCGCGGACTGACGGCCCTGGCATCGTGGTGCCTGTTTCTGTGTTTCGCGGGCATCCTTCGCACCTGGCTGCCGCCCTTGTCGCTCATTCCCGACACACTCCGGCTCGACGGCGCTGAGTTCTCGCAGGCGCTACTGGGACAGCTCCATGCCGCCCAACTTTCTCCTACCTCCGAATCCCTCGTCTCCGCCATGCTGCTCGGCCATCGTGAGGGACTGTCGCCCGAGGTCGTCCAGCTCTACCGACTCTCCGGAGCCTCGCACATCCTTGCCCTTTCGGGCCTGCATCTGGGCATCCTGTTTGGCGTCTTCAACTTCTGCCTGCTGCATGTCCTGCTTTCGCGCATCCGCTACGTGTTTGGCTGTCTGGGCATTGTGCTCATTTGGGGCTTCACCCTTCTGGTAGGCTTCCCTGTTTCGCTTTGCCGCGCGTCGCTGATGATGACGCTGCTCATCATCAGTCAGATGACCTTCTCCGGCGAAAACCATTGGGACATCTTTGGCCTTACCGCCCTGCTCCTGTTGCTGATCAATCCCGCGATGTTCTTCGACGTCGGCTTCCAATTGTCCTTCGGAGCCGTGGCGGGCATTTTCCTCTTCTTTGGTCCACTGCGCAGCCTCCTCCGTCCGCGCCACCAGCTTCTCAACTGGTTGTGGCAGGCATGGGCCGTCTCCTTCTCGGCTCAGATATTTACCCTTCCCCTTCTCTTCCACTATTTCGGCTATTTCAGTCTGACGGGCGTCCTGCTCAGTCCCTTCTACATCCTTTTGGCTACGTGCATCATCTTCTCCTCCCTGCTGCTACTGCTTGTCATGCCGTGGGGCATCGCTTCCCTCTTGCGGCCCCTTGTCGAAATCTTCGTCGCGGCCCAGCATGGCCTCATGGCTCTGGCCTCCTCCCTGCCGCTCAGCGGGATGTGGGTCGAGCGCCTTTCCTGGCCCTCCGTCATGCTTGTCTATTTCGCCCTTCTCTGCAGCCTGCCTCCACTTCGTGCCCTGCAACCCTGCGAGGCCCGGCCCAGCCATTATCGCCTGGCCATGTTCTTCCGCACCTGGCCCTACCTCATCACAATCCTTCTCCTGCTCACTGTTGCCTACGTCATAGGGTAGGGG
>CAMOUQ010000102.1 GCA_946626595.1 uncultured Prevotellaceae bacterium | reverse complement strand
CTCGGAACGTAGGCGTAACATTCTGGGGGTCTCGTTTCCATAGGTACACACAGCCTCCGCGTAGCCCTGCAAACTCCCGGTCTCGACGACGGTGAAGCGTTCTCCCCAAGGCGAAGTGAATGTGTCGTTTTCCTTTAGGCCGTAGTCGAGCAGCAGTTGCTCGGCTTTTTCTATCTTGTCGTAGGCATACACTTTGTCGCCTTCTTGCCTATAGTAGAGCGTGTCGTATTCCGTGCCAAAGGTCTCTGTGAGGATGCTATAGTATCTGTCGAGTCCTTGGGTGAATGTTACGGCATACGTGTATTCCCTTCCTGCAATCGTGGTGTCGGGTGTGCTCGTCTCAATCTTATACTTTCTGAAGAGGTAGTTTCCTTTCTCATCTTGGTATCGCAGCGCCCAGCTTTTTCTCATCACGGTTGGGTAAGCGCCTGAGGCCCACGAGGCTGTTTGTACTATGAATGCAAAAAGTAGGAGAAGATACTTAATTTTCATATTATGAGATTCTAATTGTTTTACGGATTTGTTGCTAATATTTCCAATTCGGCACCTATACGTCCTGACGACCTAAGGTCTTCCGATAACCTTCACAACAATCGGCTTATCGGGCAACTTAGGGTATAATGCCCAATAGCGCATCTGGTAATGAATCATCAAACAATTTTCCGTGCTCTTGACTTTTAGAGTCAGTACCAGCAGATTTTCTTCTTCTGTCAGGTTCATCCCCTTCAGTAAATAAGCAGTCTGGGGCATTTCCTCTTTCCCGACGACGAGAGTGTACTTTGTGAAATCGATATCAGGCAATTGCTTCTCACCGGCATAGATGGCTGCCAGTTCTGCGCTGCTGTTGATGACGCAACAAGTGTCGGGTGAAGGCATCCTTACGTCTCCGCCGAGTGGGGAATGTACGATTCTTGTGTCAGATAATATCGTATTGCTTTCTCCAAACTCTTTACCTATTTCAGACTGGAAAAAAACCTTGACATCAGCAGGCGCGTTGACAGGTCGGATTATGTTCGTCTCCTCTTCGTCACTGCATGCCACGAATGCGATGGCAGCCAGCAGGATAAACAGATACTTTTTCATAGTTGAATGGTTTATAGGTTGACTAATCATGGGCAAATATAAGCATTTCCTGGGATTATATCTTTATTTTTTGTGTGAAAATTTGTCCTCCAGTGTCGATTCTTACGATATAAATACCGTATTGTAGTGTTTTTAAAGTATTAATTGAAGGAGGGCCAGGATGCTGTATAGGATGCCAAGTTTCTTCACGGTATTGGAGATAAGGGGTGTTATTTCTTGTTGAGCTGCAACCACTGCTCGTAGCTTCGTTTCCAACGGTTGTGGGTCCAGAGCCACAGTTCGGGCTGCTGGCGGATCTGCGCTTCGAGCAGGCTGATGTATCGCTCCGTGGCAGCAAACTCCTCCATTTCCTTGGGCTGGAGGGTGATGATTTCGACGTTCGCCGTGTAGTAGCCTCGGCGGGGTCGGCTGACGCGCAGGTAGAGCAGGGCTGCGTCCACCTGGCGGGCGATGTATTCGGTGCCCGTGAAGAATGCTGTCTTGTGGTTGAGGAAGTCCGACCAGTGGTGCACGGCTTCCCACTTAGGGCCCTGATCTGCGATGAAACCGATGATTTTGTGCTTTCCCTGACGTCGGTCGGTGAGTATCTGGCGGAGGGTTTGCTTCATGGGAATGCACGTTCCGCGGAACTGCGAGCGCATGTGGAGGAAGAAGTCGTCCATCGCTTTGTTCTTCAGCGGATGGTAAATCTGTGCACCTTCCCACGGCTCACCAAACCAGAGGGGGAAGGATGCCATCCACTCCCAGTTGCCGTAGTGACCCAGATAGCAGAAGGCGAATTGCTTGCCCGACTGTTCCAACTGCCTGACCATCTCGTCCATGCCCGTAAACACGACGCGCCGTCGCATCTCCGCTTGCGACATGGTCTGCATCTTCAGCGTCTCGAGGATGTAGTCGCAAAAGAAGTGGTAGAAACGGTTCTCCACCTGCCGGCACTCCTGCTTGCTCTTTTCGGGGAAACAATCTGCCACTTGCCGCCGGACCAGGCCACGGCGGTAGCGGACAACGTAGTAGACAAGGGGGAAAAGTACGTAATCGGAAATCGCGTAGATCACGCCGAACGGGAGACGCGAGAAGAGGCGGAAAACGGATAAGAGCAGACGGGAGAACAAGGTGGGAAGGTTAAAAGGTTAAAAGGTTAAAGGGTTAAAAAGTTAAGGGTGGGGGATTTGGACGTAGGAGGAGCGGAGGATGGAGAGGGCCTTGCCGAGACGGAGGGAGTCGGCGGGCTGGTCCACGGGGATGGGCATCTGGGCGGTGAGGTCGTAGAGGGTCTCGCCGGTGGCGTCCTTATAGAAGAGACCGGCAGGATAGTTGCAGTAGACAAAGGGCTGGTAGTCGGGACTGAGTACGTTGCGGCTCCAGGGATACGTGTCGTGCGGGAGTCCCATCTGCGCCAGCAGGGTGGCGGCGATGTCGCTCTGGTTCATGAGCACCGACATGCGTCGGGGCTGCCTTACGGCTCCGCCCAGCCATAGCATGGGACTGTGGAAGAACTCGCTCGTGTCGTAGGTCTGCTCGTAGAGGAATCCGTGGTCGGGAATGACGACGAGCAGGAGGTTGTCCCATACGGGCAGCGTCCGCAGACTGTCTACGAGGTCGCCCAGGCACTGGTCGGTGTAGGCGAAGGCATTCAGTTTCTTGTCCGTCAGCCTGTGGTAGGGCACGTCCCAGGGTTCGTGGCTCGACAGGGTTTGCCAGACCATCATCCACTGGGCATCGGGACGGATTTCGCGGATGGTATTGTACATCTTCATGGCCGAAGTGCCGTCGTTGGCTCCCCAGCTGCTGTTCAGTTCCTCGCGGGTGAAGTAAGTGTCGTCCATGAGGCTCTCGAACTTCATGTCCAGGAGATACTGATGCTTGCCCATGTTGGTCATGGCACCGGCGTACATGAAGCCCGTCTGGTAGCCTGCCTGACGGAAACTCTCGGAGAGCGACGACAGACCGGCGTGCATGCCGACCTCCTTCATGGGGCTGACGGTGGGGTAGCTGATCCAGCCCGAATAGGCACATACGGTGCCACGGTCGGTGCGGAACGAGTTGCTGTAGTAGTGGTCCCAGAAGATGCCTTCGGGAATGAGGCGCGACAGATTGGGTGCCACATCGGGCAGTCCGCCGAGTTCCTTCACAAACTTGCCGCCGAAACTCTCCAACTGGACGAAGAGCACATTGGGTCGGGCGGTGGTGAGCAGCGAGTCGGTGACGGCGTCGGAGGTCTGATAGGCCGCAGCCACATCGAAGTCGCCCTCGGGGAGGTCGCGATAGCGGTGTGCGTCACCGAACGATGTCGCGAAGCGATAGACGGGATTGGTGGCCGCGTGGTCCATGAAGAGCGGCCCCGGGTGGTAGCAGTGGCTGATGCCGATGGGCAGGATGGCGAGTATGGCCATGAGGATAAGTCCCCAGTGGCGACCGATCCCTTCCATCCGGCTGGGCGTGAGGCAGATAGCAGGTATGCAAAAACCCAGCATAAGGCCAAACATGAGCAGGGCGCGCGTGGCCAGGAAGCCCATGCTGACGCTGTTGGTGGTGCCCTCGGGCGAAGCGGCATAACTGAGGTGGACGGCGGAGAGCTTGAACTCCCAAAACTCGTACATCACCACGTCGCCCACGACGACTGCCCCCAGGACGAGGCCCAGCAGGACGAAATAGGGAGCCAGAATCCAGCGCAGGCCCTTCTTAGTGAGGGTGACGACCAGGGCCGGCAGCAGCAGGAGGATGGCCGACGTGCGCAGGTCGAGCAGCAACCCGTGCCACAGGATGGCGAGCAACTGGCTGAACGTCACGGCCTGTATGTCGCCGTTGTACCACACGAACAGTCCCTTGCCGATGGCAAAAACGACCATCAGCAGGACGAGCAGGGAGCATAAATACTTTATCGTCTTCTTCATAAACCTTTTTTAACTTTCAACTTACAACTGTTGCATATCATGGAGGCGCTTGTAGTAGCCGTTGCGGGCTATCAGCTCCTCGTGGGTGCCGCGCTCCACTATCCGTCCCTCGTGCAGGACACATATCTCGTCGGCATTCTTGATGGTCGACAGGCGGTGGGCGATGGCAATGGTGGTGCGCGTGGACATCAGTCGCTCCAGGGCATCCTGCACCAGTCGTTCGCTCTCGGTGTCGAGGGCCGATGTGGCCTCGTCGAGGATGAGAATGGGGGGATTCTTCAGTATGGCGCGTGCTATGGAAATGCGCTGTCGCTGTCCGCCAGACAGTCGTCCGCCCCGGTCGCCCACCATGGTGTCGTAGCCCTCGGGCATCTGCATGATGAAGTCGTGGGCGTTGGCGATGCGTGCCGCCTGTTCTATCTCAGCCTGAGTGGCATCGGGCATGCCGAAGGCGATGTTGTTGCGCACGGTGTCGTTGAAGAGGATGGCCTCCTGGTTGACGTTGCCGATGAGCGAGCGCAGGGAGTGGATGCGCAGCGAACGGATGTCGTGCCCGTCGATTTCTATCGAGCCGCTGCTCACGTCGTGGTAGCGGGGTATGAGGTCCACCAGCGTGCTCTTGCCCGAGCCCGACTGGCCCACCAGGGCCACGGTCTGCCCCTTGCGCACGGTGAGGTCGATGTCGTGCAGTATCTCGTTGCCCTCGGTGTAGCTGAACGAGACGTTGCGCAGGACTATGTCGCGCTCCAAACCGTCGATGGAATGGGCGTTTTTTGCTTCTTGGATGGTATTCTCGGCGTCCAGGATGCGGTTGATGCGCTCCATAGAGGCCAGACCTTTCTGTATGGCATAGCCTGCCTTGGAGAGTTCCTTGATGGGCTGGAGCGTGGTGTAGAGAATGATGAGATAGTAGATGAAGAGGTTGGCGTCGATGGGACTGTTGCCGTTGAATATGAGCCAGCCGCCGAACCACAGCACCAGGACTATCATCACCGTACCCAGGAACTCGCTGACGGGGTGCGCCGCACTCTGGCGGATGGCCACGCGGCAGGATATGTCGCGATACTCGTTGGTGACACGCTCGAAGCGGTCTATCATTTTCTCCTCGGCTATGAAGGCCTTGATGATGCGCAGTCCGCCCAGGGTCTCCTCTATCTGGCTCACGCTGTCCGACAGCTTGGCCTGCATGGCCAGCGACTTCGACTTCAGTTTCTTGCCGATGCGTCCGATGCCAAAGGCCATCAGGGGCACGACGAGCAGCGTGAACAGCGTCAGTTGCCAGCTCAGTGCCGTCAGCCATCCCACGTAGACGACGATGAAGATGGGGTTCTTGATGACCATGTCGAGCGACGACGTGATGCTGGCGTCCACCTCGTTGACGTCGGCCGTTATGCGCGTCATGATGTCGCCCTTGCGCTCCTCGCTGAAGAAGCTGAGCGGCAGGCGCACGATCTTCCGGTAGATGGCGTTGCGTATGTCTCGCACGATGCCCGTACGCAGCGGGGCCAGCATGGCCGAACCGCCGAAATAGGTGAGCGTCTTGAAGAGCGTCAGCACGCTGAGCACCACTCCCAGCAGGAGCAGCGTGGTGGCAGGCCCGTACTGGGCTATCATCTCCTGGCTGTAGTAGTAGCCGTTATTCTTGGCCACATCGATGACGTTGCCCCATTCGGCCTGTTGCCAAGGGATGAGTTCGTAGTGGCGGTCGTTGATTTTGAACAGAATCTGCAATATGGGCAGAATGATGGAGAAGGAGAACACGTTGAAGATGGCCGCCAGCACGTTCATGCCCAGCGTCCCTGCTATGTACCCCTTGTAGCGGGCAAAGTACTTGCCCATTATCTGATAGAATCCCTTCATTTTCGTCCAAAGTCTGCGGGTATCTCGCCCCAGTGTTCGGTGTCCCACTTCTCGATGGGCACGTCCACGCCGTTCTCGCGCAGCCACTTCTCGGCCCGTGCCACCAGGTTCAGTGCCTCTGCCGTCTGTGGCGTGTTGGCCAGCGTGGTCTTGGCCTTGCGGTTGCGCACCCAGGTCTGTGCCGTCTTGCTGTCGCTATAGATGGTCATGCGAATGCCCTTCTGCTTCATCAGGGCCAGGGCATGCACGATGGCCAGGAACTCGCCGATGTTGTTGGTGCCCTGTATGGGGCCGAAGTGGAACACCTGTCGTCCGGAGGGCAGATGCACTCCGCGGTACTCCATCGGTCCGGGGTTGCCGGAACAGGCTGCGTCGACCGCAAGTGCAGACCCTCCCCCTGCCCACCCCTGTTGGGAGAGAGCTGTTTCATTCTTCGCCTGCGGCGCATTTCTCTTGGCCATATTATCGTTGCCTTTTACTGTTTATCGTTCTGTATACACTCCCCTCCCTCCACGGGAGGGGCCGGGGGAGGGTCTTACATGCGCTCCGGCACCTCTATGCCCAGCAGGCCGAGGCCGTTACGCACCACCTTGCTGACAGCCTCCGACAGGGCCAGGCGCACCAGCTGTTTGTCGCGGTCCTCCTCCTTCAACACGCTGAAGTCGTGGTAGAACTGGTTGTACTCCTTCACCAGGTCGTAGCAGTAGTTGGCGATGCACGAGGGATTGTAGTCACCGCCTGCCTGGCGCACCACGGCGGCAAAGTCGTTGAGGTGCTGTATGAGGCTTATCTCCTTGTCGCTCAGTCCGGCCGTCGTGGGCAACTCGGCGGGCACCTCGATGCCCTGTGCCTTGGCCTTGCGCAGTATGCTGCGGATGCGGGCATAGGTGTACTGGATGAAGGGTCCCGTGTTGCCGTTGAAGTCGATACTTTCCTCGGGGTTGAAGAGCATGTTCTTGCGGGCGTCCACCTTCAGTATGAAGTACTTCAGGGCGCCCATGCCCACGATGCGGGCTATCTCCCGAGCCTCCTCGGGGGTGATGTCCTCCAGTTTGTTCACCTTGTCGGCACTCATCTGGCTGGCATCCTCTATCATGGTCTCTATGAGGTCGTCGGCGTCCACCACGGTGCCCTCGCGGCTCTTCATCTTGCCGTTGGGCAGTTCCACCATGCCGTAGG
>CAMOUQ010000101.1 GCA_946626595.1 uncultured Prevotellaceae bacterium | reverse complement strand
TTGTCTGAGCTCCAACCTTACTATTGTCTGAGCTCCAACCTTAGTATTGTCTGAACCCGGTCGACGTATAGTCTGAACTGCGGCCTCGTATCGAGGGAAAAAATCATTCTTTTTCGGCCGAATCGGTACAGGAAAAGCATTTTATATCTTCCGTCCGCGATAGAAGTCGAGTATCTTCTGACGGAAGAGGTAGGTGTAGCGTGCCTGTATCTGGCCCGACTCGGCACGCAGGTAGCGCGTCTTGGCATCCTGGAAGTCGGTGACCGTGGCCTTGCCGTTCTCGTACTTGCGTTGCATGAGCTCGAAGGCCGTCTGGGCACTGGCCAGGGCGGCATCGCTGCTTTCACACTGGCGACTGGCCGCCACGGCGTTGTAGTAGGCCTGCTGTATCTCCTTATAGAGCGACTTCTTCGTCTGGTCGAGCCTCAGTTGCTGAGTATGCACCTGCAGACGGGCTGCACGGATGTTGTTGCGGGTGGCGAGGCGGTTGAAAATGGGGACGGAAAGGGAGACCCCGAAATACTGATTGAAATTGTCGCGCAATTGCGAACCGAAGTTGGCTACGTTGTAGCCCGAGGTGTTGTAGTAGCTGGTGCCGATGCCGGCATTGAAGTAGAGCGAGGGATAGAGGGCGCTTTTGGCCACCACGACGCTCTTCTCGGCACTCTGCAGGCGCGTCTGCTCGGCCTGTATCTGGGGTTTGATGCCCAGGGCCTCGTTGTACACGAGGTCGGGCGATGGCAGTTCGTCTGCCTTGACGACTTCCACCAGGGGAGTGGCCACACCGAAGCCCTCGGGTGAATCGAGTTCCAGGAGCTGAGACAGTTCCAGCAGGGCCAGCATGTAGCTGTTGCGCTGCTGGGTGAGCGACAGTTCGTCGTTGGCCAGCGTGGAACGGATCTGCGATACCTCGGCCTCGGCGGCTTTCTGGTTCTGGAACAGCAGTTCCATGCGGTGCACCTGTGCCTGGCTCAGTTCCACCTGGCGCTCAGCCACAGCCACGAGGTCCTTCTGGCAGATGGCCTCGAGGAAGGCCGACGTCACGCCCAGCATGACGTTTTCGCGGGCATACTCAAAGTCCTGCAGGGCAGCCTGCAGCCCGAGGCGACGCACCTTGACCTCCGCCGGCAGTCGCCCGCCCGTGATGAGGGGGAGGCTGGTGCCCAGGCTGAAGCTGGTGCTCTGCGTGTTGCGGTTCTGATAGGTGTTGTCGGCCGTCAGAGCGCGGCCGAAACTGAAGTTCTCGCCGACGCTGCCATTGAGGTCGGGCAGGCGGCTGTTGCGTGTCGTGCTGAGTGCAATCTCCTGCTGGCGCACGTTGTCCTGCTGCTGCAGGATGTTGATGTTGTGGGCCAAGGCATAGTCGATGCACTCCGTCAGCGACCACTCGCGGGTCTGCTGGGCAAGGGTATGCAACGATGCGCACACCAGAAGGGCTAAGATGGCTGTGCGTTTCATTTCTCTTCCTCCTTTAAGATTCCACGAACCTTCTCCCCTACCCTGACGCCGCTTTTCACCTCGATGTCGATGCCGTTGCTCAGGCCCGTCTGGACCGCACGGCGCTGGAACTGCTGCTTGGGCACGGAGTCGGTGAGGACATAGACGAAGGTGCTGTCGCCAGAGAACTCGAGTGCCGACTCGGGCACGGTGATGGCCTTGGTGACGCGGTCGAGCACGATTTCGGCATTGGCGCCGTAGCCCGAGCGGAGGGTAACGGTGTCGGGGACCGAGAGGGCGGCCTTGATTTCGAACTGGTTGGCTCCATTGGTCTCGCGGCCCTTGGGCGATATGTACTCCAGTCGGGCATTCATCTCCAGGTTTTGCACGGCACCCACGGTGATGGTGACGGGCATGCCCTCGATGATGCGTCCCACCTCGGTCTCGTCGATGTTGCCTCGGAAGATGAGGTTGGACATGTCGGCCACGGTGGCGATGGTGGTACCGTCGTTGAAGGAGTTGCTCAAGATGACGGAGTTGCCGACCTTGACGGGGATGTCCAGGATGAGTCCGTCGACGGTGGAACGCACCAGCGTGGTGCTCATCTTGGCATTGGAGAGCGAGATGCCCTCGCGCACGATGTTGAGGGCGTCGCGACTGTTCGTCATCTCGCTTTTGGCCTGCTTCAGCGCCACTTGCGACTTCTCATAGTCCTCGGCGCTCACCACCCGCTCCTGATAGAGCTTCTCCATGCGTTGGAAGTCGGTCTCGGCCTGTGCCAATGTGATTTCGGCCAGGCGGACACGGTTCTCTGCACTGTTCAGGCTGTTCATGTCGGGGATAACCTTCACCTTGGCTATCACTTCGTCCTTGCGGACCATCTGGCCCGCCTCCTTATACAGTTCGGCGATGATGCCGGAAATCTGCGGCTTGATGTTGACCTCGTCGCGCGGTTCTATCTTACCGGTCACGATGGTGGACTTCTCCAGGTCCTTCAACTGGACGGTGGAAATCTCGTACACCTTCTCTTTGGGGCGCGACTTTTGATACAGGAACACAAACGTCCCCACAAAGATGGCTGCAACCAAGGCAATAACTGCCCACTTGATAAACTTTTTCATATTTCTGAGTTTTCTGAATTATCTGAATTATCGGAGTTTTCTGAGTTATCGGAGTTTTCTGAGTTTTCTGAGTTATGTGAGATTTCTGATTATTCTTCGCGCATGGCATCCACGGGTTTGATGTTCATGGCTCGCAGGGCAGGTGCCAGGCCAGCAATGATGCCCAGCACGGCAAGCAGGAGCGATGCGCCTACGGCCACACCGAACGAGATCTGGAACTGGGCGGAAGGATATTCGGCATGTGTGGCATTTTCCAACACCTGCAGTATGGCCACGGCCAGGGAAATGCCACTCATGCCAGCTATCAGCGTCAGCACGATGCTTTCGCTCATCACCATGGTCAGGATGTCCTTGGGCGTGGCACCAATGGCCCGACGGATGCCTATCTCCGTCGTGCGTTCCTTCACCGTGACCACCATGATGTTGCTCACGCCGATGGCTCCGGCCAGGAGCGTGCCCAGACCAATCATCCACACCAGGATGCTCACACCTGCAAAGAGGTTGTCTATCATACTGAAGATGGCCTCCGTGTTCACTTTTATCAGAGCCTGTGTGTCGTCGGGATGTATCATGTGCACACGCTTCAGCAAGGCCTCCACCCGATACTGCACCTCCGACATGGGATACTGGTCCTTGGCCACCAGTGCCAGGATGTCGACCTCGTTGCCGCGATTGTACATCTGCCGCATGGTTTCGTAAGGCAAGTAGACCGTGGTCTGCGGATTGCCTCCGATGTTGATGCCTCCCGAAGCCTTTCCGCTCACGCCTATGACGCAATAGTTGATGCTGTCGATTTGCAGGAACTGCCCACAGGGGTTCTCGGTGTCGGGGAACAACTCCTGAGCCACGCGACTGCCTATGACGCACACCTTCCGGTGCTGCAGGCCGTCGGCATCGGTCAGGGCGCGCCCAAACTTTATCTTGGGATTGTCCACCAGACTGTAGTCGGCATATTGCCCCAGGAGCGATATGCCGCAGGATTTGTCGTTGGCCAAGGCCCTTGCCCCCCAACGGCGGATAGTGGGCGTGACGATACTGATTTCGGGCACCGTGTTGCGGATGCGTTCCACATCCTCCAGCTCCAGGTACCAGGCACGCCCGCTGCGGAATCCCTTGTAGGGCTCGCTGGTGGTGTTGGCAATCATGAATCCGGAATTGGAGGCTGCCCCGGCAAAGTTCTCGCCCAGCATGGTCTCCAGGCCACGGCCTCCGCCCATGAGGAGAATGAGCATGAAGACACCCCAGAAGATGCCGAAGGCCGTCAGGAACGTACGTGTACGGTTCTTGCGCAGGGAGTCGAAGATTTCCTCCCAAAGGTCAGCGTCAAACAGTTTCATGCTCTCAGTGCGTCTATGGTTTTAATCTTTACAGCCTTGCGTGCCGGAAAGAATCCGGCCAGCGCACCGGCCACTATAATCACGATGGTGGCCTGTATGCAGATGTGCAAGTCCACCGTCGGGTCGACGAAGTATTTGGCCTGGAACACGCCCAAGTCCATCACCTGATTGCCCACCGTGGCATCCATCCACTCGCAGAAGAAGATGCCCAGCAGCATGCCTATGTAGCCAAAGATGGCCGTGATGGTGACACTCTCCAGCACCACCATCATGATGATGTTCCACGGACGTGCACCGATGGCCCGGCGGATGCCGAACTCACGCGTGCGCTCCTTGACGCTGATGAGCATGATGTTGCTCACGCTGACCACGCCGCTCAACAGGGTGAGCAGGCCCAGAATCCAGAACGAGCGGTTGAGGATGTTCATGGCGCGCTGCATCTGAATGTTGTCGCCGGCCTGGTTCCATATCCAGAGGGCGCGGTCGTCCTCGGGGTCGAAGGAATGGATGTGGCTGGTGGCACGCGTGTACTCGGCGATGAACTGTTGCATGGCCGAGTCGGTGGGTATGTTGCGGGTGTTCATGGTCAGTTCGTCGATGAAGCGACCTTTATTATATATGGTACAAAGCGTGGTGTAGGGAACGTAGAAGTTGCTGCCGTTGAACATCTCGTTAACCTTGTACACACCCACTACGGTGTAGAGGATGCTGCCCAACTTCACGTGCTGCCCTATCGGCGTTCCGCTCTCCTTGAAGAGGTCCTTACAGCTGTTGCTGCCTATGACGCACACCTTGCGTTTCTCCTTCAGGTCCATCTCGTTGACGAACCGTCCCTCCAACATCTCTACGGCCTGCGAGGCAGCGTACTCGGGATAGACACCCACCATGGAGGTGCCGCTGACATAGTGGCCCCCATGACTGGCCACCACCCCTTCGTTGGTCACCGTCGGTATGGCAGTAGTAATCTGGTGGGGAAAGTGTCGGCGGCTCATCTCCAGGTCGCGGTCGTCGAGGCGTATCAGGCGTCCCTCCTTGATGCCCTCCCAGGGGCGGGTGGTCATGCCGCCGAAGACATGGACGGCATCGAAAGCAAAGCCTCCCATGTTGTACTGGAAGGAATGGATGACCCCATTGCCCGCGCCCTGCAGCACGATGAGCAGGAACAGTCCGCTCACCACGGCAAAGCCCGTGGCTATGGTGCGCATGAGGTTGCGACTCAGGGTTCCCTGTATCTCGTGGAAAAGTTCAAACATACAATCTATTTACAATTCACAATGCACAATTCACAATTCATAATGCACAATGCACAATGAGCAATGAGCAATGCCTTTATGGTCATTTCATCACTCCGTCCACACCGAAAGGCGTATGGGCCGAACCGTCGTTCACCTCTATGCTTTCGATTTGTCCGTCCTTGATATGCACAATCTTCTCTGCCTGATAGGCCACGCCGCTCTCGTGGGTCACCACGATGATGGTCAGTCCCTGCTCGTGCAACTTCTTCAAGAGTTGCATCACCTCCAGCGAAGTCTTGCTGTCCAAGGCACCGGTCGGTTCGTCGGCCAGGATGATGCGCGGCTGGGTGATGAGGGCACGGGCTATGGCCACACGCTGTTTCTGTCCGCCGGAGAGTTCGTTGGGCAGGTGATGGGCCCATTCCTTCAGTCCCACCTTCTCCAGATACTCCATGGCCAGCTGGTTGCGTTTCCGTCGGCCGACGCCCTGATAGAACAGTGGCAGGGCCACGTTTTCCATGGCATCCTTGAAACTGATCAGATTGAAGCTCTGGAAGATGAAGCCTATCATGCGGTTGCGGTAGTCCGCTGCACGTGTCTCCGAGAGATTGCGTATGAGCGTTCCGTCGAGCCGATATTCACCCTCGTCATAATCGTCCAGAATGCCCAGTATGTTCAGCAGCGTCGACTTGCCGGAGCCCGATGCGCCCATGATGGCTACGAACTCACCGCGCCCGATGTGCAAGTCGATGCCTTTGAGCACATGCAGTGGCTGGACACCCTGGTACGTCTTATGGATGTTGGTCAGATGAATCATCTCTTCAGGTTCGAAGTATCAATCTTGCTGGCTCCGCTCTGTTCACACGACAACGTGCCTCGGCACTCGCCACTCAGTTCGGCCTTGCCTGCACCGTTGATTTCGATGCTCAAGTCCTGACAGAAGACATTGGCCTTGACGTCTCCGGCGCCGTTCACCTCTATCTCCACATCCTCGGTCGTCGTGACCTTTCCGAGTTCGCACTTCCCGGCTCCACTGATTTCAACGCTCAGGGAGGTCAGTGTGAGGTCGTCGATACTCATCTCTCCGGCCCCTTCTATCTCGATACTCAGCGAACCAGGCAACGACATGGCTCCGGGCATCTCCAGATTGCCGGCTCCAGAGAACTCGACGTTGGTCAGATTGGGCGCCGTGACAAACAGCGTGACGGCAGCCGTATTCTTGTTGACACTGCCGGTGAAGTTCTTAGGTTCTACATTCAGTTCGCCCTTCTTGACGACGAACTTATATTCGTCCAGGCACTTCTCGTTGCCATGGACACGCACGGAGCATACGGAGTCCTGAACGAAGACGACGCGCACCACTCCCTTGGCATCGATGGCCGAGAAGAGAGGCAGGTCGAGGTCGCGATCTATCACGCTACCCCACTTGACGGTGTCCTCTTTCTCAAAGTCCGTGGACTCACTGACGGCCGTCATGGCCAACTTGCGGGCCATTTCGGTGCAACTGGTGAAAGATATTGTCACTGCTGCGAGCAGTACAAGGGCGGAAAGAATACTACGAGTTTTCATGATGTTATGGTTTTTTTATTTGTTATATGAATACTTGGTTATCACTCATCGACGACCTCCTCGAGGGATATATGCTCGGCATCGTGCTGGCGGTCGACGGCAATGAGCAGGATGGGCTGCATCGTGTAGGAGAGTGTGTCGGTGCCGCGATTCGCACTGTACCAGAAATAGAGATTCGACTTTCCGAGCAGGTCCTTATAAGCATACAAATGCTCGCCGTACAACTCCGTCTGTTGGTTCGTAACCGGCAGGACGACTGAGATTACAAACTGGCGTTCGAAATCCACGGGCGTAGGCTTTCCGTCCGCATCCATCACCGGAGCCATGCCGAAGAGGCTGTCGAAGCGCTCTTGGGTATCAATCTTAGGATTCGAGGGTATCTGGGCATCGTTGCGGAAGAAATAGTGCTTCAGCACTGTATAAGGCACTTCTGTCATCACGGGTTTCCGGTCGCAAGCGGCAAAGACTAACAAGAAGAGTCCCAACGACATCAGGGAGAAAA
>CAMOUQ010000100.1 GCA_946626595.1 uncultured Prevotellaceae bacterium | reverse complement strand
CTGCTCTTCCCCAGCGACGAGGAGAACCTGGACGGACTGAACTTCCTGGCTGGCAAGCGCGTGGACGAGGTGAACAAGATGGCCGAACTGGGCACTCAGCTGGCCCACGTGGACGGCGGCGTGCCCAACATCCGCGTCAGCATCGAGCGACTGGATGCCTACAACCTGGGACAACTGATCTACTTCTTCGAACTCGGCTGTGGCCTCTACTGCCAGTTGCTCGGCGTCAATGCCTTCAACCAGCCCGGTGTCGAGGCTTACAAGAAGAACATGTTTGCCCTGCTCGGCAAACCCGGATATGAGAAGGAGACGGAGGCCATCAAGGCCCGACTCGCCAAATAAAATGCAGAGAATGCTGAAAGCGATATTGTTTGACATGGACGGCGTGCTGTTTGACAGCATGCCGAACCATGCCTACGCCTGGAGCCACGCCATGACCGACTTCGGCCTGCGGATGGAACCCGAGGAGGTCTACATGAACGAAGGACGGACGGGCAAAGGCACCATCAACATCCTCTCCAACCGATTCTGGGGGCGCGACGCTACCGACGACGAGGTGCAGCAAATCTATGATGCCAAGAGCGCACTCTTCAACACACTGCCCGAACCGAAACCCATGCCTGGCGCTCTGGACTTATTAAATAAGGTACGCGCGCAAGGACTGATGCGCGTCATTGTCACCGGCAGTGCCACCCATGCCTTGCTCGACCGCGTCAATGCGGCCTTTCCGGATATATTCTCGCCCGAACTGATGGTGACGGCCTTCGACGTCCGTCACGGAAAACCCAATCCGGAGCCTTACCTGATGGGACTGCGCAAGGCGGACATCCAGCCTTCGGAAGCCATTGTCGTGGAGAATGCCCCGCTGGGCATACAGGCCGCCCGTGCAGCCGGCATTTTCACCATTGCCGTCAACACGGGTCCCCTACCCGACTCGGTCCTCTACGAGGCTGGCGCCAACATCGTCATGCCCTCGATGCAACACCTGGCCGACCACTGGGAGGAAAAAAAATACTGAAGCATGAAGGACTACGTCAGCCGAATGAGCCCCACCGAGGCACAAGCATTCCAGAATGCGGTGCAGAACATCGTCAGCCAGATACCTCGCGGACGGGTCACCACCTATGGCACCATAGCCACGCTGGCCGGTTGGCCCGACCACTCGCGCATGGTGGGGCACATTCTCCGACACTCGCCCGAATCCGGCAAACTGCCCTGCCAGCGGGTAGTGAATGTCGCAGGGCGCACGGCTCCGGGCTGGTTGCAGCAGCGCCCACTGCTCGAGGCCGAAGGCATACGTTTCCAGCCCAACGGGCACGTCGACATGAAACGGCATTTGTGGGCACCCGAGAATGCCGACAACGAATACTTATAAACCCAACAACCTAAACCTACCAATATTATGAAGACACTTCGCCTTATCCTTTGCCTGATGCTGTGCCTGACAGGCATTCAGTGTGTTCAGGGAAAAGAGTATTTCTCGGCTTCGGCCGACGACGCATCTTACTACGGACTGAAGTTCCGTGGCGGCACAGTCTACATCTCCGAGAACGGGAATGTGGGCAACCTGCTCATCACCAAGGGGGCAATAAGCACCGTCTGGGCCCTCATCGGCGACGCTTCCAGCTTCAAGTTGCTCAGTCGCGACGGTCACTACGTGGCTGTCAAGAAGACCTCGTCGGACTTCTGCTACACCGTGGCCCAGGAGAGCGATGCCGCCAACTTCACGCTCATCACGAACGCCGACGGTTCGTTCGAGATTGCACGCAAGGGCAACACGGGCACCACCTTCAACCCCTGGGGCGGCATGGCCGCCGACAAGAACATCGGTTTCTGGCAGGCTGGCGACAACAATAACAAGTTGGTACTCATCGACGAAGCCGACATCCCCATCGCCGACTATCACAAGGTGAACGGCGGCAAGCGCCCTGCCGACATCAGTCCGCTGAGCCTCTGGTACGACTTCCCCTCCACGCTGTCCGAGTCGGGCAACCCCTGGATGGAATACGGTCTGCCCATCGGCAACGGCCAGATTGGCGCCACACTGCTGGGCGGCGTCCTGCAGGACGAAATCGTGCTGAACGAGAAGACACTCTACAACGGTTCGCCCACCGACTGGGGCGAGCACGGAAAGTATGCCTGCCTGGGCAAGATACTGGTGGACGACCTGAGCGAAATGGCTTCGCTGAAGGACGGCAGCCGACCCATCAACGACTACGTTCGCTACCTCGACATCGAACAGGGCGTGGCCGGAGTGGACTTCAGCAACGCCGCAGGCACCCGTTTCTCGCGTCGCTATCTGGTGTCGGCTCCTCACCGTGTGCTGGCCTGCAACTATAAGGCCGAGGGCAACGAAGGGCTGCATCTGCGATTCAGCTACGAGCCCGACGGCAGCATCGGCGCATCGAAAGTCACCTATGCCGATAACATTGGCCGATTTGGCGGCAAACTGAAGACCGTGAGCTACAGCACCGAGATGCGCATAGTGGCCACAGGCGGCACCGTCACCACGACGGACAAGGGCATCGAGGTGGACGGAGCCAGCGAGGTGACACTCTTCATGACGGCTGCCACCAACTTCAACGAGACCACTCCTTCCTTTATCAAGGGCACACAAACAACGATAGCAACGGCCAACAGAAATTTGCTCAATGCCGCCTGCGACGACGGGTGGGAGAAGGTGCGCGCCGACCATGTGGCCCAGTTCTCCGAACTCATGGGCCGCGTCAGCCTGCAACTGGGCAATGCCGCCAGCACGCTCACCACAAAGGCTCTCGTCGACTACTATGCCACTTCGTCCAACCGCAACAAGGCCGACGGCCTCTTCCTCGAGCAGCTCTACTTCCAGTACGGCCGCTACCTCGAGGTCAGCTGCAACAACGTCCTTCTCAATGCACCAGCCAACCTGCAAGGCATCTGGAACAACGACTCCAACACCAGCTTCTGGCACTGCGACATCCACACCGACGTGAACGTGCAGATGAACTACTGGCCTGCCGAGGTCACCAACCTCAGCGCCATGCACCTGCCCTTCCTCAACAACATCATCGCCCTCTCCGGCGACAGCTACAACTTCCACCGCGTGGCTCAGCGCTACAAGAGCAATGCCCGCGGATGGATGGTGCCCACCGAGACCAACATCTTCGGCGGCACGTCGCAATGGATGGCCTTCCAGATAAAGACACTGGCAGCCTGGAACTGCTCGCACCTGTGGCAGCACTATCGGTATACACTCGACCGCGACTTCCTGCGCCGCGCCCTGCCTGCCATGCTCCGGGCAGCTCAGTTCCTGAAGGACATCAGCACGAAGGGCACCAACGGCACCTACTTCGTGGCCGACGAATATTCACCTGAGCACGGTCCCAGCGGACACTCCACAGCCTTTGCCCAGCAGAATACGGCCGAGGTCGTGCGCAGCGTCATCGAGGCAGCCGAGGTGCTTGGAGAAGATGCCCCCATCACGGCCACAAACCTGCGCGAGATGCGCGACTTCTACGAAGTGCTCGACCGCGGCCTGCACACCGAAACGTACAACGGCAAGACTTGCCTGCGCGAGTGGGCCGACCTGACGCTGAACTCACAGGGCGACGCCGCCAGCCACCGCCACCTGAGCCACCTCATGGCACTCTTCCCCTACGGACAGGTTTCGGCCTTCACCGACGATGCCGAGGGCAAACGGTTCTACAAGGCGGCCGTCAATTCGCTGCGCGTGCGCAATGCCACCGATGTCACAGGTTGGTCGGGCGGATGGAAGGTGAACCTCTTTGCCCGTGCGCTCGACGGCAACGAGGCACGCAAGGTCTTCGCCCTCATGCTCAAGCACAGCCAGAGCTACGTCATCGCCATGTCGGGCCAGGGCGGTTGTTACTACAACCTTTGGGACGCCCACTCGCCGTTCCAGATCGACGGCAACTTCGGCTTCACATCGGGTGTGGCCGAGATGCTGCTGCAAAGCTACGACGGCAACCTACACCTGCTGCCAGCCCTGCCCACCGCCTGGAAGAGCGGACACATCAAGGGCCTGAAGGCCATCGGCGACTTCACGGTCGACCAGGAGTGGACCGACGGAGCCTTCGCCGCTGCCCGCATCGTGAACAATCAGGGTCAACCGCTGTCGCTCACCGTGGGCCTTCTGCCTGCCAAGACGACCATTGCAGCCAAAGTGAACGGCACGGAGGTCGCTGTGGTGAAGAACGCTGACGGCAGCTACACCATACCCACCTCAGCGGCAGGCGACGTCATAGAACTCGCACCCGTAAAGGAGGACGAAAACGCCGTTACGGCCGTCCCTACGGGGAAGGCCGCCCTGGACGACTATTACACCCTGAGCGGCCTGCGAACAGCCACACCACAAAGGTCGGGCGTATACATCCAAAACGGTAAGAAAACCATTAAAAACTGATACATTATGACAACAATCATCCTCATTGTCGTGGCCGTAGTGGTCGTGGCATACTTCATTTCCACCCAGCGCTCGCTGGTCGGTCTGGACGAACTGTGCAAGAACGCACTGAGCCAGATAGAGGTGCAACTGAATTCCCGCTGGGACGCCGTACTGGCCCTGGCAAAGACGGCAGCGCAGTATGCCAAGCACGAGTCGGAGACGCTGATTGAGGTCATCCAGCAGCGCCGCGGCGAACAGGTGAACACCCCCGAGGCCGTCAACGAGCAGACCAATGCCCTCAGCCAGGTCATGGGCCGACTGATTGCCATCGGCGAGGCCTATCCCGACCTGAAGGCTGCCAACCTCTACCAGGAGGCCATGGGCGGCATGAAGCAGTACGAGGAGAACGTGCGCATGTCGCGCATGGTGTACAACGACACCGCCACAAAGATGAACCGCATGGTGCGCCAGTGGCCCTCGAGCATCGTGGCCTCCGTGCTCCACTTCGAGCAGCGCGAGTATCTGAAGGTGGACAACGAAGAGAAGAAGAACTATCCGAACCTCGATGAAGCATTCAAGAAGTAAACTGCTCCTGTTGCTGTTGCTGACGGCATCGGCAACCTCGCTCCTTGCCTCCCCAGTCCTGCACGACCTGGACATCCGCGTCGTGCTGCAACCGAACGGCGACGCCCGCATAACCGAAACGCGGCACATGAGCATCGACTCGGAAGGCACAGAGTGCTACATCGTACTCAGCAATCTGAATGGTAGCCAGTTGCGCGACTTCAGCGTTACCGACGAGACGGGTCTCGCCTACGAAACCCAAGACCCCTGGGACATCGACCGGAGCCGCGACTGGAAGACCAACCGCTGCGGCATCGTCACCAAGCACGACGGATACGAACTCTGCTGGGGACTGGGCGACGCCGGCGACCGCACCTACACGGCCAGCTACACGGTCACCAGCCTCCTGCGCAGCTACCCCAACGCCGACGGCTTCCTCTACATGTTCGTGGCCGAAGGGCTCCAGCCCAGTCCCCAGCACGTCCGGCTCACGATTGTGCCCGCCGACACGCACCTCCGCTTCGTCCCCGACAGCTGCAGCATCTGGGCCTTCCGCTTCCGAGGCGACCTCTACTTTGCCGACGGAACCATCGTGGCCCAGTCCAGCGAACCCTTCCAGCGCCACAGCGCCATGATCGTCATGGCCCGCTTCGCCAAAGGCATGTTCCAGCCGTCGACGAACGGCGAGGGCACCTTCGAACAACTGAAGCTGGGCGCCCTCGAAGACAGCGACTACACAGGAGAAATGACACGCGAGGGCAAGTGGGCCCTGGCCATCTTTGTCTTCTCGCTCATCTTCTTCCCGCTGCTGCTCGTCGGACTCTATTTCCTCTACGTCTGGCGCCAGCGCCGCAAGGTCATGAAGGACCTCCTCTGGTATCGCGACCTGCCCTACGAAGGCAACCTGCAGGCGACCAACAACGTGCTCAATGCCTACCGCTACGGTGCGGCCGACTACAACAACCTGCTCTCGGCCTGCATCCTGCGCCTCATTTCGGACGGAGCCATCAGCATCGACACGGCCTCCGACCAGAAGGGGCGCACCGTGCAGAACTTCGTCATACACCCCCTGCCCGACACCAAGCAATACCCCAAGTTGCTGCAACTGGTGCACCAGATATTCCGCGACGCAGCCGGCACGGACACGGTGCTGGAGGCCAAGGAACTGAAGTCGTGGATGAAGAGCCGCCACAATCAGTCCGTCACCGACACATTCATCCAGACGCTCCACACCAAGACCAGCATCTACCAATATCGCGACCAGCTCGACGACGTGCGCAAGGTCTTCGGCCTCAGGAAGTTCCTCAAGGAGTTCACCCTCCTGGACGAGCGCAGCGTGGGCGAGGTCACCCTGTGGCGCGACTACATGATCTATGCCACCCTCTTCGGCATCGCCGACCAGGTCATCCGCGACATGAAGAAGATTAACCCCGAATACTTCAACCTCGACCAGGTGGCCGGACAAATGGCCAACGACACCACCCTGCCCCTCATACGCTCCGCCATGCACAGCAGCACCTCGCGCGCAGCCATGTCGAAGGCCGAACGCGAAGCACGGGCCTCGGGCCGAGGCGGCAGTTCGTCGTGGAGCGGCGGAGGCGGATTCTCCGGCGGCGGCTTCGGAGGAGGAGTACGGTGAGAGAGAATTAAGAATTAAGAATTAAGAGAGAAGAATTAAGAATTGAATTGAATTGAAGCGTACCGTATTCATTATAGCTATGGCATTGCTGACCGCCTGCACCAGTCAGAAAGACGGACAGCCGGAAAGCAGGAAGGGCGACGAGAAGGTGAACATTGCCAACGTCATCAGTCGGCAGTCGCGGCTCTACACGGCCCAGTACGTCGTGCACAAGATAGTCACCCACAACGACTTGAAGGCACTGCGCGGCTCGTTCCTGGGCATCCATTTCGACCAGCAGCTGCCCCTGGGCGACCGCAAGATAGCCATCCCCATCGACGTCGTCCTGCAGGCCTACATCGACTTCTCCCAAATCACCGAACGCGACATCGAGCGCCAAGGCGATGCCCTCCACATCACCCTGCCCGACCCGCGCATCGTAGTCACCTCGTCCAAAGTCGACAACCAAGGCGTCAAGACACGCGTCAGCTGGCTGCGCAGCGACTTCACCGACAGCGAACTCACCAACTTCACCCGCCAAGGCGTGGCCAGCATCCTGCGCACCGTGCCCCAGATGGGCATCATCGAGACGGCCCGCCAGAACGCCGCCGCCCAGCTCATCCCCCTCCTCTCCGCCATGGGATACAAGGAGGAACGCATCGTCATCACCTTCCGCAAGCAGTTCGACCAATCCGACCTCGGCACCCTCATCGAAAAAGACAAAACCTTTAACCTTTAACCTTTTCGCTCGGCTTTGCCGCTTGCGTAGCATCGCGGAGCAAGAACCTT
>CAMOUQ010000099.1 GCA_946626595.1 uncultured Prevotellaceae bacterium | reverse complement strand
CCCTTGAACAGCGTCTCGCTGAGAGCCTGCAGTGTGCGTCTCTTGTCCTCGGCCTTGACGAGGAACGAGATGTTGTAGTTGCTGCCGCCGTAGCTGATCATGCGCACGGGAATCTTCTTCACGGCCATGCAGGCACGAGTCTCGAATCCCACGTTGCCGCTCACGAGGTCGCCCACGACGCAGACGATGCACATGTCGTTGTCCACCTCCACGGTGCCGTATTTCTTCAGTTCGTTGACGATGTCGGTCAGGTGCGAGCGGTTGTCGATGGTCACGCTCACGCCCACCTCGCTGGTGCAAATCATGTCGATGCTGGTCTTGTATTGTTCGAATATCTCGAACACCTTGCGCAGGAAACCGTAGGCCAGCAGCATGCGCGACGACTGAATCTGGATGCATGTGATGTTATCCTTGGCAGCCACGGCCTTGATGGTGCCGCGCTGGATTTCGTTGTTGATGATGGTGCCGGGGGCGCTGGGGTCCATCGTGTTGAGCAAACGTACGGGAACTCCGGTGAACTTTGCAGGCTGGATGCAGGTGGGATGCAGTATCTTGGCACCGAAGTAGGCCAGTTCAGCAGCCTCCTCGAAGTAGAGCTGACGTACGGGTTCGGTGTGGTCGACGATGCGCGGGTCGTTGTTGTGCATGCCGTCGATGTCGGTCCAGATTTGTATCTCGGCCGTCTGCAGCGCGGCGCCGATGAGGCAGGCTGTATAGTCGCTGCCGCCACGTTGCAGGTTGTCTATTTCGCCCTTGTAGTTGCGGCAGATGAAGCCCTGTGTGATGTAGATGTCGTAGTCGGGTATCTCCTTCATCTTGGCCACGGTGGCCTCCCGAATGAAGTTCAGGTCGGGCTCTCCGTCTTCGTTGGTCCGTACGATGTCGAGGGCGGATATCAGTATGGCCCGCTTGCCTTGTTCCAGCAGGTAGTTGGTGACCATGTTGGTGCTGATGATTTCGCCCTGTGCCAGGATTATCTTTTCCTTGGCAGACGAAAATGTGGGGGCATCCTTGGTGAACGAGCGCAGATACTTGAACTCGTCGTTGAGGAACTGGGCGGTCTTGTCGCGGTATTCCTGGGTGGAATATAGTTCGTCGACGTGGCCTGCGTACTTCTGCTCCAGTTGGTTGATGATGGTGCTTGCACCCTCGGGGTTGTTCTTGTACAGGTAGTCGGATATTTCCACCAGACTGTTGGTGGTGCCACTCATGGCCGACAGGACGACAAAACTCTGTTCTCCTTCGGCAGGGGCGAAGATTTTGACAACCTCTTTCATTCTCTGAGGCGAACCGACACTGGTGCCGCCGAATTTCATTACTTTCATCTCGTTTACCTTATTTTGTTATTCTATGTTTATTTTACCTTCTTTGCAGCGCCAGATGATGCCTGGGAACTCGTGGGTCCACTGTTCGTTGTGGGTGGTCATGACTACGGCTGTCCCCTGCTTCCGGATTTCGTTCAGCAGTTCCATCACGCGCCGTCCGTTTTCCACATCCAGGTTGGCAGTGGGCTCGTCGGCCAACAGCAGTTTGGGGCTGTTGAGCAGAGCCCGGGCAATGCAGACGCGCTGCTGTTCGCCTCCCGAGAGTTCGTAGGGCATGTGGCGTGTCTTATCGGGCAGTCCCACCTGTTCCAGCACCTCGATGATGCGGCGTTCGCGGTCGATTTTCTTTTTCCAGCCCGTGGCCCGCAGGACGAAGTCGAGGTTCTCGTCCACCGTGCGGTCGCGCAGGAGTTGGAAGTCCTGGAAGACGATGCCTAACTGTCGGCGCAGCTTGGGCAACTTGCGTGGGCGCATGTTGTTCATGTCGTTGCCCAGTACAGTGGCTTCGCCCGAGGCAATGGGCAGTTCGCCGTACAGCGTCTTCATGAGCGACGTCTTGCCACAGCCCACTTCGCCCAGGATGTATATGAACTGTCCCTCGTTGATTTCGAGGGTGATGTCTGCCAGGATGATGCGTTCGTCCTGACAGATTTGTACTTGGTCGTATTTTGCTAACATAGTCGTCAATCCTTATTTCATTGTACCTGCGGCCTTGGCCTGCCGCCGCTGCTTGTCCCATTCGGGGTCGTGCCGGCGGTGCAACTCCTCGGCAACGTCCTCGATGCGCAACCCCTTGTCGGTCAGCATGACGATGAGGTGGTAGAGTAGGTCGCTGGCTTCGTAGACGAGATGCTCGTTGGTGCCGTTGGTGGCCTCGATGACGGTTTCCAGGGCTTCCTCGCCCACCTTCTGGGCTATCTTGTTGATGCCTTGCGAGAACAGTTTGGTGGTATACGACCCCTCGGGCATCTCCCGATGGCGCTTCTCGATGAAGTCGCTCAAATCGGACAGGAAGAGTAGGGGATTCTTCTCAGTGTCCTCCGTCTTCTCTGTGTTCTTTGTGTTAATCGTGTTGCATTCGCCCCAGCAGGTGTCGGTTCCCGTGTGGCAGGTGGGGCCGTCGGGATGGGCCTTTATGAGCAGCGTGTCCTGGTCGCAGTCGTTCAGTATCTCCACCACGTGCAGGAAGTTGCCACTCGTCTCCCCCTTTGTCCACAGGCAGTTGCGGCTGCGGCTCCAGAAGGTGACCTTGCCCGTCTGGGCGGTCTTTTCGTAGGCCTCCTTGTTCATGAATCCCAGCATCAGCACGCGCAGCGTCTGGGCATCTTGTACGATGGCCGGCACCAGTCCGCCCATCTTTTCAAAGTCTATGGTCATAGTCTCACGCTTATATGTTCGGTTCGTAGATATTGTTTCAGTTCGGGTATGCCGATTTCGCCAAAGTGGAACACGCTGGCAGCCAGTGCTGCATCGGCATGCCCCAGGGTGAAGGCGTCGCGGAAGTGTTCCATGCGCCCTGCACCGCCGCTGGCTATGACGGGTATGGTGAGCGTGTCGGCCAGTCGGCGCAGGGCCTCGTTGGCAAAGCCCGTCTTCACGCCGTCGTGGTTCATCGACGTGAAGAGAATCTCCCCGGCGCCGCGCTCCTGTGCCTCGTGGGCCCAGTCGAAGAGGCTCCTCCCGACGGGGATGCGTCCGCCGTTGATGTAGCATTGCCACTGCCCGTCCTCTTCCTGCCGGGCATCGATGGCCAGCACGCAGACCTGACTGCCGTAGTGGCTCGAAATCTCGTCGATGAGTTGCGGCCGTCGCAGGGCGGCGCTGTTGATGCTCACCTTGTCGGCACCGGCCGAGAGCATGCGGTCTACGTCGCGCAGCTCGTTGATGCCGCCTCCTACGGTGAAGGGTATACTCAGTGTGGCCGCCACGCGTTCCACCATATCGGCAAACGTCTTGCGACCTTCGTGACTGGCCGTGATGTCCAGAAACACCAGTTCGTCGGCTCCCTGCTGGCTGTAGGCTCGTCCCAGTTCCACGGGGTCGCCGGCCTGTCGCAGGTCTACGAAGTTAGTGCCTTTGACGGTCTGTCCGTCCTTCACGTCTAAGCAGGGTATGATTCGTTTGGCTAACACGATACAATTCTTATTTCTTAATTCTTAACTTTTAATTCTTTCAGGTCAATTCGCCCTTCGTATATGGCTTTGCCGAAGACCACGGCAGGTATGCCCGCCTGGTCCAGTGCTTCGATGTCCTCGATGCTGCTCACGCCGCCAGAGGCAATGAGGTGGCACGTCGGATGGGCCTGCATAATCTCGCGGTAGAGGTCGATGGCCGGTCCCTGCAGCATGCCGTCGCGACTGATTTCGGTGCACAGCACGTTTCGGTTTCCTGCTTGCATGTACTGGGTCAGGAAGTCGGTCAATGCCACGTCGCTGTCCTCCTTCCATCCGTTGATGCTCACCCGTCCGTTCCTCACGTCGGCGCCCAGTATCAGGTGCTCGGCCCCGTAGCGTTCCATCCATGCGAGGTACACCTCGGGATGCGTGATGGCGATGCTGCCCACGGTGACCATCGCTGCTCCGGCGTCGAAGACTTTCCGCAGGTCGTCCTCCGTCTTCACTCCTCCACCGAAGTCGACGACAAGGTTGGTCAGTCGGCAGATGTCGCGCAGTACGCCATCGTTCACCACGTGCCGGCTCTTGGCACCGTCCAGGTCCACTACATGGAGTCGGCTGAAGCCCAGTTCCTGAAACTGCAGGGCCATATCTACGGGGTTCCCGTACACACGTTTCGTATCGTAGTCGCCCTTGGTCAGCCGGACGCACTGACCGTCGATGATGTCTATGGCAGGTATCAGTTCTATCTTTCTCATTCTCTCATTCTCTCATTCTCTCATTTCCTCATTCTCTCATTTTCTCATTTTCTCATTCTCTATAGTTCCAGGAAGTTACGCAGAATGCGCTCGCCCACGCTGCCACTCTTTTCGGGGTGGAACTGGGTGGCAAAGAAGTTGTCGCGATGCAGGGCGGCGCTGAAGGGCTGGATGTAGTCGGTGGTGGCAATCGTCCATTCGCATACGGGCACATAGAAACTATGTACGAAATACACGAACTCGCCTTCCTCGAAGCCTCGGAACAATCCTTCTTGCTCCTCTTCGCTACGCAAGCCTCTCCTGGCGTCGCCGAGGGCGTCTTTTGCCACACTCAGGCTGTTCCATCCCATGTGCGGCACCTTTTCCTCGTGGTGCTGGGGGCGGAAGCGGTGGACATCGACGTCGAAGATGCCCAGACACGGGGTGTCGCCCTCCTCCGAGTGGCGGCACATCAACTGCTGACCGATGCAGATGCCCAGGATGGGTTGGCGCAGGTCGCGGATCAACTGGTCCAGACCGTGCTGCTGCAGGTAAGTCATGGCCTGACGCGCTTCGCCCTGTCCGGGGAAGAGCACTTTGTCGGCCCGTCGGATGCGCTCGGCGTCGTCCGTCAGCACGGGGTCGATGCCCAGTCTTTGCAGGGCGTGAATCACCGAATACACATTTCCGGCCTTATAGTCAACTATTGCTACGTCCATTTCTCAATTCACTTTTATTTCTATCGTCCTATTCACTCCCCCTCACTTCTTTTCAACGTCAAATGCTTGTCGATGCACGGTGGCAGTTCCTCCTCGTAGTGGGTCACCATCACGAGCGTCTTGTGTTGTCTGAGGCAGAACGCCTCGATTATCTCCCGCACGCGCTGCCGGTTCAGGTCGTCCAGTCCGTGCAGGGGTTCGTCGAGGATGAGCAGTTCTGGGTCCTTCACGAAGGCCCTGGCCAACAGGCACAGGCGCTGCTCGCCGCTCGACAGGGTCAGAAAGGTGCGGTCGGCCAGTTCGCGGATGCCGAACACCTGCATCCATCGCTGACAGCCCTCGCGCTGTTCCGGCCGGGGCCGAACGTAGAGGCCGATGCTGTCGCTCAGTCCGCTGGCCACGATGTCTATGGCCGGTATGTCCTTCAGGTATGCCCTGTGCATCTCGGGACTGACGTATCCGATGTGGCGCTTGATTTCCCAAATGCTTTCGCCCGAACCGCGACGGTGCCCGAACAGGCGAATGTCGCAGGCATAGCTCTGCGGATTGTCGGCACAGACGAGGCTCAGCAGAGTGCTCTTGCCCGAACCGTTGCGTCCGCTCAGAGCCCAGCGTTCGCCTTCGCCCACGCGCCACGAGAGACGGTCGAGTATGGTGTGCTCGCCGTAGCGGATGCTGACGTCGTTGAAGCGCAGCACCTCGCCTCCGTGCTGTGGATAGAAGGGTGTGGCACTGAGGTCCTTTTGGGGCAGGCGGAGCACCCACTCGCGTTCCTCCTCGGGCAGAGCGGGCGAGGGTAGGGGCTTGCTGCTCTGCAGATATTCCTGCCGCGTCATCTTCTTTCCCAGTCGCAGTTGCTCTACAGGCAGTACGTGGGTGATGAACTCCGGCAGGTCGTCCGACTTCGACAGGACGAGGATGAGCGTCAGTCCACGCTCGGCGATGAGTTGTTCCAACAACGCGGTCAACCATTGTCGCGTCTGTACGTCCAGTCCGATGTAGGGATTGTCGATGATGAGCACGTCGGGCTCCGACTTCAGGGCGCGGCCCAACTGGTAGCGCCGCATCTCGCCGCTCGACAGGGCAATGATGGGTTTACCGTCCACGCGTGGCATGTCCTCGGGTATGTCGTGCTGGTTCCACCGCTGCTGATAGTAGTAGGTGCCGTCCTGTTCGCCATACGAGTCGCGGAAGGTGATGTGCCGCATCAGGCCGTGAGTCCCAGCCACAGCGCTCTGCAGCAGCGGGTAGCGCCCCGTGATGATGTCCACCAGTCGGCTTTTGCCCGCGGCGTTCGGTCCCACGATGGCCACCTGCTCCCCTCGTTCTATCGTCAGGTTCACAGGCTCCGCCATTCGTTTGTCCGGATGTCGCGTCACCCCATTCTTTATCTCTATTATTGCCTCCATTAATCCTTTAACCTTTTAACCTTTTAACCCTTTAACTTTTTCCTTGTTCTTTACGGCAAAGTCCTTCCACGACCGATAGCTGGCCTGCGACTCCGGTCGGTTCGACTGCATGAAGTGGCAGTAGGCTGCCGCCAGGGCATCGGTGGCATCGAAGTGCTGCTTCATCTGCTCGGCGTCCAGCTTCAGTATGCGCTGCAGCATGCCCGCCACCTGTTCCTTCGACGAACCTCCGTTGCCCGTCAGAGCCATCTTTATCTTCATGGGGGCATATTCGTGGATGGGCACATCGTGCTGAATGGCAGCCGCAATGGCCACGCCCTGTGCACGTCCCAACTTCAGCATCGACTGCACGTTTTTGCCGAAGAACGGCGCCTCGATGGCCAGTTCGTCGGGCAGGTACTCGCTGATGATGCCCGAGACGCGTTCGTAGATGTGTCCCAGTTTCAGGTACGTGTCGCCCACCTTGTGCAGGTCTATGACGCCCAGTGCTACGGCCGAGGCCTTGTTGCCCACGACGCGCAGCACCCCGTACCCCATCAGGTTTGTGCCAGGGTCGATGCCCATGATAATCTTTTCACCCTTCATCCTCGTCCGTTTATATCTCTTCCATGATGGTGCTGAACCCCACGATTCGGCCGTCGAACATTTTCACAAGCTCCTGCTCGAGGAGGGCCCCCTGCTGGGTGTACCACCGGTGGAGTGAAGCCGACGATTCCGTCTCGAACTGCAGCGACATGCACTCCGTCTCCTGGTCGTGGTGCGACAGTATGCGCAGCAGTCGCGGACTGCGCAGTGTTCCATCCTGCTCCACACGCGGCACCATGCTCTCCGTCACCCAGATGACAAAGTCGCGTGCATCGTTGTTCGGCATCGTATATGTGGTGTTGTAAACAATCATTCTACCTTGGTCTTTTTTCGATTCGGGCGCAAAGGTACAAAAAAAATCCCGAATCTCCATCATGCGCGCGCACATTTTCAATATATTGCACACATGGCGCATGCGTGTGTAGCGGAATGGCTTTTCTGCGCGGAGATAAATACTTCGTGACAGGCACACCGGGAAAAGTTCCGCCATCGCCGATGAACGTACATCCATCGTCGGCGTCCGTACATCCATCGTCGACGTCCGTCCGTTCATCGCCGATGGCGGAACTTTCT
>CAMOUQ010000098.1 GCA_946626595.1 uncultured Prevotellaceae bacterium | reverse complement strand
GACTATCCCCGCCCTCGGCATTCGGTAGGCCAGGGGCGGGGATATGTGTATTCTGAGGGAGTGACTAATCTGTGGTAATCTGTGGCTTACTTCACCTGCACCTTCATGCTCTGGCGGCCATTGCCTGCGACGTAGATGCCCTTGGGCAGCGGTAGGCCGAAGGGCATGCGCTGGCCAGCGGCGTTGTAGACGTGGACGTTGGTGCCCTGTGCATGGATGGCACGGCCGCTGACACTGACGCTGAAACCGCGTTCGGCCGAAGTGGGCTGGGCGACAGAGGTGGTGATGACGAGTGGGGGCTCGGCGCCTGTGCCGTTGGGGTCGTCGCTGATGACGAACCAGCCTACGTAGTCGCCGTTGGCCGAGGCGCTGTTGGTGCTCTTCTCGGTGGTATTGGTGGCGTCTACCTGACGGCGGATGCTGGCGCTGTAGGTGCCTTGCTCATCGGATGCTGTGGAGTGCTGGCGGAAGACGCTGGCCTTGCCGTAGTTGTTGGTCTGCGGGGCTGCCACGATGATGGGATTGGCGAAGTAGAGCGTCTCGCCCTGGGTGTTGCGGAAGGTGACGTTCTGTCGGGCCGTTCCGCCTACGAGCGTCTCCGTGTCGATGCCTACGCTGAGGAGCTTGCCTCCGCCTATGGCTGCCTGGCCGGGAGTGGCTGCAAAGTAGTTGACCGTCTGGGCCTGGAAGGTGCTTGTTTCGCCTTCCTGACGCACGAGGCGGCAGCGGAAGCCTGTGTTCGTGATGTCGTAGACCTTCACTGTGGCAGGGGCCTGCGAAGTGCTGCTGCTGACGGCCTGGGCCACTACTACAGGCGTTACGCCCTCAGGGAAGGCCTGGGGAAAGGCAACCTGCACCTCTTCGCCCTGGACGGAACCGGCTGAGGCAGAGACGAGCATCATGTCGGGCGAGAGTTGCCAGGTCATGTCGGCAGGCAGGGCCAGATAGTCGGCCGATTCAGCATTCTTGAGCTCTACGGGCGTGGTCAGGCGCCAGGGGTAGAAGCGGAACGAGAAGCGGTCGGGCTGGACGGAGATGAGGTGGTTGGTGATGGCGTTGGCGATGTTCTTGTTGGACACCATGCCGAATACCACGTAGGGAGCCGTGTCGCCCGTGGCCCGCAGGCTGACCTTGGTGCTCTGGGTGTCGGCCAGTGTGAGCTGGCCATATTGCAGTTCGCCTACGTACTGGGCCTTGGCCAGGTTGATGCTGCACTCGTTGGTGGTGAACTTGCGGCCTGCGTAGAACTCTACGATGCGGTAGGTGAAGAGGCCGTTGCCCTCGGGTTGGGCGTTGTAGGTGTAGGAGATGTCCGACTGGCTGGACTTGTCCTTGGGCTCTATGCTGTCGAGGCGCTTCCAGCGTGCTTCGCCGGGCAGTTTGCATTCCACGACGATGCTGTCCAGCATGTCACCGTTGGGGTCGGTCCAGGCGAGTTTGTAGATGCCGGTGCTCTCGGCATAGGTGCCTTTCAGGGCTGAGGGAGCCTTGTACACAACCCTTGGGATGTACTCATTGGCCTTGTTATAGCCGAGGCCGGTCTTCATTTCGGCGTAGTATTTGCCGAGTTCGGTGAGACCGCCTGAGTAAATCTTGGCCTTCGACTCGCTGTTCCAGTAGGCGTAGCGTTCGACGCGTGGATTGGAGTTGAGGATATCGAGGAGCTTCTTTGTCTCGCTCAGTATCTGTGCATCGTTGACACCGCTGCCGAAGGCACCGTTGTGATTCCACGATGCACCCCATATCCATTCCGAAATCCAGATGGGACGGCCCTTGCCGTAGTTGTCGCTGTACCAGGTGAGGCTGTTGAAGTTGCCCGACGGCCAGTAGCAGTGGAGGTCGAGGATGTCGCAGCGCCAGCCGCGGGCGTCAATGCTGTCGATGAAGGCCTTCAGATGATTCATGCTGCCGTCGTGCGACGACTCAGAGCAGAGACGCATGCCTGTGCGCATGAGGTTCTCCCAGTTGTTGAGCACGGTGGCCACGTCCTGCGGATGGTCGTCGGCAGAGTTGCCCGGTTCGTTGTTGGTCTTCATGTGGCACGAACCCGTTACGGAGCCACAGGTGGACGACGATGGCCAGTCCTCGTAGATGTGGTTGGGCACCCATTCGACATCGGGCAACAGGGATGCGTTGCCTTGTCCCCAGTCGTAGCACCAGGATGTCTTGAGGGCAGCATTGGCTGTCTTGTCGCCACTGCTGGCCAGGCCTTTCTTCTGGGCGTTGTACCACTGGAAGATGCGGTAGGAACTGATCTTGCCATCCAGTACGGCTGGCAGGTCGGCAACCTCCAGGTCCTCCTGGTCGGCAATGAAGCAACGGCTGTAGCCCCAACCGGACTTGCCGACTGCGAAGGTGACCATGTAGCCACGCTTCAGGCGGAAGGAGCGGATGCGGTTGTTCCATGAGGTGGCAACGTTGTTCATGTATCCGCCCGTATGGCCGAGGCTGAAAGAGGTGTTCTGCGAGCCCTCGAAGTTCGGCTCGACGTATGCCGTAAGGGGCTTGATGTTGCTGGCATAGGGCAGTACGATGGCGCCCTGGGCATACATGCGCACCTGGCAAGTGCTGCCGTTTCGGGCGGCGCGCCCATTGATGTAGACGTTCTTGAGGTACGACTTGATGACCTCACTGGGTCTGATGTTCTCGAAGATGACCACGGCGTGCTCCGTGTTGACTATGTCTACGCTGCCTGCAGTGGTAAAAGGCTCGGTGCTGGTGATGACGAAGTCGACATCGTCGGTGAGCGTAATGCCCTCCGTCACCTGACTGACCTGCGTTTTGCTGTTGGCAGCGAACAAATTTGCAATTGACGCTTGCCAACTGACAATCAGCAATAGTGCAATGAAACGTTTCATATCTCTATACTGTTTATTGTTAATTGTGCATTGTTAATTGTGCATTGTTAGTTTTGCATTGTGCTTACTTCAAAAACTTCTGCACCTTCTTGGCACATGCCTTGTAGGCCTTGGCCGATACAGGGCCGTCGAGCACCTTGCGGGCCTCGTCGAGCAGAGCTTTGCGTCCGTCGAGTTGGGCCAGAGTCAGCGTGGGGACGGGGCGTGTGCGCAGTTCGGTGGTGGCCGTCAGCAGTTCGTCCCAGGCGGTCAGCAGTTCGTATTCCTTGCTGGTGATGGCAATGACGGTGCCATGTCTGGGGGTGAACATACCGCTGGTCTTGGTGTCCTGGACTTGCTTGAAGGTGCGCAGGTCGGTGGACTTGCAGAACTGGTAGTGATAGCTGGTGTAGCAATCGTACATCAGAACCCATGTGCCATCGAATAGACGGAAGACGCCAGAGCCCTCAACGGCCTTGTTGGTGTCTTGGCACATGCCAGGCTGGAGCTGCCACTTCGACTGGTCGTGCAAATCGGGCGTGATGAATTGCTTGATGCCTTTCTGGCGCTGGCCTTCGGTCTTGAAGAAGATGTGGTAGAGGCCTTCGTCGTCGCGCACAATGTCCGTATCGATGGCGGCATCCTTGACGTCGAAGAGCACCTTGGGCTCACCCTCCAGGTCGCTGAAGTCGCTGTTGGCGTAGGCATAGTAGACACGGTCGTAGGGGCACGAACCATCGTCGGTGAGGATGGAGAAATAGACCATGTACTTGCCGGCGGATTCGTCATAGATGGTCTGAGGGGCCCAGACGCGAGTGACGTGCTCGAACATGCTGCCACGGAAGCGATCGGGGAAGTGGACGGTATGGTGCTGCCACTTGATGAGGTCGCGACTGCGCATGAGCACCATGCCACGGTTCGACGACCAGCCGAGGCTCGACTTCATGTCGGTGATGACCTGATAGAACCATCCGTCCTGACCGCGCAAGATGTGGGGGTCGCGGACACACTTGGTGAGGGCTATCGAGTCGCTGCCGATGACAGGGTGCCCCTGGTTCAGTGGGGTGTAGTTCCAGCCGTCGTGACTGAGCGCATAGCAGATTTGTTCCTTCTCGGGTGCATTACCTGTGAAGTAGGTAAAGAGGTAGGCTACGTAGTTGGACTTGGCCAGTGCCGTAACAGCGGAGAAGACTCCGAATGTGGCCACAAGGGCCAGACGCTTGATGTTTGTTTTCATGTTAATATATGTTTGTCTGTTAGTTAATTATCTTATCTCTTTTTGACATTTACGTCATGCGAAGGTTTAATCGTTAGTGCCATAGGGTATATCCTCCTATTCGGCAGCCTCTGTTTGTTCGGTTACGGTGGTTTCGTCCGTACCCTCGGTGGCTTCAGTATCATCCACTGCCGTACTGTCGCTCTCGGCACTTGGTGGGGGATAGTAAGCTCCGACGCACGACCAGCATTGGGGGTCTATCTCCTCCTTCGGCGCATCAAATTTACGATAGTAGCGCGAGAAGGCAGGGTCCTTGAGCAGCGACTGGATGAACCAACCGAAGATGGGCAGCGCCGTACGGCTGCCTTGTCCCAGTTGACCCGTACGGAAGTGGATGCTGCGGTATTCGCCACCCACCCAGGCTCCGCCCACAAGACCTGGGGTCACTCCGACAAACCAGGCATCGGAATGGTTGTTGCTGGTACCCGTCTTGCCTCCGAACTCGGTCTTGTCGAGAACGGGATGGATGTATTGCCAGAGGGCTGCTGTCGTACCGCCTGGTTCGGTCAGGCCGCCTTGCAGCATTTTCTGCATCAGGTAAGCCGAGCGGTAGGGGATGGCTTGTTGGGTGGTCAGTTTGGGTTCGTAGATGGTCTTGCCGTTGCGGTCTTCGATGCGCGTGATGAGCTGGGGCATGTTGTAGATGCCATCATCGATGACGGTGCAGTAGGCGTTTACCAGTTCCAGCAGATTCACATCCTCGGAGCCCAGGCTCAGTGCGGGCACTGCCTTAAGGGGCGACAGTATGCCCATAGCATGAGCCGTGCGCACGATGTTCGGAATGCCACATTCGTAGCCCAACTTGACGGCTATGCTGTTGATGCTCTGGGCAAAGGCTGTCTTCAGTGGCATGTTGGCATGCGTGAAGTAGCCATTGGCATTGTGAGGTGTCCATTGCTTCACCTCGCCCTTCACGGTGTCAGGGTAGGAGGCCCATTCGTCCAGGCGGCGGTCGCAAGGTGTGAGACCTTGGTTCATGGCTTCGGTGTAGACGAAGAGCTTGAACGTAGAGCCTGGCTGGCGCATGGCTGTCACCTTGTCGTACTCCCACGAATTGTAGTCGACGTCGCCCACCCAAGCCTTCACTTGCCGCGTGTCGGGCTCGATGACTACAAATCCGCAGTGCATGAAGCTGACCATGTAGCGTATGGAGTCCATGGTGCTCATCTCGCGTTCTTCGGGCCCGTCGTAGGTGAAGACCTCAACGGTGTGGGGCGTGTTGAGGTAGTGGTTGATGGAGTCCGTATTGCCTTGGAACTTATCGTTGAGGTATTTGTATTCACTTGTCCGTTCGGCAATGTCCTCGATGAAACCAGGAATCTCCTGCCCATAGGCATCGCGCCAGGGTGGCATGTTGCCCCAGTGGTCGCGGAAGCGTTGCTGGATGATGCGCATCTGCTTGAGAGCGGCAGCCTCAGCATAGTGCTGAATGCGCGTGTCGAGGGTGGTGTGGATGCGGAGTCCGGCCACGTCGAGGTCGAGGGGATGCTCGGCATCATAGCCAGGAATCAGTTTCTCCTTGCATAGCATGGCGACATAGTCTCTCAGGGCATCGCGGAAATAGGGAACCGAACCGATGTTGCCAGAACCACCGGAACGTTCGGCCGTTATCATGGGAAGGGACTGTAGGCTGTCGAGTTGCTGACGGGTGGCAGGCACTCCGTTCAGAATCATCTGCCCGTTGTCGAACAAGTTAGCCAGCACTACGTTTCGGCGCTCCGTGCTGTTGCGTGGATTGCGCTTGGGATTGTATGTGCTGGTGGCCTTCAGCAATCCGACGAGTGTGGCGGCCTGTTCGTAGGAAAGGTTGTCGGGAGTGGTGCCGAAGTAGGTTTCGCAGGCCGTTTTGATGCCATAGGCATTGTTGCCGAAGTCTACGGTGTTGAAGTACATCGTCAGGATGTCTTCCTTTGAGAATAGTATCTCCAGCTTCGTGGCCACAATCCACTCCTTGGCCTTGATGGTGAGCATGCGGGTTGGTCCCCATTTGCCCAGCAGTCCTGTGGAGTATTCCTTCTTGGTGCGGACGCGGAAGAGGTTCTTGGCCAACTGTTGGGTGATGGTGCTGGCGCCGCGTGCGTGTCCTCCGAACATGTCCTTGACTGCGGCAAAGAGTCCCTGAACGTCGATTCCGTGGTGATGGTAGAAGCGCACATCCTCGGTGGAGATGAGCGTACGCACCAGTTTCGGGCTGATGTCCTGATAGTTGACGGGTGTTCGGTTCTCGTTGTAATACTTGCCTATGACCACGCTGTCGGCACTGAGTATGATGCTGGCTTCGCTGGTGATGGGATGCTTGATGTCGTTGAAGCCAGGCGAGCGGCCGAAGAGCCACAGGAAATTGATGTCGACTGCGCCCAGCAATAGGAAGACAGCCACAATGCATGTGAATAGCCATGAGGTAAGCCGCTTCCACCAAGGGCCATTGTAGAAGTCGGTTATGGTGATTTTAAGTGTTTGCCAAAGTTGTTTCATGAAGGGTATGATTTAGGTATTCGCGTATGGCGTATTCTTCGTCGGGATGAAACCAACGAATGTTCTCGTCGCGACGAAACCAGGTTAGTTGTTTCTTTGCATAGACGCGTGTGTTCTTCTTGATGCGTTCCACTGCCATCTGCAATGGCCATTCGCCGTCGAGCACGTGCAGGAGTTCCTTGTATCCCACGGTGTTGAGCGCATTGCAGTGGCGATATTCCACGAGGTGTCGCACTTCGTCGAGCATGCCCTGGGCCATCATCTGGTCGACACGGGCATTGATGCGATTGAAGAGTTCCTCGCGTGGTCGGTCGAGTCCAATCTTGACGATGTGGAAGGGGCGTGGCTTGAGCTTTCGGGTGCGGAAGGAAGTATAAGTCTGGCCACTCATGTGGCACACTTCGAGTGCGTGCACTACACGGCGAGTGTTCTGGCGGTCGACTATGGCGTAGTATTCAGGATCGAGAGAGGAAAGTTCGTTGACAAGAGCTTCCAGACCTTCAGTGGCCAGGCGTTGCTTCACCTGAGTGCGCACCTCGTTGCTTATGGTGGGAATGTCGTCGATACCTTGGCATACGGCATCGATGTACATCATACTTCCGCCGGAAAGCAGCAGCGTGTCGTGAGTACGGAAGAGTTCGTCAGTCAACTGGAGAACGTCGGTTTCGTATTGGGCCGCGCTGTAATAGTCTTCGAGCTGCAGGGTGCCGACGAAGTAATGCTTCACTCGCTTCAACTGTTCGGGAGTGGGGGCTGCCGTGCCTATGGTGAGCCCAGAGAAGATTTGGCGACTGTCGCAGTTAATGATGGGACAGCCCAGCATCTCTGCCAGTGAGAGGCTGAGTTCCGTCTTACCGACGGCTGTTGGTCCGAGCAAAACAACGAGCGTCTTCATT